>NZ_WTYF01000003.1:37500-337500 GCF_009827315.1 Qipengyuania gaetbuli
CTGAAGGAACTCGGCAAATTGCCTCCGTACCTTCGGAAGAAGGAGGCCCTGGATCGAGGCAACTCTTTTCAGGGGGCACAGGCCAGGGGGTAGCGACTGTTTAGCAAAAACACAGCACTCTGCTAAGTCGGCTTCAAGACGACGTATAGGGTGTGACGCCTGCCCGGTGCTCGAAGGTTAAGAGGAGGAGTGCAAGCTCCGAATTGAAGCCCGAGTAAACGGCGGCCGTAACTATAACGGTCCTAAGGTAGCGAAATTCCTTGTCGGGTAAGTTCCGACCTGCACGAATGGCGTAACGACTTCCCCACTGTCTCCAGGATATGCTCAGCGAAATTGAATTCTCCGTGAAGATGCGGAGTACCCGCGGTTAGACGGAAAGACCCCGTGCACCTTTACTGCAGCTTCAGAGTGGCATTAGGAAAGAGTTGTGTAGCATAGGTGGGAGGCTTTGAAGCGACGGCGCCAGCTGTCGTGGAGCCATAGGTGAAATACCACCCTGCTGTTTTCTGATGTCTAACCAGCTACCGTTATCCGGTAGTGGGACCCTCTGTGGCGGGTAGTTTGACTGGGGCGGTCGCCTCCTAAAGAGTAACGGAGGCGCGCGATGGTAGGCTCAGGACGGTTGGAAACCGTCTGCAAGAGTGCAATGGCATAAGCCTGCCTGACTGCGAGACTGACGAGTCGAGCAGAGACGAAAGTCGGTCATAGTGATCCGGTGGTCCCTCGTGGAAGGGCCATCGCTCAACGGATAAAAGGTACGCCGGGGATAACAGGCTGATGATTCCCAAGAGCTCATATCGACGGAATCGTTTGGCACCTCGATGTCGGCTCATCACATCCTGGGGCTGGAGCAGGTCCCAAGGGTTTGGCTGTTCGCCAATTAAAGTGGTACGTGAGCTGGGTTCAGAACGTCGCGAGACAGTTTGGTCCCTATCTGCCGTGGGCGTCGATACTTGAAAGGAGTTGCCCCTAGTACGAGAGGACCGGGGTGAACGTACCTCTGGTGTACCAGTCATCCTGCCAAGGGTGCCGCTGGGTAGCTATGTACGGACGGGATAACCGCTGAAAGCATCTAAGCGGGAAGCCTCCCTTAAGATAAGGTATCTTCGAACCGTCGTAGACCACGACGTTGATAGGCCGGGTGTGGAAGCGCAGTAATGTGTGGAGCTAACCGGTCCTAATAGTTCTTTTCGCGCTTGTAGGATCCCACCATCAACGACAGCCCTGCGCTGTCTTGGTCGGAGGAAATCTCCAAAGCCGGATAAGCCCAGAAAAGCTCAAAGCATCGATTTAACCCATGTCCGCCAGCTCTATTGCTTGGTGACCTTAGCGTCTGTGACCCACCCGATCCCATCTCGAACTCGGCCGTGAAACCGGACAGCGCCGATGGTACTAGTGCCTAAGCACTGGAAGAGTAGGTCGTCGCCAGGCATTAAAGCCGGCGGGCATCGGGATAACCCATTCACAGTTTCAAAAAGGCCGCTGCCGGTGCGAACCGAGCGGCGGCTTTTTCGTCTCTGGGCCAAGCGCCCGGATGACGGCACGGTGCCGCGGGGTGGAGCAGCCCGGTAGCTCGTCAGGCTCATAACCTGAAGGTCGTTGGTTCAAATCCAACCCCCGCAACCACCGTTACTAGCCTTGTAGGCCACAAGACCCCGCTGATTTCAGCGGGGTTTTTTGATTCCGGGGCCAGTTCGAGCGAGGAGGGTGCGCCGCCGGCAGGCTGGAGAGCTTTTTCAATCGCTGCGGAAGTCGCCCGGCCGCAAGCCGTGCCGCGCAAGCTTGTCGTAAAGTGTCTTCCGCGGGATCGCGAGTTCGGCCTGTACCGTGCCGATGCTGCCCGATGCCCGGGACAAGGCGTCTTCCAGAACCGTTCGTTCGAATTTCGCAAGCATGTCCTTGAGGCTCGTGCTGCCGGTTATCGGCGGGCCGGACGGCTCCATGCGAGTCAACCCGAGGACGAACCCCTGCGCATAGGACCGCAACTCGCGCAGATTGCCCGGCCAGTCATGGGTCAGGAGGTGATGCCAGTCGCCTTCCATGACGGGAGGTGCGGCACGGTCGAGAAGCAGTTCGAATTCCGCGACGAACCGGCGGAAGAAATCCGGAATATCCTCACGCCGGTCGGTCAGGGACGGGACCGGTACGGTCACGCCGGCCAGCCTGTCGACCACGTCGGCGGTGGCCTTCGACTTTGCCTTCGCATTCGCGCGGTTCGCGCCCGAAATGGCGATGATGCGGATATCGACCTGGTAGGGCCGGCTCGCGCCTAAAGCCAAGAAACTGCGCGTGTCGACGAGATTGGCCAGCCGGGCGCGGGCCTTGCGCGGAATATTGTCGATGGCATCGAGAACCAGCGTGCCTCCATTGGCGCGTTCGACCATGCCAGAGCGTGACAGGGCGACCGATGGATCGCGTCCGTAAAGGAGAAGATCCGCTTCCTCGTTTGCAAAGATGGCCGGGTCGACCACGACGAAAGGTCGGTCGGCTCGCGCGCTCTTGTCGTGGATGTGTCGGGCCAGAGCGCTCTTCCCGGTGCCCGGCGCACCGCGCAAGACGAGGTCGGCGTCGGTCTGGGCGACTTCGCTGACGATCGCTTCTAGCCTGCGCGAAGCGGGAGAGCGTCCAAAGGCGCTCGGCCCACCTTGGTCGGCGAGTTCGGCACGCAGCTTGCGGTTTTCCAGCACCAACGCGCGGCGCCCGAGCGCCCGCTCGACCGACATGGCCAGGCGCGACACCGAATAGGGCTTGGGGAAGAAGTCGGCTGCACCGTTCTTCATCGCCTCGACCGCCATGTCGACGTCGCCGTGAGCGGTCGTGAAAATGACCGGTATGTCGGGGTCGAGCTCGCGCAATCGGGCGAAGAACTGGATACCGTCCATGCCCGGCAGCCGGACGTCGCTCACCACCACGCCTGCAAATTCGGGCGAGAGGATGCGGAGCGGCGTCTGCGCCTCGCTATGGGCCTCGACCGCGTAACCCTCGAGTTCGAGCGCCTGTGTGACACCCGCGCGCAGCGCGTCGTCATCCTCGATCAACAGTACCGTTGCACCTTTGGCTGTCATCGGTGCCTCGGGATGATCATCGTGAAAGTGGTGTGCTGCCGGTTGGCGTCGAAGACGAGGTCACCCGAAAGGTCGCGCATGATCTCGCGGGCGATGACTAGGCCGAGTCCCAGTCCGTCATCCTTGCTGGTTGCGAAGGGGTGGAACAGCGTATCCCGGCTCGCTGCCGGGATTCCGTGCCCTTCGTCGACGACATGAAGGTGCACGGCATCGGGCAGGAGCGCGATTTCGATGGCGATCCGTCCGCCGAAGTCGGTCGCATCAAGGGCGTTCTGGAGCAGGTTCACCAGAACCTGTTCCAGGCGGACGTGTTCGGCCTCAACCGTGACCCTGCGCAGATCCTCCTCGGGAAGGTCGATATCCCTCCCGTGCGAATGGATGCGGTCGCGCAGTAGCAGCAGGGCACCGTCGATGATTTCTCCAATGGCCACAATCCGTTTCTCGCCCGGCTGGCGGCGGCCGAAGCGCCGAAGCTCGCTCGTGATCGCCCCGATGCGGTCGGCAAGGGAGACGATTTCGCTAAAATTCTGCGCTGCCTGGCCGGTCTCGCCGGCGGCGACCAGCTTTGACCCGCTTTCCGCGAACACGCGGATGGCCGATACCGGTTGGCCGATTTCGTGGTTCACCCCGGCAGAGATCTGGCCGAGTGTCGCGAGACGATTTGCCTGCGACAGTTGTTCGCGCAGCGTGCGCGTGCGCTGTGCGACAACCGCTTCTTCGTGCGCACGCCGCCGGCGATTGGCCGCGAACAGGGCAAAGATGACCGCGAACACGACAACCGCAATCGAGACCAGTACCAGGCGCCCGGTTGCCAAGGCCGCAGCCACGCGCGGCCCTGGATCGACGATGAGGTGGATATCCCAACCGGCAGGCCCGATGGCCTGCTGCGCTTCGACCAGCGGAACCTGCACGATCTCGCCGGACGCACCTGCAAGGGGCAGCTCGAGCCGCGGCAATTCGGCAATCCCGAACTGCCGGAGGTCTTCTGCCGGGTCGCGGGGAGCGGCAGGGGCGCTGCCGGTCAGATGGAAGCGCCATGCTTCTTCGCTGGTCAGCAGTACCACGCCCTCGCGGTCGGTCACGTAGACTCCGCGCGTTGCGCGGCGCCAGTTCTCTTCCGTGCGATCGAACTCGACCTTGACCGCGACAACGCCTGAAGGAGCATTCGAAGGGCCGACGCGCGCAGCGATATAGAGCCCCGGCTTGCGGCTGACCGTGCCGAGCGCGAACTGGGTCGAAGACCCCTTGTCCATCGCCTCGCGGAAATAGCTGCGGAAGGCATAGTTGGAATTCACGAAGCTGGTGGGCAGGGCATGATTGCTTGCCGCGAGGGTCAGTCCTTGCGCATCCATCACGTAGATCGCCGCGGCATCCGATTGCGATGCCAGGGTTTCCAGCCGGCGGTCGAGCGCGCGCGCTGCGTCGCGGTCGCCTGCCACCAGCGCCTTCACCTGCGGATCTTCTGCCAGCGCGAGAGGAAGCAGGCTGAACTTGTCGAGTTCGCTGGAAAGGCTGGACGCGAGAATCGCCGCGCCGTCCATGGCCGCTTCTTCCTCGGCGACCAGCGCGTTGGCGCGCATCACGTCGTCGGTCTTGATGATGGCAAAGAGAGCAAGCGCCACCAGCAGCGCGATGGCAGCCAGCCTGCCCGGTTGTGCCCTCCACCCCTTCATGGATGAGAGTTGTGCGAGTTTTCGCACAAACTGCAACCATCGTGTGTGAAAAACCGCACAAATTTAGGGTCGGAAATTGGTAACATCATGATTTTACGACAGTATCATAATTGCTTTGTCGTGATTGCCGCTCTCCGCACTGCGCGCGATTATCTCGCCCGAGCGGCGAAGACCGCCGATTTGGGGAGAGGATTATTGGTCGCAGCTGAGCTGGTCGCGGATTCGGGCGGGACGCCGGATCGCAAGGTGCCGATCTACCGCAAGCTCTATGCGCAGGTTCTGGCGGCCATCGTCGTCGGCGCCTTGGTGGGCCATGTCTACCCGGAGTTCGGCGCTTCGCTGAAACCGCTCGGCGATGCCTTCATCAATCTGGTGAAGATGATCATCGCGCCGGTTATCTTCGTAACCGTGGCCACCGGTATCGCAGGCATGAAGGACATGTCTTCCGTTGGCAGCGTGGCCTGGAAGGCCTTCGCCTATTTCCTGTTCTTCTCGACCCTTGCGCTGATCATCGGCCTGATCGTGGCGAACGTGGTCCAGCCGGGTGCCGGGCTCAACATCGATCCGGCCACGCTCGATACCGAGGCGGTTTCCAATTACGCGAGCACTGCCGAAGAGCAGACGCTTAGCGGCTTCCTCCTCGGCATCATTCCGACCACCCTCTTCAGCGCGGTAACGAGCGGATCTATCCTGCAGGTCCTGCTGGTCGCCATCCTCAGCGGCGTCGCCATCGCCGCGACGCGGCCCCACAGCGACCTCGTGTTCGACGTGCTCAGCTCTTTCGGCCAGGTCATCTTCAAGCTGGTGCACATGCTGATGAAGCTGGCACCCATCGGGGCCTTCGGCGCAATCGCCTTCACCATCGGGGAATTCGGCATCGGCTCGCTCGCCAGCCTCGCGAAGCTAGTGGCGACATTCTACATCACCTCGCTGCTCTTCGTGCTCGTCGTGCTGGGAGTGGTGGCATGGGCCACCGGCTTCTCGATCTTCGCGCTCATCAAATATTTGCGCGAGGAACTGCTGCTGGTGCTCGGCACATCCTCCTCGGAAGCGGCACTGCCCAGCCTGATGGAGAAGATGGAAATCGCCGGATGCCGCAAGCCGGTGGTCGGGCTGGTCGTGCCGACGGGCTATTCCTTTAACCTCGACGGCACGAACATCTACATGACGCTGGCCGCACTGTTCATCGCGCAGGCAGTGGGTATCGACCTGTCGCTGGGCGAACAGATCGCGCTGGTGCTGGTCGCCATGGTCAGTTCCAAGGGCGCGGCGGGCGTTACCGGGGCCGGCTTCGTAATCCTCGCCGCAACGCTTTCGGTCGTGCCGTCCGTGCCGGTTGCCGGCATGGCGCTGATCCTCGGCATCGACCGCTTCATGAGCGAATGCCGTGCTCTGACCAATTTCGTCGGCAACGCCGTTGCCACCATCGTCGTGGCGAAGTGGGAAAACGCGCTCGACACCGACCGGCTTGCCGCCGCCATGGCGGGCAATCCGATGCCGCTGCCCGGAGAGGACATCGAGCGGCACGAACGCAGCGGGCCCCACAGCGAGGCGATCAGCGAATCCCTTGGAGGAGCTGTATGATCAACCGGCGCGGGTTTCTCTCCTCGAGCGCGCTGGTGGCGGGTGCGGCGGGCCTGGCGATGTCGGGCGCGCGCGCACTCGCCCACCCCTACGAGGAAATCATGCTCTGGCCCGGTTCGCCGCCGGGCAGGGGAGGGCCCACGGGTCCGGAAAAGATCGGCACCGAAGGCGCAGGCTACGGCGCGGTCTCGAACATCTCGACCCCCCGGATGCGCGTCTACCGGCCCAACCATCCCAACGGCATGGCCGTGATGATCTGCGGCGGAGGCGGCTATTTCCGGATCCAGCTGTGGAAGGAAAGCGAGCCCGCGGCGCGCTGGCTGCAGGACCGCGGCTTCACCGTCTTCGACCTCATCTACCGCCTGCCGAACGATGGCTGGGATGCGAGCGCGCCCTTCGCCGATGCGCAGCGCGCAATGAAGATCATCCGCTCGCGCGCGAAGGATTTCGGCATCCGTCCCGACCGGATCGGGGTGATGGGGTTCTCCGCCGGCGGGCACCTGGCAGGCTACACCGCCTACCGGCCCGACCATGCGCTTTACGAGGGCAGCGACCGGTTCGAGACGGCCAGCGCAAAGCCCGATTTCGCAGCGCTGCTGTTCCCGGTGGTGTCGCTGCGCAAGCCCTACGACACCACGCGCACGCGGCGCGAGATCATCGGCGAGAACCCGACCAGCGCGGCAGAAGATGCCTGGTCGCTCGATACCCATGCGAGCAAGGACGCGCCGCCGACCATCATCTTTGCCTCTGCCGACGATCCGATCACGTCGCCGGGGCATGGCATCACCTTGTTCCAGGCCCTGAAGGCAAAAGGCGCGGCGGCGGAACTGCATATTTTCGAGGACGGAGGCCACGGTTGGGGCCTCGGTTCGAGCGACCAGATCCTGAACCAGTGGCCGGGTATTTTCGAAACCTGGCTCACCAGGCGGACATTCGAGGAATAACGGGGAGAATTCCATGCGTATCAAGACCATTGCCAGGATCGGCCTGCTTGGAGGCACCAGCCTCCTTGCCGCCACCACCGCACAGGCGCAGACCACCGCGCCCGCACCCGCCGCTGCCGTGGAGCAGCCCGTGACCGAGGAGGACGAGCAGGTCATCGTCGTCACCGGCTCGCAGATCCAGGGTGCCCAGATAAACGACGTGCTGCCGGTCACCGTGCTCGACGAGCAGGCGATCGAAAACACCGGTGCATCTTCGGGCGACGAACTGTTCCGCGCTATCCCGCAGGCCGGTACGGTTGCATTCAACGAACAGAACGCCACCACGCAGAACAGCGCGCGCGGCGACGTCGGCTCGATCAATTTGCGCGATCTCGGCACGGGCAACACGCTGCTGCTGATCAACGGTCGCCGCATGACGTTGCACCCGGGTTTCCAGACCGAACTGCTGGTCCCGGTGGTCAGCTCCGACACCAACGAGATCGCACCCGGCAGCATCCGGCGGATCGAGGTCCTGCGTGACGGCGCTTCGGCCATCTACGGGGCCGACGCGGTCGCCGGTGTCATCAATACCGTCCTCAAGGGCAATCTCAACGGCGGTTTCGTGGAAGGTGACTGGCGCGCTTCGGACGGCACCAGCCTTTACAGCTATCGCCTGAGCGGTGGCCTCGGATTCGATTTCGGCGGCGGACGGGGCAACATGACCGTCTACGGCGGCTATTACTACGAAAACGGCATGCCGACTTCGGAACGCGAATATGCTGCGGACGAAAACCGCCTGCCGCTGGTCGAAGGCACCGATTTCGAAGGCGACGCCTCGTTCAACAACCGCAACACCTTCGGCCCGTTCGGCCAGTTCGACATCCAGGCCCCGTCGAGCCGCACGCCGATCGGCGATGACGACTTTTACCTGCAGCCGGACTATTTCCCGGGCTGCCGCCTCGATTTCGGCAATGGCGTTTGCGCGCGCAACGGCACCACGCCGACTACCGCCGTGCGCTACAACCAGAACTACGACGGCACGCTGATCAGCGAGAAGAAGCGCTACAATGCGATGGCGCTGCTCAACTACGAGCTGACCAGCAGCCTCGAGGCCTATTTTGAAGGCAGCTTCTACCGCTCCGAAAGCCGCCGCAACAACGAGGCCTCGGCGATCCTCGGCGCAGTGCCGATCGGCATTTCGCGCAATGCCTACTGGAACCCCTTCGGTCCCGTCGGCAGCCCGAACCGCCTGCCGGGCACGACGATTGCCTCTGGCGGTGCGGACGTCATCATGGAGCGTTACCGCTTCGTCGATGTCGGCAGCCGCGACGTGTCGGTCGACAAGGACGTCTATCGCCTGGTCGGGGGCCTGCGCGGCAATTTCGGCTCGTGGGACTTTGATACCGGCGTGCTCTATTCGGAAGCCAGGACCGATGACATTGCGCGCAATCGCGTGTCGCTGACGCTGGCGCAGGAAGCCATCAACCGCACCGGCCCCGATGCCTACAACCCGTTCAACGGCGGGTGCCTGGGCGATCCGGGCGAGGGCGACTGCACGCCCAATCCGGAATCGGTGATGGATTCCATGCGGATCGACGTCTTCCGCAAGGGCGGCACCAGCCTTGCCCTGGCCGACTTCAAGGTCAGCCGTGACGACCTGTTCTCGCTTCCGGGCGGAAACCTGGGCGTGGCGGCAGGTGTCGAATGGCGCCGCGAGACCTTCTTCGACGATCGCGACCCGCGTCTCGACGGCACGATCACCTTCACCGACAGCGTGACGGGTGACTTCAACGGCAGCGACGTCGTCGGCACCAGTCCTTCGCCCGACACCAGCGGCGAGCGCGAGGTCTATTCGGCTTTTGCCGAAGTCTTCGTACCGCTCGTCAGCCCTGAAATGAACATCCCGCTGGTCGAGGAATTCAACGTCCAGCTGGCCGGCCGGATCGAGCGCTTCACCGATATCGACGAGACCGCCATGGTCCCGCGTATCGCGGCCTCGTGGACGACCTTCCCGGGCGTCACGCTTCGCGGTGCCTGGTCGGAAGGCTTCCGTGCCCCGAACCTGGTGCAGGTGAACGACGAGGGCACCACCCGCGTCAACACCCGCGACGACTTCGTCTTCTGCCAGGCGCAGGTCGAGAAGGGCCTGCTGGCCAATCTGGGCGCCTGCCCGGGGGCGAGTACCGTCAGCTTCCGTTCGGGCACCGAGAACCTCGTTCCCGAAGATAGCGAAAGCATCAATCTCGGCATCGTGCTCGAGCCGGAATTCATTCCCGGCCTGACGCTGACCGCCGACTACTGGCGCGTGAAGCAGACCGGGCTCGTCGGCACGTTCGGAGACGATAACGCCATCGCGCTCGACCTGCTGCGCCGCCTCAACGGCGACACGAACCCGAACGTGATCCGCGCCGATCCGACGGCTGAGGACATCGCGCTGTTCGCCGGTACGAGCCTCGCCCCCGCCGGTTCGATCATCCAGGTGCTCGACCCCTATCTCAACCTCGACAGCCGCGTGTCGAAGGGCTGGGACTTCGGCCTGTTCTACCGCGTGCCCGATTTCGGGCTCGGCAAGTTCCGCCTGCGCTTCAACGCGGCGCGCCTGAACAGCTTCGTACAGTCCGCTGGCCCCGACAGCCAGGAACTGCTGGAGGGCATCGCCAATGGCGAACTTCCGACCGACGTCACGGTGGGCGGCCTTGGCGAACTGCTCGAGGTCGACGGGCGTCCCAAGTGGCGCTTCAGCGGCTCGGTCAACTGGGAAAGCGGTCCGGTGGATGTCGGCCTCTTCACCAACTATGTCGGCGAGGTCTGGGACACGAGCGTGACGCGCGACGTGCTGCTGGATACGGACGATCCCAACGGCAACTTCTTCCGTGTCAAAGACCAGATGACCGTCAACCTGTCGATCGCCTATTCGATCGACAACGACACCGCGCTGGACGGCACCCGCCTCCGGTTCGCCATCAACAACCTCTTCGACAAGGATCCCCCGCTGGCGGACGAGCAGTTCGGTTATTACAGCGAACTGCACAGTGCGCGCGGCCGGGTGTTCCACATCGAACTGCGCAAGGAGTTCTGACCTGGAGGGTTGCAAGCAGTGAAGATGCGACACCTGATAATCTGGGTCGCATTGGCCACGGGGGCATGCTCGACGAGCGTGCCCCCGTCGGTGCATTCGGGTCCCGTAGCTGCGGCCAGTGGCTGCGCCACCCCGGCGGTCCGGATAGATTTCGATTTCGAAGGCGCCGCGCTGTCGCGCTGCGTCATTAACGGCGAGCGCGAATTCACCCTTCTGGTCGCACCAGAGCACGCCCCGCCGATCAACCCGAGCCCTTGGTACGCCTTCCGCTACGAGGCAGGGCAGGGCGCACCGATTACAGTCCATCTCGACTATCTCGTCGGCGACCATCGCTACATTCCCAAGTGGAGCGACGGCAGCACCTCTCGGCAGCTTGCGGTCGAGCTGTCACAGGACGGCAAGCGGGCGAGCTTCGTCCTGCCCGCTGGCAGCGCGCGCGTCAGCGCGCAGGAGGTGCTCGATACGCGCTGGCATGGGAGGGCGATCGACCGCTGGAAAAGCACCGGCGGCGAACGGATCGTGCTCGGCCAATCGCACGATAAGCGCCCGGTAGAGGCATTGACGCTCGGAAGCGCAAGTGCGGAGCGGCTGGTCGTGCTCCTCGGCCGCCAGCACCCGCCCGAAGTGAGCGGGGCGGTTGCCATGGAAGCATTCGTCGACCGCATTGTCGAACGGTTGGCTGAGGATCCTGGCCTGGCGGAGAGATATCGTTTCTTGGTCGTCCCATTGGTCAATCCCGACGGTGTTGCGCGGGGCCATTGGCGGGCCAACCGCGGCGGGCAAGACCTCAACCGCGACTGGGGCATCTTCTCGCAGCCCGAGACGGCGGCGGTGAAGACCTGGCTCGACGCAAACGCGACAGCGCACCGGCCGGTTGTCATGATCGACTTCCATTCGACCCGCAGCAATCTGTTCTACGTGCAAGGCGAAGAGGAGACCGACGCGCGCGAGCAAGCATTCCTCGATAGCTGGCTTGGGCAATTGGCGGGAAAGCTTGAGGGCTTCGAATTCACCATCGAACGGCGTAATGCGAACCCCGGCTCCGGCACTTCGAAGAACTGGTTCCACGAGACATTCGATATCCCCGCCTATACCTATGAAGTGGGCGACGAGAGTGACCGCTCCGCCACGCAGTCCGCTGCGAGGCGAATTGCCGACCGCTTCATGGAAACACTCCCGATAGCGGCGAATTCTCCGCAGGATTGATCACTCGGGTGGGAAAAAGGCTTTGCCAACAATGGTTAGGCCGCGCGCTTGGTGTGTTGCCACTATGCCGCACTAGAGGCCCATAACGGGGGAATAGTCGGCTCGTGCCTTGCATCTTGCAGGGGGGTGCAGCACTCCGTTCGCATCCAGAAGAGTTCCTACACGAGGGGTTTGATGCTCAAGACCAAATCGGGTTACGCATTCGCGAGCCGTTCCATCCTGTGCGCAGGGGCAGGCCTTGCCGCCATCGCACTTTCCACCAGCGCCGCAGCGCAGGACACCCAGCAGGAAGAGCCTGTAACCGTCGACACCGCGGAAGAAGAGCTTCCGCCGGCAATCGTCGTGACCGGTTCGCGCATCACCTCGGTGAACCAGTTCAACAGCCCGGACCCGATCTCGATCGTCAGCCCGGAAATCGCTCGTCAGGAAGGCAAGCTCGACCTCGCCAGCGCCCTGCAGAGCTCGCCGGTCGCTGCGGGTTCGACCCAGATCACCTCGGCCCTGTCGTCGAACTTCGTAACCAACGGCGGCCCCGGCGCCCAGACCATCGACCTTCGCGGCCTCGGCCCGAACCGTACCCTGGTCCTGCTTAACGGCCGTCGCGCCGGCCCGGCAGGTACGCGCGGTGCGGTTTCGTCCTTCGACCTCAACGTCCTGCCGCTGTCGATCGTCAACGACATCCAGATCCTGAAGACCGGCGCATCGTCGATCTACGGTTCGGACGCGATCGCGGGCGTGGTGAACATTTTCACCGGCAATCGCGAAGACGGCCTGACGGTCGACTTCAACGTCTCGGTTCCGTTCGATTCCGGCGGCGAGGAATATCGCGGCAGCATCGCCTACACGAAGAACTTCGGTCGTGGCCACATCACGCTGGCGGCCGACTATTCGCACACCAACGAGCTGGCTCGCGGCGACCGCAGCTACCTCGCCTGCCCTGAAGCCTATATCTTTGACGAGAGCGGCAACCGTTCGGATCTCATCGACCCGCGCACGGGCCAGCCGCACTGCGAAGATCTTCGCTGGGGTCACATCTGGACCTACAACCTGATCGACAACCTGCGCCTCGACGGCCCGGGCGGTCCCGACACCGGCACGCAGACCTCGCCGTTCGGTCGTACCGTGCTCCTGCAGTACCAGTATGCCAATGGTGCGGGCGGCGGCGCGCTCAACATTCCCGCATACGGTGCAGCCTCGGGCGCGTTCGACTTCGTCGCGCCGGCCGGCTGGTTCCCGACCGGATACGATGCTGCATCGATGGCCGTCCAGAACGCCTATCACCCGTTTGTGGAGCAGGCGACGATCATTCCCGAAACCGATCTCTACACGGTTTACGGTGAAGCATCCTTCGAACTGGCTGATTCGGTCGAGCTGTTCGGCGAGTTCCTCTACAACCGCCGCGAAACCTACCAGAACGGCTGGCGCCAGTTCTGGAACTTCGGCTGGACGGGCGACCTCTACACCACTGGTGCCGGTAACTACTGGAACTATTGGGCGGACGGCTTTGCCGGTTACAACTTCATCAGCCCGACCGCGATCACCGATCAGTCGGACAACAGCCAGAAGGTCGACTACCTGCGCGGTGTCGGCGGCGTGCGCGGCGATATTTCGACCGGCGGCAACTGGAAGTACGAAGCTTACGTCCAGTACAGCCGCAGTGACGGCAAGTACCGCTCGCAGCAGATCCTCCAGGATGCCTACGACAGCGGTTACTTCCAGTACTCGTCCTGCGTCGGCACGACGCTGCCCGTCTCGGGTCGCCAGTGCATCGACATTCCGTGGACCGATCCGGAATTCCTCCGCGGCAACCTGACGCAGGAGCAGATCGACTTCCTGTTCGACTGGGAAGAAGGCCAGACGATCTACACCCAGCTTTCGGGTGAAGCAGTCGTCTCGGGCGAACTGTTCGAGCTACCGGCCGGCCCGCTGGGCATCGCCGTCGGTGTCGTGGCTCGCCGCGACGAGATCGAGGATACGCCGGGTGCGATCACCCTCGCCGGCAACGCATGGGGCACGACCACCGGCGGCATCACTGCCGGTAAGAGCGTCACCACCGAAGCCTTCGGCGAACTCAGCGTCCCGATCCTTGCAGACACGCCCTTCTTCGAAGACCTCACCCTGTCGCTTGCAGGCCGCCTCACCAACGTGACGGCGACCCGCGCTTCGGACGGTGTCGAGGACGAAGACAACGGCAACTTCACCTACAAGATCGGCCTCAACTGGGCGCTGACCGACTGGCTCCGCTTCCGCGGCAGCTACGGCACCTCGTTCCGCGCTCCGGCGCTGTTCGAGCAGTTCCTCGCCGACGAGACGAGCTTCGTCAGCCAGCGTTTCGACCCCTGCATCAACTGGACTGCAGGCCTGAACGACGGCACGACCTCGCAGCGCGTCGCCGACAACTGCGCCGCTGACGGCATCCCGGGCAACTACGGCGGCGGCGGTATCACTGCCACGGCGTTCTCCTCGGGCGGTCTCGGCAATCTCGAGGCCGAAACCTCGAAGGCCAAGGTCATCGGTGTCGTCCTGACGCCGGATCTCCCGTTCCTCGGCGATACGAAGCTCAGCCTTGCGGTCGATTACTTCGACATCGAAGTGAACGGCGAAATCTCGCAGCTTGGCCCGGTGGCCATCCTCAACGGCTGCTACTCGTCGGAAGACTTCGCGAACGAACCGCTGTGTGACTTGTTCACTCGTGGCCAGAACGCGACGGCTATCTACCAGATCAACGAGATTTACGACCAGTACATCAACATCGCGAGCCAGCGTAACTCGGGTGTCGATGCCTCGCTCAACATCTCGCACGACATGGGCGATCTCGGCCTGCTGACGCTGCGTGCAGAAGCCACTTGGCAGACGCGCGACAACTTCCAGCTGCTGCCGACATCGGAAGTGGAAAGCGACAATGGCGAAGCGGGTTCGCCCGACTGGGTCGGCGACTTCCGCGCAACCTGGGCCCATCCCTCGGGCTTTAGCGCATTCTACGGCATCAATGTCATCGGCGGCACGTCGAACGAGGAAGACTTCCTCTCCGACAATGGCGGCGATCCCTGCCTTGAATCGTTCAACCGCGACAATCCGGCCGGCGATCTGCCGATCTACGGCCGCTATTGCCCGGACCTGACGACGCCGACGACGTTCTACCACAACTTCTCGATCAGCCAGGAAATCGCCGATGGCCGTGCGGAAGTTACGCTGGGCGTCAGCAACATCTTCGATACGCGCCCGCCGCGCGTGTCGCTGTTCAACGGCGGCCAGATCAGCACGCTGGGCCCGGTGGTTGCTGCCTCGCAGTATCCGTTCGTCGGTCGCCGTGCCTTCATCAACGCATCGATGAAGTTCTGATCGCGAAAGCATAGGGCGGGATACCGTCCACAAGAACGGGGCGGCATGGCAACATGTCGCCCCTTCTGTTAGGGCCTCCCCCAAGGAGCAAAAATGCCGGAAATTCTGGTTCAGCGAGACAATCTGGACGAAGCGAGCAGGCGGTTCGAGCAGGCGAGGCTGGAACGGCCTGTCTTCCTCAATTCCATCCCCAAGAGCGGTAGCCACCTGCTGCGCAACATCATGCGGATGTTCGTGCCGGTGGAGCAGACCTACCCGGCGGATTTCATCCAGTGGGGCAACCTGCAGGCGCACCGCCAGGCCTTTGATCCGTCCACTCCGAAGCTGAGCTGGGGTCACCTGTTCTACGCCGATGCCTCAGCCATCGAGACTGCCCCCACACACCGCATCCTGCTTTACCGCGATCCCTACGACTGGGTCATCGCCCGCGCGCGCTTCATCCTGTCGGACCAGTTCCAGGGGAATGTCGGACACCTGAGCAGCGGCGTCCTGTCGGGTGACGAGCTGCTGACGATGATGATTTTCGGCCTGCCGCAGAAGCTTCCTTCGCTCAACGACATTTACGAACTCAACGCGGCCGCATGGCTTGGCGCGCGTTGTCATGTCGTCAAATACGAAGACCTCATGCGCCACCTCGCCGACCTCGACAGCGACGCAGCGGAAACATTCTTCTCCGACCTCCTCGAGGCATCGGGTATCGCCAAGCCTGCCGATTGGCGCGACCGCGTGCGCACCGGTTCCGCGCGCGAGGAAAGCGCGACTGCGCGGGAAAATCTTACCGGCGTAGGTATCGAATTGCCCAGGGAACTTGGCGAACGTCACCGTGCGCTCGTCGACTACCAGGCTCCGGGCCTGCGCAAGGTATTGGGCTACACATGAACGGCAATGTGACCAACGGGCCGGGCGCCGGCACGATCTCCATCCATCCGCGCCTGTTCCCCGCGCGGGAAATGATCGAGGACGGCAAGTACGAGCAGGCCGCGCAATATCTCATCGGGTTCCTGCGCCAGAACCCCGAGAACCCGCAGGCGCTGGCTATGCTCGGGCTGGCGGCCAACCGGCTCGGCGCGCTGGGGCAGGCAGAACACTTCATGCGCAAGGCCATCCAGATGGGCGCGCGCGAATATGACAACCGGTTCCAGTTGGCGACGATCCTCAACCAGCAGGCACGGCCGGTCCCGTCGGCAAGGATGCTGGAAGCGCTCCAACAGGAACGGCCCGATGCCAACACCCGTCTGCTGCTCGCATCGATCTACGAGAAGATCGGCGAAAGCGAGCGGGCGCGCGCAATGTATGCCGAACTGGCACAGCAACATCCCGACCACGCGCCGACGCTCATCGCCTACGGGCACAGCCTGCGTTCGGCGGGCCAGGTCGACGAGGCAGTCGCGGCATACCGGCAAGCCATCGCTGCCGACGACGGTTTCGGCGATGCCTGGTGGGGGCTGGCCAGCATTAAGGCGAAAATCCTCACCGACGAGGATATTGAGACGATGCGCGCGGCGCTGGCTATCGCCATCGACGAACGCAATATCGCGCCGCTCCATTTCGCCCTCGCGCGGGCATTCCACGACCGCAAGCAGCACGCCGAGGCGTTCGAGCATTACAAGCTGGGCAATGACCTGCGGGCGAAATCGCTCGACTACAATGCCGAGGAACTGAGCAGTGAGGTTTCGGAAACCTCGCGCATGGTCGACGCGGCCTACCTGTCCAAGATGTCGCAGGTGCCGGTCGGGGATGCCGTTCCGGTGTTCATCATCTCGCTGCCCCGTTCGGGGTCGACCCTGCTCGAGCAGATGCTCGGCTCGCATTCGCAGATCGAGCCGGTAGGCGAATTGCCCTATGCGCCGGCCATCCTGCGCAGTTTCATGGAGATGGCCACGCGCCGCGGGAAGCTCACCGTGCCGCAGGCGATCACGGCGCTGCCGAACGAGCAGGCTGCCGCCTTGGGGCGCGATTACATGGAGCGGGCAGAGGTGCACCGGACCGAAGGCACCCGCTTCTTCCTCGACAAACTGCCGCAGAACTGGAGCAATGTGCTCTTCATCCGCAAGATCCTGCCGCAGGCGCGCTTCATCGACATCCGCCGTCCGGCGATGGACTGCTGCTGGTCGAACTTCACCCAGTCCTTCACCAGCGCCCACCCTTCGTCTTTCACGCTGGAGGACATGGGCCGCGCCTATGCCGACAATGTCCGCCTGATGGCGCATTTCGACGCGGTTGCGCCGGGCATGATCCACCATGTCGATTACAGCGCTCTGGTCGAGGACCCGAAGACGCAGATCGGAGCCGCGCTCGATTACCTCGGGCTGGAGTGGGAAGACGATATCCTCCAGTTCCACCAGTCGGACCGCGTGGTGCGCACACCCAGTAGCGAGCAGGTTCGCCGTCCGCTCAACCGCGACGGGATGGAGGTCTGGAGGCCCTATGCCGAATATCTCGGTCCCTTGCGCGACACGCTTGGCGATCTGGCCGAGGCATAGCGATGCGGCGGCCGAGCATATCTTGACCCGCCGTTCCGCCTCGCCGAAAGCGTCGGCGATGAAAGACATCTCGCGAATTGGGGCCCTGCTTGTCTCCTCCATGGCGCTGTGCGCCCCGCTCAGCGCGCAAGACAGCGGCGAGGAGGATGCGGCCGTAATCGTCGTGACCGGGGAGGGGCTCTCCGAAACGCCCGCAGCACCGGCCTATGCGACGCAGGAGATCACGCGCGAGGAGATCGTCTCGAGCGTCTCGGGCAGGATCGAGGATGTTCTGTCGGGCGTCGCGGGTTTCCAGCAGTTCCGCCGTTCGGACAGCCGCTCGGCCAATCCGAGCGCACAGGGCGCGACCTTGCGGGCACTGGGCGGCAATGCCACCAGCCGCGCGCTGGTGCTGCTCGACGGCGTGCCGATGGCCGACCCCTTCTTCGGTTTCATCCCGTTCAGCGCCATCGCTCCCGAAACGCTGGGCGAGGTCCGCGTGACGCGTGGCGGCGGGGCAGGGCCCTTCGGCGCGGGCGCGCTGGCCGGTACGATCGAACTATCGAGCGCCGGGCTGGACGATCTCGGCGGCTTCGGCGCACAGGCGCTGGTGGACGACCGCGGCGGGACCGAGGCCTCGGCGCATGTCGCTGCAGGGCTTGGTGGCGGCTTCGGCGCCCTGTCGGCGCGCTGGGACCGCGATCCCGGCTTCTACACCACTCCAGAGGCAGATCGCGTGCCCGCTACCGCACGTGCGGCCTACGAGAGTTATTCGGTGCAGGTGCGCGGCGTCGTCCCGGTTGGCGAGACGATGGAATTGCAGGCGAGGGGGCTCGTCTACGACGATCGTCGGACCCTTCGCTTCGATGGGGCGGACAGCTCCAGCACGGGGCAGGATGCCAGCCTGCGCCTGGTCGGTCATGGTGAGTGGGCGTTCGAGGCGCTCGCCTATGTACAGGCACGCAATTTCACCAATGTCGTGATCAGTTCGACGCGGTTCGTGCCTGTGCTCGACCAGCGCAACACCCCCTCGACCGGGCTCGGCGGCAAGCTGGAGTTGCGCCCGCCGGTCGGCGAGGACCAAGTCCTGCGGATCGGTGCGGACTACCGCCGATCGGAGGGCGAGCTTTACGAGACGGCGATCAGCGCCTTTTCCGGCAACGTGACCGAGCGGCGTAATGCCGGCGGGGTCAGCAGCGACCTCGGCCTGTTCATCGAACACGACTGGACACTCGGCGCGCTGACGCTGACCGGCGGCGCGCGCATCGACCGCTACGCGATTTCGCAAGGCTTCTACGAAGCGCGCAATGCGGGCGGCATCCTGGTGCGGCGCGACGATTTCGCGGACAGGTCGGGCTGGGAGGAATCCTTCCGCGGCGGTCTGCTGTATCGCTTGGGCGACACTGCGCGGCTGCGCGCGGCGGCCTATACCGGCCTGCGCTTGCCGACGCTCAACGAGCTTTACCGCCCCTTCGTGGTCTTTCCCGTCACCACCAATGCCAACGCCGAGCTGAAGAATGAGCGCCTCATCGGATACGAGGTGGGCGTGGACCTCGAACCGGCGAAAGGCGTCGAGCTATCCGCGACCGTGTTCGAGAACCGCGTCGAGGATGCCATCGCCAATGTCACGCTGGACCCGGTGACCCGCCAACGTCGCAACATCGAGCAAATTCGCGCGCGGGGGGCAGAAGTCTCGGCGGGGCTCACCTTCGGCCAGCTGCGCTTCGACGGCTCGCTCGCCTATACCGATGCGAAGGCTTTCCAGCCCGGTGCGGATTTCGACGGCAATCGCCCGTCGCAGACCCCCCGCTGGACAGGCAGCGCGACGCTCGGCTGGCGCCCGGCGGATGGCTGGCTGCTGGCCGCCACGCTGCGGCATGTGGGCGACCAGTTCGAGGACGACCTTGAAAGCGACGTGCTGCCCGCCGCGACGACGCTGGGCGTTTTCGCGGAAATTCCATTCAGCGACCGGTTCGCGCTCGTCCTGCGCGCCGAGAACCTGACCGACGAGACAATCGTTACCCGCAACCAAGGCGGATCGATCGATTTGGGAACGCCGAGAACCGTCTGGGCCGGTGTGCGGCTTGGCCTGTAAAGAGAGCAATAATTCGAGAGGATGCCTGACGTGACCGATACCCCCGTGCTCCCCCCGCGTTTTCGCTCCTGGCTGTTCGCGCCCGGGGATAGCGAGCGCAAGATGGCCAAGGCGACCGAGGGCGAGGCCGACATCGTCATTTTCGACCTTGAGGATGCCGTCGCCGAGGAAGCCAAGCCCGCCGCTCGCGAAGGCATTCGCGCTTTCCTGCTCGCCCAGGGCGATGAGGCGCGGGCACGCCTGTGGGTGCGCGTGAACCCGCTGGACGGTCCGCATACGGCGGACGACCTTGCCGCGATCATGACGGGCAGGCCGGGCGGCATCATGCTGCCCAAATCGCGCGGGCGTCACGACGTCGAGGAACTGGACCGGCTGATAACGCCGCTCGAGGTCGAAATCGGCATTGTGCCGGGCTTCACGCCGGTCATCGCGCTGGTGACCGAAGTCGCCGCCGCCATGTTCACCACGGGCGATTACTCGGGCGCGCCGCGGCTTGCGGCCATGACCTGGGGGGCGGAAGACCTCGCCGATTCCATCGGCGCCCTGTCCAATAGGGGCGAGGACGGCGAATACACCTTTACCTACGAGCTGGCGCGCAGCCTCACCTTGCTCGGCGCTGCTGCAGCAGGCGTTCCGGCGATCGAGACCATCGACGGGGATTTCCGGAATCTCGGCGGCCTGAAGAAGCGCGCCGAACGGGTGCGCCGCGACGGCTATCGCGGGATGCTGGCGATCCATCCGGCACAGGTTCCGGTCATCAACGCAGCCTTCTCGCCCAGCGACGAGGAAGTGGCCGAAGCCCGCGAAATCGTGGCGCTATTCGAAGCCAATCACGGAGCGGGTACGATCGGACACAATGGTCGGATGCTCGACCGGCCGCACTTGTCGCGGGCGCGGCAATTGCTGGCGCAGGTTGAAGGTTAGGCCGACAGGCCTTCGACTTCGGACAGCACCCGTTCGGCATATTCGGGCCGGCAGATGAGCAGGTCCGGCATGTAGGTGTCCGCCTGGTTGTAGACCAGCGGGCTGCCGTCGATGCGGCTGGCGTGCAGGCCATGCGCAAGCGCGACCGCGACCGGCGCGGCGCTGTCCCATTCGTACTGCCCGCCGGTGTGGAGGTAGATTTCCGCCTCGCCGCGCACGACTGCCATCGCCTTGGCTCCTGCCGAGCCCATGGGCACGAGCTGCGCACCGATGGCGTCGGCAACCGCCACGGCCTCTGCTGCCGGGCGGGTGCGGCTCACCACCATGCGCGGCGTCGGGGCCGCAGTGGCAAGCGGACCGGGCGCATCGCTGCGCAGCACCAGGTCGAGGCCGGGGAGGGCCACCGCGCCGACTTCGGGCCGGCCCTCGATGCACAGCGCCACATGGACCGCCCAGTCGGACCGCTCCTCGCCATATTCGCGCGTGCCGTCGACCGGGTCGACGATCCACACGCGGTCCTTCGACAGGCGTTCGTCCGTGTCCTTGCGCTCTTCCGACAGGAGGCCGTCATCGGGGCGCTGCTGGTAAAGCGCATGGCAGAGGAACTGGTTGGCCGTCTCGTCGCCCGCGCGGCCCAGCGTCTTGCCTTCGAACATGCCGCTCGCACGCACTTCGAGCAGGATGCGACCAGCGGTCGCGGCAAGATGTGCTGCAAGATCGGCGTCGGTCATGGCGATTACATCGGGTCCAAAAGCTAGGGGGTCCGCATGGCAGACCGAAGTCGTCATGCGAACCCCCGAATTTACATCTTGGCGGGATCAGGCGACGGCAGGGCGCCGTGCGTAGATGCCGAAGGCGGCGATAATGCCGTAGCAGATCACCGGGATCACCATGGCAAGCGCCAGGTTGCCGCCGGTGGCATCCGCGACCACGCCGTAGAGCAGGGGGACCACCGCGCCGCCGAAGATGGCGACGTTAATGATGCCCGAGCCGTCTGCCGCACGCGGACCAAGCTTCTCGCAGGCGAGCGAGAAGATGGTCGGGAACATGATGGAATTCATCAGGCCCACGGCCAGCAGCGAATAGGCAGCCACCTGGCCTGCGGTATTGGCCGAGATAACGATCAGCAGGATCGCGCCGATGGCGTTGAAGGCCAGGATCTTGCCCGGGCTGAAGACGCGCAGCAGGCCCGAACCGATGAAGCGGCCGATCATGGCGCCGCCCCAGTAGAGGCCGATCATCCAGCCGATCACGCTTTCCGGCTCGCCCAGCACGCGCTCGGTCGAGAGATAGTTGATGATGATCGAACCGATGGCGACTTCCGCGCCGACGTAAAGGAAGATGCACAATGCGCCGAAGCTGAAGCGTGTGCGCCGCAGCAGGGCGTTATCGTACAGCCAGACCACCGGTGCAGCCAGAATGAAGAGCACGCCGAGCCAGCCGCTCACGTTGAGAGCGAGGAATGCACCCGCCGCCGCCAGCGCCAGGCCGACGAGATAGCGGCCGTTCGACACCAGTTCGCCGTCACCCATGATCTTCTCGTCATGCGGGAGGCGGTTGCGGAACATCCAGACGGCTGCGGCAACAAGCGCGATCAGCGCGGCAACGCCGAGATAGCCCTGCCAGATCGCTTCGCTCTCCGCGGCGCGATAGGCTTGCAGCTCGGCGCCCGACAGCTGGTCGGCCGACATGTTTGCGAGGCTGCCGAGGATCACGGCAGCGCCGACGATCGGGAAGACCGTGGTGCCCAGCGAATTGAACGCCTGTGCGAAAGTCAGGCGGCTGTGGGTGGTGGACGGCGGCCCAAGCAGGCTGATGAGCGGGTTCGCCACCACCTGGACGATCACCACGCCGCTGGCGAGGATGAACAGCGCACCGAGGAAGATGGCATAGGTTGCCGTCTGGCTCGCCGGGATGAACAGCAGGCAGCCCAGGATCATCGTGGCAAGGCCTGCCACTGCGCCGCGCATGTAGCCGATCTTCTTGACCAGCTTCGCCCCGGGGATACCGATCACGAGGTAGGCGGCGAAGAAGCAGAACTGCACCAGCATCGCTTCGGTGTAGCTGAGCGTGAACAGCTCTTTCAGCTTGGGAATGATCACATCGTTCAGCGAAGTGATCCCGCCGAAGATGAAGAACAGGCCCATCACGAAATACTGCAGGCCCGGTGCATTTACCGGCGGCGTGTCGTCGTCGACGACCGGTGCCGGATCGGTGCTCGACGATACGTCAGGTGCCAATGCCATTCAGTTTACCCTCCCAATGGCCGGCGACCCGATGAATTGCCGGCATTCCTAATCTGTCCGGTTTGCCAGCCTTACGGGCTCAGGCAAAGCGAATACGAATGTCCCTCAGAACGTGCATTCCGTGCCTTCCGGCAGGTCTTCGCGCGATACCGACGCGATGCCGAAGGTCAACTTGGACCCGGTCGCGAATTCGATCCGGTTGCCGAGTGTCGCTGCACAGGCCGCGGTAACGACCATTTCGCGCCAGCCCTTGTCGCCTGCGTGCTGGAATTCGCGCGTCACGTCTATCGTGGTGGCCTGGTCGCCATTTGCGACGGTCAGGCTGACCGGGCCGGTCGGGCGGCCCAGCACCTGGTAGGTGATGCGATAGGCGCCGCTGCCGCCATCGGGCTGCAGGATGCCGAAGCGCGAGCCCGGCTGCATGGTGATTTCACGCGCATCTTCCTGCGCATTGCGATCGACCCCGCGGATGGCGACGCCTGCCGCACTCGAAGTACCGCGCATCTGGGCGAGCATGTCGCTCGCCATGGAGAGGTTTCCGCCTGCGGCGTAGGCAACCACGCCCGAGGCGAGGCGGCCCGAGCCGAACAGTTCGGAACTGTCGAAGCTCTCGAGTGCAAGGCAGTTCTCGTCGAGCTGGCCGAGCGGCGAGGTATCCTCGAGGCTGCGGCCATAGCCGAAAGCAAATAGCGCGCCTTCAGGGCCGTTCACGGGCTTGCCGCTGCAATCGGCAGGCCAGGAAAACGACAGGCGGCCGGTTGCAGGGCGCGCGCCGGTAAGGACGTCGGCCACACCTGCGCCTTCGCTACCCGGCAGCCAGGATGCGACGAAGGCATCGGCGGCGTTCAGCTCGCGGTTCATCCACATGGGACGGCCCGAAAGGAAGACAGCAACGGTCGGAATGCCCTTTTCGCGGAACGAGCGGAGCAATTTCAGCCCTTCTTCGTCGCGGAAAACCATGTCCCCCTGGTCGCCGGCGAATTCGGCATAGGGCTTCTCGCCGAACACGACGATGGCGACGTCGGGGCGCGCGCTGAAGCTGCCGTCGGGCGAGAGGGTGGCAGTGCCGCCCTTGCCCGTAACCGCTTCCTTCAGCCCGTCCCAGATGGAACTGGCATTGGGGAACAGCGCGCCGTTCTTGCCGGCATCGCCGCCCATCACGTATTCGCTGCCGCCCTGCCATTCGAGCGTCCAGCCGCCCGATGCCTGGCCGATATCGTCTGCGGCAGTGCCGGCGACCAGCACCTTTGCGCCGCTACGCAACGGGAGGACGCCGTTGTTCTTCAGGATGACCTGCGAACGGGCCACGGCCTCGCGCGCGATGGCACGGTGTTCGCTCGAAGCGAGCTTGTCGAACTGTCCGGCATAGCCGCGTTCCGACGGACGCTTTGCATCCGCGCCGAGCAGGCCGGCGCGGTACTTGACCTTGAGGACCCGGGTCACCGCCTCGTCGAGGCGGGCCATCGGGATGGTGCCGTCCTTGACCTGCGCGACCAGAGTTTCCATCAGCGCCTTCCAGTCGTCGGGCACCATGTAGATGTCGAGCCCGGCGAGCAGCGACTGCGCGCAATCCGTGACCGTGCAGCCGGCGACCTGGCCGTGGCCGTTCCAGTCGCCCACCACCAGACCGTCGAAGTCCATGCGATCGCGCAGGACGCCGGTCAGCAGGGCCTCGTTGCCGTGCATCTTGCGGCCGTTGATCGAGTTGAAGCTGGCCATGACCGATTCGACGCCCGCCGCGATAGTCGCGGGGTAGGGGCGGCCATGCAGCGCGATCAGCCGCTCGATATCGCCGTTCACTTCGCCCTGGTCGACGCCATTGGCCGTGCCGCCATCGCCGAAGAAGTGCTTGGCGGTGGCAATCACGTGACCGTCGCCGAGGAAATCGGGATCACCCTTGCGACCCTGCAGACCCTCGACAAGTGCGGCGCCCAGCTTGGCCACGAGATCGGGATTTTCGGAATAGCTCTCGTAGGTCCGGCCCCAGCGGTCGTCCTGTGCGACGGCAACCGTGGGCGAGAAGTTCCAGTCGATGCCGGTAACCTCGATTTCGACCGCGGTGGCCTTGCCGATGCGACGGACGAGATCGGCGTCGCCGGCCGCGCCGAGCGCAATATTGTGCGGGAAGATGGTCGCGCCCACGACATTGGTGTGCCCGTGGACGGCATCCGTACCCCACATGGTCGGGATTGCCGGTTCGCCGTTTGCGAGCGGCTCTACCGAGGCATCGTACATTTCGTCGGCAAGGCGCAGCCATTCGGAAGCGGGGGCGAACTCGTCGCCATAGGGGCCGCCGTTACCGCCATTGAGATAGCTGCCGAAGCGGTAGCGCCGCATGTCTTCGGCAGTGAAGGAATTGATCTGCGGCTGGATGAGCTGTGCGACCTTGCGCTCCAGGCTCATACGCGAAACGAGGTCGGTTACGACGGCGTCTTCGGCCGAGACTGCGGTTGCGGCAGGTGCGCTCTCGACGTCGCCCGGAACAGTGGTGCACCCCGCCGCGGCAAGGGCTGCTGCCGTTGCCAACCAATACGCTTTCATTATCCTATCCCTCCCGCCCTCGGTTGATTGAGAACGTTATCAATTTCGAGAAGTGACATGCTTCGACAGCAAAATCAAGCGGTCAGATTTTACGGGTCAGGGTTATCAGCAGGAGCATTGCCAGGGCTGCGAGTGCGGCCAGGACGAGGAACAGTGCATCGAAGCCGAACACCGGCACGAGCGCCAGCGTAAGCCACGGCATGATGAGGCTCGGAACGGTGTTGGTGAGGTTGAACAGGCCGAGGTCGCGTCCGCGTGTGGCGGGCCTGGGCAGGAAACGCAGTGTCTGGCTGGTGTGCAATGCCAGGAACACGCTGGTGGCAAGGCCGAAAACGACATAGCCCGCGATGGCCGGCACAAGTCCGTCGGCAAGACCCATCATCACGAGGCCCGCCGCTCCGACACCTGCTCCCCATGCAAGCGGGACGATCGGTCGGTCGGTCCGGTCCGACCATTTGCCTGCCAGCATGGCAGCGGGAATGGACAGGGCCAGCACGACTGTAAAAACGGTCGCCGTCTGGTTGTCGCCGAACGTGGGATCGATCGTCGCGAACCAGACGAGAAGATAGGCGAAGAGCGCGGCTTCGGCGATCTGGACGAGCAGCCGCGCGAACCACATCCGAGCCACCGTGCGGTCGATGCGGGGCAGGATCGAGGCATTCAAGGGCATTTGGATTTCCGGCGCCTCCATGAGGTGCGGCATCGGACGCGGTCGGCCGAACAGGAGGACCGGCGCAACCATCAGCGCCACGATCACTGCGACGATCAACAGTCGTGCATCGGGTTCCGCGACGCCGGGCAGGGTGATCACTGCTCCCGAGAGCGCACCCAGGGCCGGAGCACACGCCAGGAGTCCTCCCAGTCGCCCCTTTTGGCCATCGGGTACGCAATCACCGGCCCAGGCGGCCAGCGGGGCCAGCATCATGTTGAGACCGATTTGCCACACCACGATGAGCGCCAGGAGCTCGGCCGGATTGCCGGTGCGGCTCACCGACACCAGCAACAGGCACGACAGGGCAAGGCCTGCGGCGATCCAGATGCGGCGGTTGCGTGTCCGGTCGCTCGCCCAGCCGAAGAAGATATTGGCAAGACTGGCGGAAATCGCGCCCGCGAAGGCGATATATGCGAGCACGCCGACCGTGTCCGAGCCTTCCATCGCGGTTACGCGAAGGGGCAGGAGCAATGTCAGGAAGGGGACGTAGGCGACCGCGCCGCCGGCGGCCGCCAGTGCGTAAAGATACAGGAACCGGCGCGATTGCTCCGCCTGCGACCGGGCCTCAGGCGGCATTGTGGCCGGGGGCCGGCGCGGTCGAATCGCGGACCACCAGCTCGCCCTTCACGCGAACCGGCTCGGTGGGGGCAGGGGTGTCGCGCGCCGCAATCAGCAATTCGACCGCCCGCGAAGCTGTGGCGGCAATCGGCTGGTCGATGGCCGTAAGGGCGGGCTGCGTGAACCGCACAATCGGCGAATTGTCGAAGCTGATGACCGACAGGTCGCGGGGTACTTCGAGGCCGTACTCCCTGGCCGCTTCGAGCACGGCGATACTCATCTGGTCGCTGCTGGCGATGATGGCGGTCGGGCGATTGGCGGCGCCGAGCAGCTTGCGTGCTGCGACGAGGCCGGTCTCGAATCCGAAATCGCCCTTTTCGAGCAGCCCTTCGGTCGAAAGTCCGGCAGCGAACATCGCTTCCTGCCAGCCTGCGACGCGCCAGCCGCTGAGGCTGAATTCCGCAGGCCCGGCAATGAAGCCGATTGCTGTATGGCCGAGCCCGAGCAGGTGTTCGGTCGCGATCCGCGCATTGTGCGTGTCGCCCATGGTCATGGCGATGCCCGGCCCCGGCTGGGTCGAGCCGATCCGGGCGAAGGGAATGTTCCGTTCCGCGAGGAGGCCCGTAATCAGCGGGTTTTCCGAGTGGGGCGGGGTGAGGATGACGCCATCGGGTTGCAGCGCCGAAATGGCAGCGCCCAGCTCGCGCTCGACATGGTCGGTATGCGTGTCGACTAGTTCGATCATCATGCGGTAGCCGTGCTCCGCACAGGTCAGCATACCGCCGAACATCATCTGGTCGACCCAGTCGCGGCCCTCGCGCGCCTTCCAGTCGGCAATCGTGAGGTCGCGGTCGTTGATCGCGAGGATGAGATAGGAACGCGATCCGCTCATCTGCTGGGCGGCCTTGGACGGCACGTAACCCAGCTTGTCGATGCTGGCCTGCACCCGCTCCTTCATGACGGGGCGGACGTTGGGTTCATTGTTGATGACACGGCTGACGGTCTGGAGCGAAACGCCCGCATCTGCCGCCACATGCTTGATGGTCACCGCCTGGCGCCTGCGCCCCATCGTCTAAAACCCCCTCGTTCTTTCCATCCCTGCGGCCGGCTCCTGGGATCCCGCGCAGAAGCCGGCCGCGCTATCTTGTTCGTCAGGCCGCTTCGGCCTGGTCGGCCCCGCAATACCGCGCCACATAGGCATGATGTTCGGGCAATCCTGCAACCGTGCGCGCGACGTTTTCCCTGATCATGGCAAGGAAGCGGGTGAGTTCCTCTTCGCTCATCTTGGTCGCCACAGGGTGATAGGTCTTGGGCATGATGCCCTGGCCCATCATGACCTGAACCCAGCTGTTCTCGGCGAACAGTTCTTCGTCGCGGCGGAAAACGCGGCCCGTCTCGCGGAAAAGCTCGATCTTGTGCGCCAGGCTTTCGGGGATCTCCATGTCCGCGCACTGGCGCCAGAAGGGCGAGTCCCGCCGCTCGGTCGCCTTGTAGTGGAGGATCAGGAAATCACGGATCTGCTCCATATCGGTCAGCTGCTGGTCGTTGAATTCGTCGATATCGGCCTGGGCGATCTCTCCGAAGGGCATCATGCGGATAATCCGCAGTACCGCGCGCTGGATGAGGTGGATCGAGGTCGATTCCAGCGGCTCCATGAACCCGCTGGAAAGCCCGACCGCGACGCAATTGTGGTGCCACTGCTTGCGGCGTGCGCCGGTGACGAAGCGGATGCGGTTCGGCTTGCTGCAGGTCTCGCCTTCGACCGACGACAGCAGGCGCGCCTCGGCCTCGTCGTCGGAGAGGTAGCGGCTGCAGTACACGATGCCGTTGCCTTGGCGATGCTGGAGTGGGATGCGCCACTGCCAGCCTGAATCATGCGCGATGGCGCGGGTATAGGGAATCGGCGGACGGACGCTCTCGGTCTGGACCGCGATGGCGCGGTCGCAGGGCAGCTGGTGGCTCCAGTCGTCGTAGCCGACGTGCAGCGCGCCTTCGATCAGCAGGGCACGGAAGCCGGTGCAGTCGACGAACAGGTCGCCTTCTATGCGCGAACCGTCCTCGAGGTGCAGGGCCGCGATATTGCCGTTTTCCCCGTCAAGCTCGACGCGCGCGATCTTGCCTTCCTTGCGCATGGCGCCATGCGCCTCGGCTTCACGCCGCAGGTAGGCGGCATAGCGGGTGGCATCGAGCTGGTAGGCGTAGTTGATCCGGTTTTCCGGCAGGTGCGCGAACTTGCCGGCATAGGCTGCCTTCAGTTCGAGGCAGTAATCGTCGAAGCTTTCGGTGTGACCCTTTGTCAGGCCGTGGAGCCAGAAATGCTGGAAGCCTGCCGACCAGTGATCGCGGCCGGTCGCGCCGAAGGAGTGGAAGTACTTTTCGCCGTCGACCTTCCAGTTCTCGAACTCGATGCCGAGTTTGAAGGTCGCCTGCGTCTCGCGCATGAAGGTGTTCTCGTCGATCCCGATCAACTGGTTGTATTTAACCAGTGGCGGGATCGTGCTCTCGCCGACGCCGACCGTACCGATCGCATCGCTTTCCACCAGCGTCAGTTCGATCGTCTTGCCCATCGTGCGGGCGAGTGCGCACGCCGCCATCCATCCGGCAGTGCCGCCCCCGGCAATGACGACGCGGCGAGGGGTGTAGTCGGTATTCATGAATTCAGCATCCTGAGCAGAAATGAACGCAGGCGTGAGGCCGTCGTGGCATCGAGCGGATCGAGCACACCGCGCTTGCCGGCGGGAATGTGGTCGTGATTCTCGGGCTTGGAATCGAACACGTAGTGATCGAACAGGTCGCGCCAGATCTCACGGTCTCGTTGCGGCAAGTCGCGCAGGGCGAGGATGGCGTGATTGAGCGCAACCTGCGGATCGTTGGCGTGCGAAGGAACGTCGCGCCACCAGTAGTTCACGAGGATATTGAAGTCCGCCAGCCCTTCGACGTGGTGCCACCACATCGACGGGATGAACAGCGCATCGCCCGGCTCCATGTCGGCGCGCTGAGCCTGAGACAGCGCATCGGCGAAACGCGGGAAACGTTCGAAATCCGGCGCGTGGAAATCGACCATGCTGACTGGCCGGCCCGCCGGCGTATTGTCGATCGGCCCGAGATACAGGTTTTCGAACTGGTCGGGCGGGAAAAGCGTGAACCGGCGTTTGCCCACCGCACAGCAGGCAAGATTGTCCGGGAAATCGCTATGCGCCGCTATCCGCGTGGCGTTACCGATCCAGATGCTGTGTCGCGGCCTGCGATCACCAAGCGGGGGCGGGTTCTCTTCGGCGACGCCGTCGAAATGTGTCTTGATGTCAATCGAGCCGAGATAGGCGGTCGGCGCGTCGGGTTGCCCCTCGTGCTTGTCGAAGCCGGCAAAAATGTCCGCCAGCTTGCCGGCGCCCGAGCGGAAATTCATCGCCATGTCGTCGTCGTAGAACATGCGTCCGCCTTGGGCTGGCGGACCCAGCGAGATCGCGAACTGCACCGGGCGCGCCCGCTCCACGAGATAGGCGCGGGCTGCGCTGTTCGATACCAGCCCGGCCTGGACCAGCGGCCAATCCTTCACCAGTCCGCGCACGAGAAACGGTTCGCGCACGTCCTTCAGCAGCGCATCCAGCGCTGCTTCATCCCGAACTTCGCGTTCGGGTACCGCCTTCATGGCGGCGAAGATGGAAGGGTCGGCTTCAGCCATTCCGGACCTTGGCATCCTTGCGTTCTACAAGATCGGAGAAATGCGACAGCGAGGCCAGCGCCATGAACACGGGCATCAGGTGGCCACTTCCATGCAAGTCGGCGAGGGCGTCGCCATCGAGGCTCTGGAGCTTGCTTTCGTTGACGATATGGAAGCCGACGAGCGAATGCTTCGAGCCGTCCGACAAGGGCACTTCCAGCGTGAAGGGCTCAAGCAGGTCGTGCCGCTTCAGCGCGTCGAAGAAGCCTGCGCTGTCGCGGTGGCCTTGGTCGAGCTCGCCCAGCATGCCTGCAATATCCTCGAGGAACGGCGTGGTGCCCCCATCCTCGTCGAAAACGCGGGTGCCTTCGCCGTTCTTCGAAACGCGCGGATGGTCCATGTCGATGTGCACCTGGCCCACACCTTCGCCGTTCTGCGTCCGCCCGATGAGGAACGGCTGGATGGCAAGGCTGAGCGGGCGGTAACGCGCGTCCCAGTTTCCGTCCCTCAGGAACAGGTTCTCGCCGTTCTCGAACCCGAACAGGGCAAGCGCGGTGAAGCTGTCATCTTCCTGGTTCTTGCGGAACACGATCGGATATTCCGCCTGCACGCGCCGGAATTCGATCGGCGTGACCAGCGTGCCCATGACGGCGTCGCCTCGCTCCGCACTCGGCTCGAGCAGGACGCGCAGGTCGCGGTGGTCGGCATTGTTCAGGACTTGGTGGTTGCTCATTTCAGGCAATTTCTCCCTCGCGCGCATCCGGCGCAGCGGTTGTGTTCACAGCGTCGAGATAGACGCGATTGGTCGGTAATGCAGCAGCCAAGCCGCGCGCACGTTCACGCACTTCGGCAAGGCGGCGCTGTGCAAGTTCGAGATCCGCGACCGGCGCAGTTTCGGGCGCCGGGAAGCCCATGCCGTAAAGCACGTAATGCTGGCTGTAGGCGGAGAATATCTCGTCGATCTGCGGAAAGTCCCATTGCGAGGGTGGCTGGTCACGCCACAGCACCAGCTGTTCGGCCAGCGAGGCGGGGACAGTCTCGAGGGCGCGCTGGGCTAGCCAGAAGGGTTCTGCTCTTTCGCTCAGCACGTAGTGGAGCTTGAGAAAATCCACGATCCGGTCCCAGCGGTAGCGGAACAGCGTGTTGAACCGCGCCGCGTGGGCGGGCAGGGATGACCGGCTCGCCGGGAAGTTTTCGGCCAGCGCCTTCAGCGACAATTCGATCAGCACGATGGCAGAAGCCTCGAGCGGCTCGATGAACCCCGCCGAAAGACCGACGGCAAGGCAGTTGCCCTGCCAGAACCGTTCGCGGTGCCCGGTCCTGAAGGACAGCTTGCGCGGGGCGAGGCTGTCGAGGTCGGCTCCGGCAACATTGGCGGCGATGTACGCGCGCAAGGTAGCCTCCGCCTGTACATCGTCGCAGAAACGGGAGGAGTAGACGCAGCCGATCCCGCGGCGGGTCGGTAGTGCAATGTCCCACAGCCAGCCCGCTTCGTGCGCTGTGCCGATGGTCTGCGAGGCGATCGCCGCATCGGGGAGGGTGGGGACCTGTACGGCGAGCGCGCGGTCGTTGAACGACACGTCGGACCGGTCGACCCAGCCCCCTTGGAGGTGTCCGTCCGCAATAACCGCAGCCATGCCGGTACAGTCGAGGAAGAAATCGCCTTCCAGCCTGCCGCCTTCGCGCAGGACCAGCGCATCCACCAACCCGTCGTCACCGACTTCGACGTCGGAAATATGGTCGGCAACATGCGTAACGCCGAGCCGCGCGGTCGCGTGGCGTTCGAGCAGGCGCGCAAATTTGCCCGCGTCGAGGTGATAGCCGTAATTCAGCGCGCCCGCGTAATCTGGCATGGAACGCTGGCGCGGGGCAAGGTTGCGATTGCAGGCATCGGCCTGCGGAGTCACTGCAGAGGCGAAAGCAACGCCCGGCGCATTCTGCTGCCATGCCGACAAGACCGCCCGCATATCGCCGGGAGCGGGGGCCGTGAACGGGTGGAGATAGCTGTCGTTGTCCTTTCCGGTGCGCCAGCCGTCGAAACGCGAGCCCTGTTTGAAGCTTGCATCGCATTCGCGCAGGAATTCCGCTTCGGGGATGCCGATGATGCGCAGCGTGTCGCGCATGGTCGGCCAGGTGCCTTCTCCGACACCGATGGTCGGGATGTCCGGTGCCTCGACCAGGGTAATCGACAGGTCGGGACGACGTGCGGCGAGATAGGCGGCGGAAAGCCACCCCGCGGTGCCTCCACCGGCAATCACCACATTTTGCATCTGTCGCGCCATGTCCTGAACTCTGCCCCTACATGCCCGATGCATGGGGCAAAAGGAAAGGGCCGCGCCAGCCTTTCGGCAGCGCGGCCCTTCGTTTCCAAGCGAAGGGGGGCGGACGGATCCGCCCCCGGCTGCCTCTTAGAAGCTGAAGCGAACACCCGCCGCGTAGCGCGGTGCACCACGATAGGCGAAGAAGGTGTTGTTCTCGCTGCGGCGGTAACCCTTCAGGTTCTCGCCGGTCAGGTTGATCGCTTCCGCGAACACCGTCAGCCCGTTGTCGAACTCGTACGAGGCGCTGGCGTCGATCTGCCAGTACTCGTCACGATAGAACGGGTTGGTCGGGTTCTGGCTGTAACCGGCCAGGAAGTCGTCACGCCAGTTCCACGCCGCACGAGCCTGGAACGGACCCTTGTCGTAGAACAGGACGGCGTTGGCACTATCCGAAAGACCGACCAGCGCGAACTGCGGGATACGGTAGGGCTGGGTGTTGTCGAACTCGGCATCGCCGTTGACGATGGTGTAGTTCAGGATGACACCGAAGCCGGTTTCCCAGAAGTTGTGCTGGAGCGCGAATTCCCAACCGTCGATCGTTGCCTTCTGGTCCGAGTTGATCGGAACCGAGATGTTGAACTCGAGCAACGGATCGCCCGGAACGCCGAGGATGGCGGTCTGGCCGGTGACCGGGTTGAACGAGGTCGTCTCGGGGTAGTTGGCAATGATGTAGGCGCGGATGTCGTCGTTCGAGATGGCACCGCCGCCAAGGGCTGCACGCGCTTCTGCAGCACGCGGACCATTGTAGGGCTGGTAGACACCTTCGAAGAACTGCTGGATCCCGCCGACCGTGATGTAGTTCTCCACGTTCTTGCGGAAGTAGCCGACCGACATGTAGCTGGCGTTGCCGTAGTACCATTCGACCGAAGCGTCGAAGTTCTCCGACTTGAACGGAAGCAGGCTCGGGTTGCCCTGGTTACCGTCGCCACCGTCCACGCGGAACAGTGGGTTCAGGCTCAGGCCGCCCTGCAGGTTGTCGTAGGTCGGGCGGGTGATCGTGTGGCTGTAGGAAGCACGGAAGATCACGTCCTGGATCGGCTCGATGTCGAAGTCGATGTTCGGCAACCAGAAGTCGTAGCTACCCTTGGCACGGGTGAAGTCACGAGCATCTGCGTAGCTGAGGTTGAACTCGTTCGCTGCAACCCAGGCCGAACCGTCGGGGATCAGCGAAAGAGCCCGCGAATCGACATCGGTCACTTCGTAACGAAGGCCCGTGATGAGGTGTGCCTCACCAGCGCCCACGTCGAACGAGAATGCCGCCTCGGCGTAAGGAGCCAGGGTCTTTTCCGTGATGCGACGGTCGATGTCCTGGACAGCAAGGCAGGTGCCGGGCTGTGCAGCGCCGGTTGCCGGGCTCGAGCAGATGCCGAACTGGCTTTCCAGCAGGTCGACCATGCGTTCCACGTCGAAGCCGTAGAAGCTCTGGATGATGTTCGGGTTATCGACACCTTCAAGGCCGCGGAACGCATCGGTCACGCTGATCGGGAAAAAGATGTCGTCCGGAATATCTGCCGGAGTTCCGAGGCCGCCCCAGGTATCGTTCTGGATGAAGCCATAGGCCGACTGGACGCGGTTGTTGGTGTAGGTAACGCCGAAGTCGAGCGACTGCAGGAAGGAATCTGCTTCCGGCGTGTAGTTGCCGCTCAGCTGGACCTGATCGATCTCGTCCTTGAAGTAGGCATTGCGGAACGCGTTACCCGTGGCAAAGCGCTGCGCCACGTCGTTGCCGTCCGTACCGGTCGCATTCGTGTAGGAAATGACCGGCAGGTAGGACGTGTAGTCGATGCCCTGCGTCTGCACGTTGAACACGGCGGTACCGACCGACAGGTTCGAACCGTACGGCAGCGTCGGCTTCGATTCTGCGCTCGAGCTGTGCGCGTCGAGCGTGAAGGTAAAGCCGTTGGGCGCTTCCCATTCGATGTTGCCACCCAGCGAGTGGTTGATCGAGCGGTTGGCCGTGAGCGAGCCGCTGTAGGAAAGGTCGGACGGCGCGCCGCCGAAGTTTTCCGAGTAGAACAGGATGTCCGCAATCGGGCCGTCACCCCACGCACTCGAAGTCGTGACGTGGTTGAACCAGATGCCGACCGAGCTCTGCGCAGCTTCGACAGTGTTCTGCGAGAAGGTGTAGTCGAGCGTCGCGGTGACGTTGTCGCCCAGCTTCGCCTGCAGCACGGCCTGGCCGTTGATGCGCTCGCGGTCGATGTTGGTGACGTTGTACGAACCGTTCTGCGGAACCGCGTAGACGGTGTTGGCGTCGGGGCGGTTTTCCTGGAGGTTGTAGTTACCGCGCCAGTCGTTGCCCGGATCGCAGGGGATAGCGCCCCACTCGTTTTCGTAGCCGCTGCCGCAACCAAGGTAACCGTCGCGGAATTCGCTGAAGAACTGGTTGAAGCCCGATTTGCGCTTCTGGTAGCTGCCGGTGACAGCGATACCGATGCGGTCTTCGGCGAAGGTCTTGCTGATGACCCCCGAAACTTCCGGCGTGATGCTCACATCGTCGTTTTCGGATTCGTCATAGACACCCTTGACGGCAAAGCTGCCGCTGAAGCCCGGATTGTTGAGCGGGCGCGGGGTGCGGATGTTGATCGACGAACCGATACCGCCCGAAGGAACGGTCGCGCGGCCGGTCTTGTAGACCTCGACGGCGACGACTGCTTCGGAAGCGAGGTTGCCGAAGTCGAACGAACGCGACGAAGGCGCGCTGGCGCCGTCACCGAGAGTCGAAGTCGGCATCTGGCGGCCGTTGAGCGTGACGAGGTTGTATTCCGGACCGAAGCCGCGAACCGTGACACGGGCGCCTTCGCCGTTTTCACGGTCGATCGACACGCCGGTGATACGCTGCAGCGATTCGGCCAGGTTGGTATCGGGGAATTTGCCGATATCTTCCGCCGAGATCGCGTCGACGACACCCTGCGCGTTGCGCTTGATGTTCATGGCATCGCGCAGCGAAGCGCGAATACCGGTGACGACGATAACGTCGTCTTCTGCGACGACTTCTTCAGCCGCCTCCTCGCCGGCAGTGGCGTCTTGCGCCATCGCCTGGGTGGCGCCGAGTCCCATTGCCACCACCGATGCCCCCGCCATGAATTTGGCAAAAGAGGGCTTACGTCCAAAAGCCATCTGTGATTCTCCTCCCAAGACATGCGCTTGCCGCACACGCAAAGCTAAATGTGAACGTTCACCTATTTGATAACGTTCACTCGGTCAATTCCGGTGGATTCGTTTGCACAGAAATTGCGCGAAGTGTGACATTCCTGTTTCAGCTATTGCGCGCAACGCCCCCATTGCTCTCTTCGGCGCGTGGCGGTAGCGCCGCTGGCGATGTTCGACCCGCAGGCATTCCGCAGCGCACTTGGCTCCTTCGTGACCGGCGTCACCATCGTGACGACGCGCGATGCCGACGGGCGTCCGGTGGGCCTGACTGCCAACAGCTTCAATTCGGTGAGCCTCGACCCGCCGATGGTGCTGTGGAGCCTCTCGCTCCATTCGGGCAGCCTGCCTGTCTTCCGCGAGGCGCAGAGCTGGGCAGTGCACGTGCTGGCCGCAGACCAGCAGGCCATGTCCGACCGCTTTGCGCAGCCCGGCAACGACAAGTTTGCCGGACTCGACGTGGTCGACGGGCCGGAAGGCGCGCCGATGCTGGCGGGATATGCTGCCCGGTTCGGTTGCCGCGCACGCTTCGAATACGAAGGCGGCGACCATGCGATCTTCCTCGGCGAAGTGGTCGAATTCGAACGCCGCGATGCCGAACCGCTGATCTACCATTCGGGCCGGTACGGGCGGCTGATGCGTGCGCCCACCGGCGAGGACCTGGAGCACGAGGGCCTCGCGGAAAAATCGGGCGAAGGACTTGCCCTTACGGAACGCGGCCTTGAACTGCTGCGGGCGCTGGAAGGCATCGCGAAGCGCTAGACTCTCTCCTGCCCGCCCGATACCGGTTGCGAAAAGCAACCAGCAGGAGAGGCAGGCCATGAAGACTCGCATCACCGAAATGTTCGGCATCGAGCATCCGATCATCCAGGGCGGCATGCATTATGTCGGTTTCGCCGAAATGGCGGCAGCCGTGTCCAATGCCGGCGGTCTCGGCATCATCACCGGCTTGACGCAGGGCACGCCCGAGAAGCTCGCCAACGAGATCGCGCGCTGCAAGGACATGACCGACAAGCCCTTCGGCGTGAACCTTACCTTCCTGCCCACCGTCAATGCGCCCGATTACCCGGGGCTGGTGCGCGTCATCATCGAAGGCGGGGTGAAGATCGTGGAGACGGCGGGCAACAACCCCGCACAGGTCCTGCCCTATTTCAAGGACGCCGGCGTCAAGGTCATCCACAAGTGCACCAGCGTGCGTCACAGCCTCAAGGCGCAGTCGATCGGCTGCGACGCGGTTTCGGTCGACGGCTTCGAATGCGGCGGCCACCCGGGCGAGGACGACATTCCCAACATGATCCTGCTGCCGCGCGCGGCGGACGAGCTGGAAATCCCCTTCGTCGCCAGCGGCGGCATGGCCGATGGTCGCAGCCTCGTCGCCAGCCTCGCCTTGGGCGCGGACGGCATCAACATGGGCACGCGCTTCATCGCGACCAAGGAAGCGCCGGTGCACGAGAATGTGAAGAAGGCGATCGTCGCTGCCAGCGAACTCGACACGCGCCTCGTCATGCGCCCGCTGCGAAATACCGAGCGCGTGATGACCAATGACGCGGTGGAGGAACTGCTCCGCATCGAGAAGGAGAAAGGCGCGGACCTCAAGTTCGAGGACATCATCGAACAGGTCGCCGGCGTTTATCCGCGCATCATGACCGAAGGCGACATGGATGCAGGCGCCTGGTCCTGCGGCATGGTCGCAGGCCTCATCCACGACATCCCGACCTGCAAGGAACTGATCGACGGCATCATGGCGCAGGCCGAGGAAATCATCACCAAGCGGCTTGCCGTTTTCCAGAACGCGTAAGGTTTTCGAGATGCTCGATACGTCCAAACGCTTCGCCTATTCCGAAGACCACGAGGCCTTCCGCGACACGGTGCGCAAGGTCTTTGCCGAACACATGACGCCCTATCTCGACCAGCACGAGGAAGAGGGCATCGTCCCGCGCAGCGCGTGGAAGGCGCTGGGCGAGGCAGGGATGCTGTGCCCCACGGTCGCGGAAGAGAACGGCGGGCTCGGCCTCGATTTCGGCTTCAACTGCGTGATCGCGGAAGAGCTGAGCTATCTCGGATCCTCCGCCGGTTTCACGCTGCAGAACGACATCACGGTCAATTATTTCGAGCGGCTCGGCACCGAGGAGCAGAAGGCGAAATACCTGCCCGGCATGATCAGCGGCGATGTCATCACCGCCATCGCCATGACCGAGCCGGGCGCGGGCTCCGACCTTCAGGGCGTGCGCACCACGGCGACGCTCGACGGCGACGAATGGGTGATCAACGGGTCGAAGACCTACATCACCAACGGCCAGAATGCCGACGTGGTGATCGTGGTCGCCAAGACCGACCCTTCGCAGGGCGCCAAGGGCACCTCACTGATCCTCGTCGATGCCGGCACGCCGGGTTTCGAGCGCGGGCGCAACCTCGACAAGATCGGCCAGCATGCCGCCGACACGTCCGAGCTTTTCTTCAACGACTGCCGCGTGCCGAAGGACAATTTGCTGGGCGGCGAAGGGCGGGGCTTCATCCACCTGATGGAAGAACTGCCGCAGGAACGCCTGTCGATCGCCGTCGGCGCGCAGGCCGGCGCGCAGCGCGCCTTCGACGAGGCGGTGAAGTTCACCAAGGACCGCAAGGCCTTCGGTCGCACCGTGTTCGAATTCCAGAACACCAAGTTTGTGCTCGCGGACCTGGCGGCCAAGCTGCAGGTCGGCTGGGCGCATCTCGACTGGGCGATCCAGCGCCACCTCAAGGGCGAACTCACCACCGACGAGGCAAGCGCAGCCAAGCTTTGGCACACCGAACTGCAGTGGGAATGCTGCGACAAGTCGCTGCAGCTGCATGGCGGGGCTGGCTACATGAACGAATATCCCATTGCCCGCCTGTGGCGCGATGCCCGCGTCCAGCGCATCTATGGCGGCACGAACGAGATCATGAAGGAAGTCGTCAGCCGCGCGATCTGAGGAGACAGACATGGCCAATCCGCTCGATTTTTCCGGCAAGACCGTCCTCATCGTCGGAGGGACGAGCGGGATAGGCAACGGCATTGCCCACGGCTTCCGCGAACAGGGGGCCGAGGTACACGTGACCGGCACGAGGGCGAGCGCGAACGACTATTCGCCCGAAGACGGCAGCGTCCTCGAAGGACTGACCTTCCATTCGCTCGACGTGGCGGACCGCGCGGCCCTCGATGCCTTCGCATGGCCCGAACGGCTCGATGTCGTGGTGTTGTGCCAGGGCATTGCCCGCTACAACCGCGACGAGTTCAACCGTGAAGGCTGGGACGCGGTGATGGCGGTCAATCTCGACTCGCTGCTCGACTGTTCCAATGCCGTGCGCCCCAAGCTGGCGGAATCCGGCGGATCGCTGATCATCATCAGCTCGATCGGCGGTTATCGCGGCCTGATCGGCAACCCGGCCTATGGCGCCAGCAAGGCGGCGGCAATCAGCATGGTCCGCTCGCTCAGCCTGGCCTTCGCGGCAGAAGGCATCCGCGTGAACGGCATCGCGCCGGGATACGTCCACACCAAGATCAACGATGCCTTTCTCGGCAACGAGAAGTTCCGCGATGCGACCATCGCGAACACGCCGCGCGGTCGCCTCGGCCTGCCGCAGGACATGGCGGGAGCGGCGCTGTTCCTCGCCTCGCCGCTGGCCGATTACGTGGTCGGCCAGACGATCAGCGTCGATGGCGGATTGAGCGTAGGGAACTGACACGGTGGAATACGCCAATCTCGGCCCTTCGGGCCTCAAGGTCTCGCGCCTGTGCCTTGGCTGCATGAGCTATGGCGACACCAGCAAGGGCTGGCACGGCGAGTGGGTGCTTTCGGAAGACGACAGCCGCCCCTTCATCCGCGAGGCGGTGGAGGCGGGCATAAACTTCTTCGACACGGCCAACATGTACTCGATGGGCGCATCGGAAGAGGTGGTGGGCCGGTTGCTTCCCCAATTCGCGAAGCGTGACGAGATCGTGCTGGCCACCAAGGCTTTCCTGCCGTGGCGGCAGGCGCCCAATACCGGCGGCAATTCGCGCAAGAGCCTGTTCCAGGCGATCGACGACAGCCTCGCGCGCCTCGGCGTGGATTATGTCGACCTGTTCCAAATCCACCGCTGGGACGACACCACGCCGATCGAGGAAACGATGGAGGCGCTGCACGACATCGTGAAGGCGGGCAAGGCGCGCTACATCGGCGCATCCTCCATGGCCGCATGGCAATTCGCCAAGGCGCAGGAAGTGGCGCGCGCGAACGGCTGGACGCGCTTCATCTCGATGCAGAACCACGTGAACCTGCTCTACCGGGAGGAGGAGCGCGAGATGATCCCGCTCTGCCGCGACCAAGGCGTGGGGATCATTCCATGGAGCCCGCTCGCGCGCGGCAAGCTCGCCCGCGCATGGGACGAAAGCACCGTGCGCAGCGAAACCGATGGCTTCGGCAAGCTGCTATACAGGCAGAACGTGGATGCGGACCGCGAGGTCATCGAGGTGGTCGGCCGGATCGCTGCCGATCGCGGCGTTTCGCGCGCGACCGTGGCGCTCGCGTGGCATTTCGCCACGCCGGGCATCACCGCTCCGATTATCGGGGCGACGAAGCAGGGCCATATCGGCGCGGCGATAGAAGCCATGGCGCTCGATCTCACCCCCGAAGAGGTCGACCGGCTTGAAGAGCCCTATCGTCCCAAGACGCCGGTGGGCGTGGCATCGACCGCGCCGCAGAACTGGTCACTCACGCTCAAAGCCTGAAGCGGGACATGAAAAATCCCGCCCGGCGCTACGCAAGCCGGGCGGGACAAGTTGACACCGCCTTTCGAGGGGGAAGGCTAAGTGGCGGTGCCTTGCAAGCTTCAGGCGCTCGGAAGGAAGACGCCGTCGGTGACGTGGATCACGCCGTTGGTTGTCTTCACATCGGCCTGCACGACCTTGGTTTCGCGACCTAGGGCGTCGGTAACGACGATGGTATGCCCATCGAAGCTGGCGGTCAGTGTCTCGCCTGCGACCGTCTCGAATTCATAGCTGCCACCGGCCTGCTTGATCGCGGCCGAAAGCTGGGCTGCCGGGATACGGCCGGAGACGACGTGATAGGTCAGCACGGTCTGGAGCTTGCCCTTGTTGGCCGGCTGCAGCAGCGCATCGACGGTGCCGGCAGGCAGTTCGCCGAACGCATCGTCGGTCGGCGCGAAGACGGTGAACGGGCCGGGCGAAGACAGCGTGTCGACGAGATCGGCGGCCTTGACTGCAGCGACCAGCGTGTCGTGCACGCCGGTGCCCATGGCGGCCTCGACGATGTTGGGCTGGCTCTTCATCGAATGCTTGCCATGGTTATGCGCAACGGCCGGGGTCGCGGCGGCGAGCGCAAACCCGCCCATGGCGAGAACGGACGCCGCAGCTGCGGCCTTGAGCTGGTTCGAAATCGGCATTGAAACTCTCCTGTTTGTGCAAGCCCGTCCTTCTTGCGTGGGAGAGTTACGGAGCGGGTTGCCCCGCGGATGCATTAGCCGTCAGATTTTTTTCAGCTGGCCTTCTGCGACCACCGGCCCAGCATCGACTCCTTCGGGTTTGCCGCCCAGCGGCTCGCGCGTGAGCAGCAGCGGCGCACCGTCCGCCATCTTCGCCGCGACTGCCGGTTCCAGCGTCACGCGGCGTTCCTCGCCGGGCGCGACTACGCCGAGCGAGAGGAGCGGCGTATCATCCTGCGGGACCAGCCACAGCTCGTGGTCGTGGACCCCGTCGGCGGTCAGGCCGCTTGCCGAGACGAGCAGTTCGCCGCGGTCGGGCAGATAAGTGACGGCCAGCCTCAGGTCGGTATTCGCAATCGGCACTGATGCGACCAGCGGCGCTTCTGCCTGCATCTCGATCTGCGGAGTACTGGGCAGGGTCATGAAGGTGAAGGCGAAGACGGCAATCGCGGCGGCAGCGGCGGCACTCACCGTGCCGAAGACCTGCCAGCGGCGCATCCGGTTCCTGAGATCGATGACCTCTGCCGACGGGGCAGCACCGTCCAGCGCCTCTTCGATGCGGCGCCAGACCTCTGCGCGCGGTGTCGCAGGCGAAATCTCGTCGAGCATCGGGGCCAGCCGGTCCTGCCACCAGGCGACCGCTGCCGCAAAGCGGGCATCGCTTGCCTCGCGGCCGCGCGCGGAGAGCAGTTCCTCGCCCTCCAGCAGGCCGAGCGCATATTCCGCGGCAAGCGTGTCGTCGTCGGGGCGGGGCGCGTCGGTCATTCCCCCTTCTCCAGGCAAGTCTTGAGACGCGCAAGGGCGCGGCGGATACGGCTCTTCATCGTCCCCAGCGGCGTTCCGCTGCTCTCCGCGAGATCGGCGTAAGTGCGGCCTTCGAAGAAAGCGGAGCGGATGGCGCTGCGCGGTTCGTCTTCCAGCTTTTCGATGCACTGGTGGACGCGGGCCTCGCGCTCGGCATCGATGAGCAGGTCTTCGGCGAGAGGGGAGGCGTCCGCTATCGGCGCGGCTTCTTCCTCGCCCACGCTCGCCTGGCGCAGCTTGCCGGACCGCAGCCGGTCGACTGCGCGGTTACGGGCAAAGGTTGCCAGCCACGCAATCGGGCTCGCCCGGCCGGGATCGTACCGGTCGGCCCTGCGCCAGAGATTGATGTAGACGTCCTGCAACGCGTCCTCGGCTTCCTTCTCGTCCCCCAAGATACGCAGGCAGATGCCGAAAAGCTTCGCCGAGGTGGCGCGATAGATTTCCTCCAGCGCGCCGCGATCCCCGCTGGCAAGTCGGGCCATGGCCGCCTTCAGCCTTTCGCGGGCCGCTGCGCTTGCCGGTTTCACGGGCAGCCGACCCCGCAATGCTTGCTGGTCGTCTCCACCTGGATGGTCGCGTGGTTGATCCGATGATGGTGCTCCAGCTCGTGCGCGGCTTCCCGCAGGAAGGCATCGCCCGGATGTCCGCCGGGCATGACGAGGTGCGCCGTCAGTGCGGTTTCGGTGGTCGACATGGGCCAGATATGGAGGTCGTGCACCTCGCTCACCCCGTCGAGCGAGGCGAGATAACCGCGGACGGCTTTTTCGGAGATACCCTTGGGCACGGCGAGCAGGCTCATGGCTACGCTATCCTTGAGCAGCCCCCATGTTCCCCAGGCGATGACCGCAACGATGATCAGGCTGACCACCGGATCGATCCAGAGCGCTCCCGTATAGAGGATGGCGATCCCCGCCAGCACCACGCCGAGGCTGACCAGCGCGTCGGCCGCCATGTGCAGGAAGGCGCCGCGGATATTGAGGTCATGCTCGCGCCCGCGAAGGAAAAGCAGCGCGGTGCCGGTGTTGATCGCGATGCCGATGCCGGCAACGATAATCATGGTCGTTCCGTCGACTGGTAGCGGATCGGTCATGCGGTGTGCGGTCTCGAACGCGATTGCACCAATTGCGACGAGCAAAAGCGCCGCATTGGCGAGCGCGGCGAGGATGGTCGAGCTCTTGTAGCCGTAGGTGAAGCGCTCGTTCGGCGGTCGCTTTGCGGCCACGCTGGCACCCCAGGCCAGCAGCAGGGCAAGGACATCGGAGAGATTGTGCCCGGCGTCCGCGATCAGCGCCATCGAGCCGGAAATCCATCCGTAAACGGCCTCGATGATCACGAAACCACTATTGAGAATGATGCCGATCAGGAATGCGCGGCCGAAATCCTTCGGTGCATGCGAGTGGCCATGGCCGTGCCCGTCATGCCCGTGCCCCTCGTGCGCGTGATCATGGCCGTGGCCTATTCCCAATTCCGTCGGCTCCCCATGCCCGTAATCCCGCCCGACTGCCGTTTTTCCGGACGTCCTTCAAGGGAAAACGCTGGAATACAGCGGGATACGAAATATCGCATCTGCAATGTTATAACATACATAGATGAAGCTGCGGGGTAAAGTTCGGCGGTGCCAAACGCTGCCTAGTCGTAAATGCAGGCGTCCAGCCCGTCGCGCCCGACGACGCCGATACGGGCCGAAATGGTGTTGCCGTGGCGCCGCAGCCAGCCGCCCGGGTTCTTGACCGACCGTTCTTTCGGCAAGGGAAGCGCCGCCGCCATGCGCGCCGCCTCCAGCGGGGTCAGCAGTGCGGCCGACTTGCCGAAGTAACGCTGCGCCCCGGCTTCTGCGCCATAGGTGCCGATCCCGGTTTCCGCGACGTTGAGGTAGACCTCCATGATCCGCCGTTTGCCCCAGATATTCTCGATGAGGACGGTGAAATAGGCCTCCAGCCCTTTGCGGAAATAGCCGCCGCCCTGCCACAGGAAGACGTTCTTCGCGGTCTGCTGGCTCACGGTCGAGCCGCCGCGGATCCGCCCGCCCTTGGCATTCTGCTGGATAGCATTTTCGATGGCTTCGCGGTCGAAACCGTCATGCGTGCAGAATTTTCCGTCCTCTGCCGCGATGACGGCGCGCACCATGTTGCGGTCAATATTGGACAGCGGTTCCCAGTCCTTGGTGATGCCGTTGCCGTCCATGATCATGGTCGCAGTCACCGGCACGGGCACGAACTTGAACAGCACGACCAGCGCGATGCTGAGGCCCAGGAAACCGACGAGGAAGCGGAAGAGGAAACGCACGACAACACGCATGCCAGCGCGTCTACTGTGCACGGCCGCACCGCGCAATCGCGCTTGTTGATAGCGCGGCGCCGTGCTCTGTTCCCAACCGCAACAGGGGAGAAGGACATGCGAGTCGACAGGAAATGGATCGGCGCCGCCGCAGTGGCGCTGGCGATGGGGGCGAGTCAGGCGAGCGCCGATACCGGCGAAATCGCCACGGCCGTGGAGGCAGACTATGCCGACCATCTGGGCGCGCTGTTCAGGTACTTCCACGAAAATCCCGAACTGTCATTTCTCGAAACCAACACCGCCAAACGGATGGCAGCCGAATTGCGCGCGACCGGCATGGAGGTGACCGAAGGCGTCGGTGGGACCGGCGTTGTCGGTATGGTCCGCAACGGCCCAGGGCCGCTGGTCATGCTGCGCGCGGACATGGATGGCCTGCCGCTGCCCGAGAAATCCGGCCTGCCCTATGCATCCAAGGCCGTTCAGGTCGCGCAGGACGGGACCGAGTATCCCGTGATGCACGCCTGCGGTCATGATGTGCACATCACCTCTATGGTCGGCGCGGCGCGCCAGCTGATGGAGATCAAGGACCAGTGGTCCGGTACGCTGATGTTTGTCGTCCAACCTGCGGAAGAGCGCGTGGGCGGGGCGGAGCTGATGCTCAAGGATGGGCTCTACGAACGCTTCGGCAAACCCGATTACGCGGTCGCTTTCCATGTCGATGCGGACCTGCCGACCGGCAAGGTTTCGGGGTCGGAAGACATCGTCGGCTCGAGCGCGGATTCGGTGGACATCGTCGTGCCAGGTATCGGCGCGCATGGCGCTTCGCCCCACCAGGGCCGCGATCCTGTGTACATCGGCGCGCAGATCGTGACGGCGCTCCAGTCGATCGACAGCCGCGAGGTGGGGCCCCTGTCACCGGTGGTCGTCACCGTGGGCTCATTCCAGTCGGGCACCAAGCACAACATCATCTCGGACGAAGCGCGCCTTCAGCTGACGGTGCGCGCCAATGACGAGGAGGTGCGGGCCCAGATTCACGAAGCGATCGAGCGGATCGCGGTCAATATCGGCCGCGCGCACGGCCTGCCCGAAAACCTCCTGCCGCGCGTCACTCGCACGGAAGGGACGCCGGTCACGGCCAACGATCCTGCGCTCGCTCGCCGGCTCAATGCGGTGATGATCGACGCATTCGGCGAAGACGGCTTCCTGCCCGCGGTCCAGACCGGCATGGGGGCGGAGGATTTCGCCTATTTCGTCACCAAGGAACAGGGCGTGCCGGGCTATTACTTCGCGGTCGGCGGCACTCCGCCGGAAGACTTCGAGGCAGCCGCCAATGGCGGGCCGCCGGTCCCTTCGCACCACTCGCCGCTGTTCAAGATCGCGCCGCGCGAGAGCGTGACGCTGGGGACGCGCGCGATGATTGCCGCGGTGCTCGACCTGGCGCCTCCGAAATAGAGGGAGGCGAGCGCTCAGCGCTCGGCGGCGCGCCAGTCGATGGCGGACATCAGGTCCAGCGGGTCCGGGAAATTTTCCGCCGTCCCGCCGAACCAGGTGGCGCGATATTTGACCAGCCAATCGCCTTTGGCCGGGCAGTAGAGATAGAGGTCGGAAAGCGATGCTGGCCGGCCTTCGCCCGTGTAATTTTCCGGCATCGCGTAGCGGATGGAGAGCGCTGCCGAGGCCCGCGCACGATCGGGTGAAGGCGAAAGCCAGATTCGCTCTTCCTGCGCGCCCGGATTCTTCGCGATATGGCTTGCAGCGTCAGCGAAGATCTCGGCGCAGTTTGCCCCATCAACTTTGGGATAGAGGTAGGCGGTTAGGATCAGCGTCCCATCATCATTGACCAGCCTGTAGCCGACACTGCCGTCCCGCCCGTTTGAGGTGTATTCGGTTATCGAGGTTCGCTCGAACTGCCCAACCCTGTCCGGGAAGACCACGCCCGCACCCCTGTGTTTCCACGGGCCGTTTTGCTGCTCGATCCGCTTCTGCGCCTGGCCTTCGGACGGGAAAGCCAGCGCGATCCCGGCAACGGCCAGTGCAAGACCAGTCGTCAAAGTGGTGAGTTTCATCGGTTCCCCCTGATCTTTCCCGACCCCACGTGACCTATGGCGATCGCCAATCATTATTGAAGCGACTGGGCGACCGGAATGCAACCGCAAGGCCCTGCCAATCCCAAGCACGCCTGGCAGCCAGATACGAAAAAGGGGCGGCACACGGCCGCCCCTTTCGTGTCTGTATTCAGGCGCGGATGCCTCAGGCGACGCCCGGCAGCAGCCTTTCGCCGGCGATACGCTGCATCGCCTTCTGGAGCTTCTCGAACGCCCGCACCTCGATCTGGCGGATGCGCTCGCGGCTGACCGAGTAAACCTGGCTGAGCTCTTCGAGCGTCTGCGGATTGTCCGTCAGGCGGCGTTCGGTGAGGATGTGCTTCTCGCGGTCGTTGAGGCTGTCCATCGCTTCCACGAGCATTTCGTGGCGGACTTCCTTTTCTTCCGCTTCGGCAACGGTTTCGTCCTGGAGCGGACGGTCATCCGTCAGCCAGTCCTGCCATTCGCCCGAGCCTTCTTCGCCGTTGCGCATCGGCGTGTTGAGCGAGCCGTCGCCGCCCATCATCATCCGGCGGTTCATGTTGACGACTTCCTGCTCCGGCACGCCGAGATCGGTCGCGATCTTCGTGACGTCGTCGGGGTGGAGGTCGGTGTCCTCGTAGGCGTCGAGATTCTTCTTCATGCGGCGCAGGTTGAAGAACAGCTTCTTCTGCGCTGCTGTGGTGCCCATTTTCACCAGACTCCACGAACGCAGGATGTATTCCTGGATCGAAGCCTTGATCCACCACATCGCATAAGTGGCGAGACGGAAGCCGCGATCGGCCTCGAACTTCTTCACACCCTGCATCAGGCCGACATTGCCTTCGGAAATGAGGTCCGAAACGGGCAGGCCATAGCCACGGTAGCCCATGGCGATCTTGGCCACGAGTCGCAGGTGCGAGGTAACGAGCTGCGCCGCAGCTTCGGGATCCTCGTGTTCCTCATAGCGCTTGGCGAGCATGTATTCCTGCTCAGCCGTCAGCACCGGGAACTTCTTGATTTCGGAAAGATAGCGGTTGAGGCTCTGCTCACCGCCGAGCGCCGGGACGCTCAAAGACTTTGCGTTAGACACTAATATCCTGACCTTTCTTGCGTCGACCTCTCTTGTCGGACCCCTGATGGGCATCCGGTCATTCGGGCCACTCGGTTACTTATACAGTAGCGGGCGCCGGATTGCACGGCCCTTTCGTCGATTTCAACGAGCGGTTTCGTCGATCAGTTCCCGCATATCGGCGGGCAATTCGGCGCAGAAATCCAAGATTTCACCGGTGATAGGATGTCTGAATCCGAGCCTCGCGGCGTGCAGCGCCTGGCGGCGGAAGTCGAGCCGTTCGAGAAGGGGCCGGAGGGCCTTGGGAGTGCGTCCATAGACAGGGTCTCCCAATAGCGCATGACCGATTGACGCACAGTGAACGCGGACCTGGTGCGTACGCCCGGTTTCCAGCCTGCATTCGATGAGCGTTGCGCCATCGAGTAGCTCCAGCGTCTCGAAATGCGTGACCGCGTGTTTCCCGCGCGAGGAGGTATCGGGCAGGACCGTCATCTTCTTGCGATCTTTGTCCGACCGCCCGATCCGGCCCGAAATCGTGCCCGATAGAGGGTTCGGATGCCCCGCGCAGACCGCGAGGTAGCGGCGCGTTATGGAATGGTCGGCGAACTGCTTGGCAAGGCCCTCGTGCGCTGCATCGGACTTGGCGACAACCAGCAGCCCGCTCGTGTCCTTGTCGATGCGGTGGACGATCCCCGGACGCTCGACCCCGTTGATGCCCGACAGCTTGCCGCGGCAATGGTGGAGCAGGGCATTGACCAGCGTGCCTTTCAGATTGCCGGCAGCCGGGTGCACGACCATGCCGGCGGGCTTGTTGACCACCAAGAGGTCGTCGTCCTCGAACACGATGTCGAGCGGGATGTCCTGCGCGGGCGTATCGAGCGGCTGGGGCGGGGGCATGGCGATGCGCCAGTTTTCCTCGCCCCTGACCTTGGCAGACGCCGATTTCGCCACGGTCTTGCCGATGGTTACCGCGCCTTGGGCGATCAGCGTCTTGACCCGTTCGCGCGACAGGCCGCTGGCCTCGGCAAGCACCTTGTCGAGGCGACCGGCCTCGGACAGCGTTCCGGAGAGGATTTCTGGTTCGGCCATGCTAGGGCCATGCGCGATGACGCTCGAACTCTCAAGTGACGTGATGCAGCGCCTGCTGGATGAAGCGGCGAATGCACACCCGTGCGAATGCTGCGGGGTCTTGCTCGGCACAGCTTCGCGGATCGAGGAAGTCGTGCCCGCCGCCAACGTCCATGCAGAGCCCGCGAGGCACTTCGAAATCGACCCGCAGACCCTGATCGATGCCCACCGCGCCGCCCGTACGCGTGGTCCGCAGGTGCTCGGCTATTACCACTCGCATCCCAACGGACGCACCGGTCCTTCGCCCCGCGATGCCGAGCTGGCGGCAGGCGACGGGGTGGTTTGGGCGATTATCGCGGCAGGCGGAGTCACCTTCTGGCGCTCGGGGGATGGCGGTTTCCATGCGCTTCCCTATGTGGTCCGCGACCGCTAGAAGGCGGTTAATACATCGTACCCGACGGGATCTTCATGACTGACAGTACTTCCACCGATCTTGCGGCAATGCTCTGCTCGCGCCTGTGCCACGACATGCTCAGCCCGGTCGGCGCGCTCAGCAACGGGCTCGAGCTGCTGGCGATGGAAACCGACCCCGAAATGCGCGCCAACGTGGTCGCGCTGCTCGAACAGAGTGCGGCGATTTCCACCAACAAGCTCAAGTTCTTCCGTCTCGCCTTCGGTGCGGCCGGCGGTTTCGGCGACCGCGTCGACGTGGCAGAGCCGCGCGCGCTGATCGAGGCGCTGGTCGCGGACAAGAACAAGATCGAGATCAACTGGGCCATCGAGACCGCGAACCTCGGCAAGCCGGCGGTCAAGGTGCTTCTCAACTTCGCCCAGATCGCGATCGACGCGCTGGTGCGCGGCGGCACGCTGGATGTCGGCGCCGAAATCCGCGACGGCAATTGCGAGATCGTCGTCCGCGCCAGCGGCCCCAAGATCGCGTTCGACGACACCATCGGCAAGGCGCTCGACGGAAGCCTGCCGGCCCACGAACTCTCCAGCCGCACTGCGGCGGCCCACATGATCGCCCTGCTGGCAGAGCAGACCGGCGGCGGCCTCCAGTACGCCCGCACCGACGATACGCTGGTGATGGGCGCGGTCATGCCCGAAGGCGAAGGGCTCATCGGTTGAGCGCGGAGGGGAGCCGGGACGAACTCGTCCACCGCGAGGCGCTGTCACCCAATTTCGACGAGCGCGCGCTCCCCATTACCATGGTGGTCATCCATTATACGGAAATGCTCGGCGCGGAGGCTGCGCTGGAGCGTATGTGCGATCCCGAAACCAAGGTTTCGGCCCACTACCTCATCAGCGAGGAAGGCGAGGTCATCCGCCTCGTGCCCGAGGAAAAGCGTGCCTGGCATGCGGGCCTGTCCTATTGGCGCGGCCACAAGGACGTGAATTCGGCCAGCATCGGTATCGAACTCGACCATCCCGGCCATCTCAACGGCTATCGCGACTTTTCCGAAGCGCAGTTCGAGGCGCTTGTGCCGCTGCTGGCGCGAATGGTGAAGAAATACGACATCCCGCGCGCCAACGTGGTCGGCCATTCCGACGTGGCACCGGCGCGCAAGATCGATCCGGGCGAACTGTTCCCGTGGGAACGGCTGGCGGAATACGGCCTGTGCCTTTCCACCCCGAAGATCGAGCTGGGCGACCCGTTCGACAATGACGGGGCTTTCTACCTCGCGCTCGAACGCTTCGGTTACGACATCACCGACGGCCACAAGGCCGTGGAAGCGTTCCAGCGCCGCTGGCGCCCGCGCAAGATCGATGGCGAGATCGACGGCGAAATCCGTGCGATCCTGTTCCAGCTCCTGCTCGACCGGGACCGTGGAGCGCATCGCTAGGGGTGGCGTCTGCTATTGAGTGGAAAGCGGACGTTCGGAAGTGCATGAAAGGGTGAGCCCAGCCGCTTTCACGCTCCCCTTACCCGTATTTCTGCTCGGCCAATGGGAATTGCGCGCGATCCGTGATAAGCTGACAAGCGGGCTCTCGGGGGAGGGGAGTTTTATGAAGCGCTCTATTGTGCTGCTGTATGGCATCGTCAGCTACCTCGTCGGAGTTGCGGGCTTGGTGGCGATCATCGCGTCGCTGGCTCAGATCCTGCCTTTCGGATTTCTATGGCGAGAAGGGGCTTTTCCCGAAAATCCAATGCTCTGGAACACGCTACTCGTTACTGTCTGGGGCATAATCCACTCGGGCATGGCTCGACCCGGGTTCAAAACCGCGATCACAAGGCTCATACCCGTCGCCGCGGAGCGGTCGACCTACGTGCTGGTTTCAGGGGTCACCAGCATCCTTCTGACCGGCTTCTGGATGACGGTCCCCGGGCAGGTCTGGCATGTCCAGACAGGCATTCCTGCAAATATCATCTGGGCAGTGTTCGTCTTCGGATGGGCATTTCTTCTGGCGTCGACATTCGCCATCAACCATTTCGACCTGTTCGGGCTGCGACAAGTTCACCTGCACTTCCGGAACCAGCCCAACCCACCGCTGCCCTTCGTCAAACGGGCAATGTACGCCTACATCCGCCATCCAATACAAACGGGGGTCTTGATCGGCGTTTGGGCGACACCCTCGATGACAATGACGCAAATCGTCCTCAGCGTGGGCTTTACCGTCTATATTTTCATCGGTCTCTGGTTCGAGGAGCGCGACCTGATTGCCGAGCACGGTGACGCTTATCGCGCCTACCGTATGGAAACGGGGAAGGTTCTCCCCAAATTCTGAATCCCTTTTATCGATTCCGGGTTATGTGACGACAAATTCCGCAATCGGGTCGTTAGCTGCCATACGCGCTTTCCTACGTGATGTGGGGCATGGCAGCGTCGACCAGTGTTGCGCAGCGCTTCACATTCCTCATTGCAGCATTTTCCACCTCGTCCACGCGCCAGATCGCATTTCTCTGCCAGGACCGTGTTCCAAGTGTTCCATCCTGTGGGGACAAGCACGGGCAGGTCCAACTTGCACCCGACATCACTTCCGCTTGGCGAAGGGGCTGCAAGCGCCTATCTGCACCCGGGCCAGGGGGCCGGGCAGCCGCGGATGCTAGCATCCGAGGAAAGTCCGGGCTCCACGAAACCAGGGTGGCGGGTAACGCCCGCCGGGGGTGACCCCAGGGAAAGTGCCGCAGAAAGCAAACCGCCGATGGCCCGCTTGCGGGATCAGGCAAGGATGAAAGGGTGCGGTAAGAGCGCACCGGGGCGCTGGTAACAGGGCTCGCACGGTAAACCCCACCCGGAGCAAGGCCGAATAGGGGCGGCACGTTCCCGAAAGGGAGCAGATGCGTTTCGCATCGACCGCCCGGGTTGGCTGCTTGAGCCATGGGGCAACCCATGGCCCAGACGAATGGCTGCCGCCGCGGATACGGTCCGGTCTTCCGGATACCGTCTGCGGAGACAGAACCCGGCTTACAGGCCCCCTGGCATCAATTTCGGGAAATCAGTCCTGCTTGCGGACGGCGATGCTGCCGTCTTCCGCCTCGAACGCCTGGATCCGGCGGCGGCTGTCTCCTTCGAGCACCAGTGCGGTAAGTACCCCGGTGCGGAAGGCGCCGGTATCGATCCCGACGCGGTCGCCGGTGTCCTCGACTTCCTCGAAGATCGTATGCCCGTGGACAACGACGTGGCTGAAAGGCTCGGCGTGGTTGAGGAAACGCTCGCGGATCCACAGGAGGTCCTTGCGCTTCTGTTCCTCGACCGGGCGCTTGGGATTGATGCCGGCGTGGACGAGGACATAGTCGCCGACCACGATCATGTCCTCGAAGGCCGCGAGGAAATCGCGGTGCTTTTGCGGCACGATCTTGTGCATCGCCTTCTGCACTTCGGCGATCTGCATGCGGTTGTATTCCTTGCGCTTGAGACCGTAGCTCAGCACCGTCTCGCGGCCACCGTGGCGCAGGAAATGGCGCAGCACTTCCTTGTCCTCGAAGCTTTCGAGAAACATTTCCTCGTGATTGCCGGCCAGATAGCGGACCTTGCGCGTCTTGCCCCAGTTGCGCGCCAGCTTGATGACGCCTGCGCTGTCGGGACCGCGATCGACAAGGTCACCCAGGAACACCACGGTTGAGTTTGCCGGCGCGCAGGCTGCATCGTCCGCCTCGATCGCTTCCTGCAAGGCCTCCAGCAGGTCGAGCCGGCCGTGGATATCGCCGATCACATACCAGCGCTCACCCTGCGGGACGTGCGCGATGCGCCGCCCCTTTTCGGGCTTGCGGAATATCTGGCGAAGGGCGTTAAGCATGGTTCGAAGCGGTTACCTGTTGCGGGCGCATTTAGGCATTAGCCTTCATGGCAGCAAGCGATGAGCGGCGGGTGAACGCCTTCGCAGTTGCACAATAGACACGCTTCACGCTGCGATAGCGAAAAGATGAAACAGCTATCTTGCGCAGTTGAAGAGGATACTGCACCTTTATTTCGATTTCGCCCGAGGAGCCCTTTCAAGAATCGGGACCCGGCGAAAACGCAGGTGGGACGAAGCACCAATCCGAACCCAAGGAGTTCGAAATGCTCACGTCCTTTCGCGGCCGTCTGGCCGTATCCCTCGCCGCCCTTGCATGCGGCATCTCCTCCCCGGCGCTTGCGCAGGACGAAGAAGAATCCGGCCCGATCACCGTATCGGCCAATGCAGCCCTGACCACCGACTACCGTTTCCGCGGCGTATCGCTTTCGGGCGGTGACCCGGCCATCCAGGGCGGCGTCGACGTCGCGCACGAAAGCGGCTTCTACGTCGGCGTATGGGCCTCCTCGATCGATGGCGGCGACGCTTACGGCGAGATGGAGTTCGACATTTACGGCGGCTGGTCGGGCCAGCTGACCGACGCGGTCAGCCTCGATGTCGGCCTGCTCTATTACGCCTATCCGACCGAGGAACTGGGCCTCGATACCGACTATTGGGAGCCTTACGCTTCCGTCGGCTTCAACCTCGGCCCGGCAGAAGCGACCGTCGGCGTAGCCTATGCCTTCGAACAAGATTCGCTCGGCGGCGATGACAACCTCTATGTCTACACCGATCTCAGCGCCGGCCTGCCCGGCACGCCCGTGACGGTGACTGGACATCTCGGCTATACCGATGGCGCACTGGCTCCGCCGCTGCTTGCCGGCGATGCAGACGACAGCGGCATGGATTGGTCGATCGGCGCGAGCGTGACGGCCGGCATTCTAGAAGTGGGCGTGTCCTACGTCGGCGTCGAGGGCCCCTCGATCGATGGCTTTACCGACGATGCGCTGGTCGGGACGATCACAGCCAGCTTCTGATTTCGCACGAGGTCAACCGAAGGGGGCTCGTCCTTGTGACGGGCCCCCTTTCGCATGGAGGCCATGATGCCTAGTTGCGGTTCATGACCAAATATCTCCATACCATGATCCGTGTCACCGATCCCGAAGCGACGGTGGCGTTCTTCGAACTGATCGGCCTGACGGAAGTCCGCCGGGCGGATAGCGAGCAGGGCCGCTTCACGCTTATCTTCCTGGCCGCACCCGGGCAGGAAGGCGTGGCCGAGGTGGAACTCACCTATAACTGGCCGCCTGAAGACGGGGGCGAGGGCGAGGCCTATTCAGGCGGCCGCAATTTCGGCCATCTCGCCTACCGCGTCGATAATATCTACGACACCTGCCAGCGGCTGATGGACGCCGGTCACACGATCAACCGTCCGCCGCGCGACGGGCACATGGCTTTCGTGCGGACACCCGACGGAATTTCCATCGAGCTCCTGCAGGAAGGCTACCTCGAGCCCCAGGAACCTTGGGCCAGCATGCCGAATACCGGAAGCTGGTGAGTAGCGCGGACTAGCGCTCGTCTTCCTCGAGATAGGGCGAGCGCTGGTCGTCGGGGTGGTCGGTCGTCATGCGCAGGATCGTGTAACCGACGACTGCCGAGATGAGCGAGCCCATGAGGATGCCGATCTTGGCTTCCTCGATCAGCAGGCTGTTGCCGGCGAACGCCAGACTGGAAATGAACAGCGACATGGTGAAGCCGATCCCGCACAGGATCGATACGCCCCAGATTTCCGCCCAGTTCGCCCCTTCCGGACGCGGTGCGAAACCGACCTTGTCGGCGATCCAGATGGCCGAGAAAATACCGACCTGCTTGCCCACGAACAGGCCAGCGGCAATCGCCAGCGGGAGCGGGGCAAGGATGCCCGCAAGGCCAAGTGCGCCCAGCTCGACACCGGCATTCGCGAAACCAAATACGGGCACGATGAGATAGGCGCTCCATGGCGCGAGGTTGTGCTCGAGATGCTCGAGCATGGTGTCGTCGTCCTTGCCGACCATGGGAATGGTCAGGGCGGCCACGACGCCTGCGATAGTCGCATGAACGCCTGAATTCAGCACCAGGAACCACAGCAGCAGGGCCATCAGGATGAAAGGCGTATAAGCGCTCACCCGTGCGCGGTTCATCGCCATCATGATGCCGGTCACCACGACTGCGGCAACCAGCCACGCAAACTTGAGATTGGCCGTGTAGAATAGGGCGATTACCAGCACCGCCCCGATATCGTCGACGATCGCGACCGTAAGCAGGAACAGGCGCAACGAAGCCGGAACGCGGTTACCCAGCAGACCCAGCACGCCCATGGCAAACGCGATGTCGGTGGCAGCCGGGATAGCCCAGCCGCGCGTCAGGTCCTGCGCGCCTTCGGCATTGACGAAGAACAGGTACACCAGCGCAGGCAGGATCATGCCTGCCGCCGCCGCGAGGACGGGCATCTTGCGCTGGTCGTTGTCGGACAACTGGCCCTCGATCCACTCGCGTTTCACCTCGAGGCCCACAACGAAAAAGAAAATCGCCATCAGTCCGTCGTTGATCCACAGGTGCAGCGTGTTGAGCTTGAACGCCTCGGCAGAGAACAGCTCACCGTGGAAGAGGTGGTGATACTCGGTCGCCAGGGGCGAATTAGCCGCAATCATCGCAGCAAGTGCAACCAGGATCAGCAGGATGCCCGCAGACGCGTCGCTGACGAAGAGGGCGCGAACCGGGGCGAACACGAGACGGATGGGATTTTGCCTGTCAGTCATATCGGGGTGCTCTCTTTCGCAAAGCATCGCTCGTTGCAAGGGTCGATTCCCTGCGTTAGGTAACTCACTGGGGGGAAACGGTTTGTTGGTCGCACAATTTACCGCCGGCGAATGGCTGGCGCTCATTCAGCATGAACTCTTGCTCATGGCGGCGGTGTTTTTCGGCATCGGGCTGCTGGACGAGCTGGCGATGGACGCTGCCTACATCTGGCTGCGCCTGACTGGCCGTACGAAGACCGAAAGGCTTCCCGGAACAGACCTCAGGGACGAGGAACTGATGGGCATGGCGGCCGTGTTCATTCCCGCCTGGCGGGAAGACGCGGTTATCGGTCCGACCCTGACCCATGCGCTTGCTTCATGGCCGCAAGAGGACCTGCGGATCTATGTCGGCTGCTATCGCAACGATCCTGAAACGCAGGCCTCGATCGCCGTTGCCGCAAGAGCGGACCGGCGGGTGCGCATGGTCATCGTCGGGGAGGATGGACCGACCAGCAAGGCGCATTGCCTGAACCGTCTCTATCTCGCGTTGCAGGATGACGAGGCAAGGATGCGCTGCAAGGCGCACATGGTCGTGCTGCACGATGCAGAGGACATGGTCGATCCCGCGGCGCTCGTCCTGCTCGACCGGGCAGTGTGGCTCAGCGATTTCGTGCAATTGCCGGTCATGGCCCTGCCGCCTTCTGATTCCCGCTGGATCGCGAACCACTATTCCGACGAATTCGCGGAATCCCATGCGAAGGCGATGGTCGTGCGCGATGCCCTCGGCTGCGCCATTCCGGGTGCCGGGGTCGGCTCTGCCATTGCCCGCCCGATGCTGGACCGGCTGGCCCGGGCCCACCAGGGCGAACCTTTCGCACGCCATTCGCTGACCGAGGATTACGAACTTGGCCAGAGGGTGGTCGCGCTGGGCGGGGCGGGGCGGTTCCTGCGCGTTCGGACACAGGGCGGCAGCCTGGTCGCAACCCGCGCCTATTTCCCGTCTTCGCTGGAGACTTCGGTACGCCAGAAGACCCGCTGGGTGCATGGCATCGCGCTGCAGGGCTGGGACCGGCTCGGGTGGGGCGGGTCGTTGCTCAATCGCTGGATGACCTTGCGCGACCGGCGCGGCCCGCTGGCGGCGCTGGTGCTGGCCTGTGCCTATTTCCTCGTTGCCGCGTCCTTCATTTCGGGACTGGCGGTAGAATTCGGCCTTGTCGCTGCGCTCGAGCCTTCGCCGCTGCTTCGCGCGCTTCTCCTCTTCACGCTTGCAGGCCTGTTCTGGCGATGCGCGGCAAGAGCGGTCTTCACGGCACGCGAATATGGCGCGGCAGAAGGCCTGCGCGCCATTCCGCGCGTCATCGTATCGAACATCATCGCGATCATGAGTGGGAGAAGGGCGCTCGCCGCCTATTTCGGAACACTGCGCGGCGCGCCGGTCGTTTGGGACAAGACCGAGCATAGCGACCATCCGGCCATCGCTCTGCAACGAGAACTGCCCGCATGATTTCCGCCGGAGTCGAGCGACGCGGACGCCCGCTGGTATTCCTGCTGGTCGTGCTCGGTGGCTGGACGATGCTGCGCATGGCGACCTGGGAGAACCCCTTTCCCCACCAGTTTGTGCCGCAATGGGCCGCACCCGTAGTGGAGCGGTTCGTCCAGCAAGAGGCTCCGGCGAGGGCGACGAGCGAGCTTGCAGCCCGCGCCGTACAGGCGAGGCATACCGCAACGAAGTTCGCCATGCGCGACCCGCATGGATCGGACCTCGATGCCGCCAGCGACATCGCTGCGCATCCAGCGCCCTTCGCGGAAGGACGGACGCTGGCAGGGCACAATCTCCTTTTCATGGCGGCGATGGCGCGCATTCCCATGCCTTCCAGCATCGCAGACGTGCTCGGCAGGGACGATATGGCAGGAACGGTATCTCCCGTCTCTGCCGGGTCCGAAGAAGTTCCGCAGCGCCGCTGGCGGTTCGACGGCTGGCTGCTGCTTCGCGGCGTGAGCGCGGGCGAGGTTGGCACTGGTCCGGCACTCTCGTCCTACGGAGGCAGTCAGGCAGGTGCATTGCTTGCCTATTCGCTTGCACCGGGTTCTCGGCGCGATCCGGCATTCTACTTGCGGGCAAGTGCTGCCCTGCGCGAACCCGGCCAGAGCGAAGCGGCCCTGGGAGTGCGCGTGCGACCGCTCGGCGACAGGCGGCTCGCGCTCCATGCAGAGGTTCGCGGCGCACAAACCGGCTCCGGGACACAGGTGCGCCCTGCAGCTTTCGCTACCTACGGATACGAAAACCGTAACCTGCCGCATCGGCTCGGTGCGCGCGCCTATGCTCAGGCCGGTTACGTAGGCAGCGATTTCGCGACCGGCTTCGCCGATGGCCAGCTGGTCCTGGATCGCGAAGTCGCGAAGTTCGATCTTGCGACCCTTCGTGTCGGAGCAGGGGCATGGGGCGGAATCCAGAAAGGCGCCGGGCGAATCGATGTCGGGCCTTCGGCCGGCCTCGAGATGGAAATCGGCGATGTTCCGGCGCGTATCGGCCTCGACTATCGGATCCGGATTGCAGGGGACGCGGAGCCAGGAGACGGCCCTGCGCTGACCCTTTCGACGGGCTTTTGACACGGTTCAGCTTTTATCGACGGTGCGCCTGCGATAGGGCACCGCAATGGACGTCTACCTGCCAATCGCGAACCTGTCGGTCGATGGCCTCGTCATCGTCGCGCTGGGTGCGCTGACGGGCGTGCTGTCGGGCCTGTTCGGCGTCGGCGGCGGCTTCCTTACGACTCCGCTGCTCATCTTCTACGGCATCCCGCCCACGGTCGCGGCAGCCTCTGCCTCGACGCAGGTCACCGGTGCCAGCGTTTCGGGCGTACTCGCCCATTCGAAGCGCCGCGGCGTGGATTACCGCATGGGCGCGGTCCTGATCGGGGGCGGCGTGATCGGTTCGGGTTTCGGAGCCCTGCTGTTCAATTTCTTCCGCGCGATCGGCCAGATCGACGTGGTCATCAATGCGCTATATGTCGTGCTGCTCGGCTCGATCGGGATCCTGATGGCCAAGGAAGCCCTGCAGACGCTTCGCGGCTCCGCCGGCAAGCAGGCCCCGCGCCGGCGCCACCATCCGCTGGTGGCCAGCCTGCCGTTCCGCTGGCGGTTCTATGCCTCGGGCCTCTACATCTCGCCGCTGGCACCGCTGTTGGTCGGGGTGGTCGTCGGCATGCTGACCATGCTGATGGGCGTGGGCGGCGGCTTCATCCTCGTGCCCGCCATGCTCTACATCCTTGGCATGAGCGCGAACGTCGTGGTGGGCACGAGCCTGTTCAACATCCTCTTCGTCACCATCGCGACGACCATCATGCATTCGGTGACCACGCGCGCCGTCGATATCGTGCTGGTCGCGCTGCTGCTGCTCGGTTCGGTATCGGGCGCGCAGTTCGGATCGCAATTCGCGGTCAAGGCGAAGCCGGAAGTCCTGCGCCTCGTGCTTGCCGGCATCGTGCTGCTCGTGGCCTTCAACATGTTCCTGCGCCTGTTCTACCGGCCTGACGAAATCTTCACGGTGTCGCCGCTGTGATCCGTGCGGCTCTCCTCACGCTCGCCGCCTTCGTGCTGATGGGACAGCGCGATCCGGTGCTGGTGCCCGAAGTGTCGCAGCACGAGGTGCAGGTGCGCCAGGGCTTCGTCGGACAGGAGCTGCTGCTGTTCGGTGCGATCCTCGATCCGGCCGGCGGGCCAGGCGAGGAATACGACATCGTCGTCGTCCTGAAAGGCCCTAGCGAGCCGATCCGCCTGCGCGAGAAAGAACGTTTCGCAGGAGTTTGGATCAATGCGGAAAGCAGCGATTTCCGGTCCGTGCCCAGCTATTTCGCCGTCGCGTCCTCGCGTCCCATCAACGAGATCGTCGACGACAAGACGGCTGCCATCTACGAATTCGGCACCGACTATATCCAGCTGTCGCCGAGCGGCTCGATCGAACCCGCGGTCGAACGGCGGTTCGCGGCGGGCCTCGTCGATCTCAAGCGCCGGCAGGGGCTCTACCGGGAAGATTTCGGCGGCGTGCAGATAAACGAAGGCGTGCTTTACCAGGCGCGCATCGAGCTTCCCTCAAACGTGACCACGGGCATCTATTCGGCCGAAACCTTTGCCGTGACCCGCGGCCGCGTCATTGCTTCAGCAATTTCGGAAGTCGAGGTACGCAAGGTGGGCTTCGAACGCGTGGTCGAGAACGGCGCGAACAACTGGGGCCTTGCCTATGGCCTGCTTGCCGTGATGCTCTCGGTCGGCATGGGCTGGGGTGCAGGACGCCTCTTCGCCAAGCTCTGACAAACGCCAGAAAGCGTCATCGTTGACGCGATTTTAACCCTTCTGCGCCATCCCCGTCATGCAATTCTGCGTGATGTGCATTGGGGGCTTGCGCCAGTTATGAACGACATGGGTAGCGGAAACTTTCGGACCTTCGATCCGGCCAAGGAAGAAGGCGCGGAGCCGCCGCAGCCGCGCGGCAATTCGCTGCGCGACCGTATCCGGCGCTCCGAACAGGCCCAGGCTCCGGCCGTCGCCGTGTCGCGTTCGGGCTACGTCCACCAGCCGCAGCAGACCTCCGAGCCTGCGCCCGCGCCGCAATTTGAAGCGCCCGAGGCTGAACAGCCTGCGCCGGTAGTTCCGCCGCAGGGCTATGCCCCGCAGCAGCCGCAGGCCGAAGCGTCCGCCGCGCCGGTCGAGGCGGAAGTACAAGCGCCCGTGAAGTCCGAGCCGCCGACCCCGGTTGCCGAACCGGAGGCGGGGCCCGAACTAGAGGGCGTTTCCGATAACGGCCTCCAGCCGATCGGCGTCGTGCTCGAAATCTCCGGGTCCGGTTCGATGATCGCCATCGACGTCCAGCGCCTGACCGAATGTGCCGACGATGCCGACCCTTCCATCGCGATGGCAGGCCAGGTCGGTTCGCAGATCAAGATCCGCGTCGGCAACAGCTGGCTGCTTGCGAGCGTTCGCAACCAGAAGCAGGACCGCCGCGCAGGCAGCATTCTCGCCAATATCGACTTCCTCGGCGAAGGCGTGGAGGAAAAGCTCACCGGCAGGCTGCACGGCTTCCGCCGCGGTGTGACGCGCTATCCGGTTCCGGGTGCGATGGTCTATCCGGCCAGTACTGCCGACCTGAAGCAGGTCTATGCCAGTGACGGCCGCAGCGCCGTGACCATCGGCCGCGTCTATCCGACCAAGGACATCCGCGCAGGCCTCTATGTCGACGCCATGCTCGGCAAGCACTTCGCGCTGCTCGGTTCGACCGGTACCGGTAAATCGACCAGCGCCGCGCTGATCCTGCACCGGATCTGCGAGGCGGCGCCCGAAGGTCACATCGTCATGATCGACCCGCACGGCGAATATTCGGCGGCCTTCCGCACGACGGGGGTGATCCTCGACGTGTCGAACCTGCAGATGCCGTACTGGATCATGAACTTCGAGGAGCACTGCGAAGTCCTCCTCACCAGCAATGGGAACGACCGCCAGATCGATGCGGACATTCTGGCAAAGTGCCTGCTGCTGGCCCGCCAGAAGAGCCGCCTTGCCGAACAGATGGGCAAGATCACGGTGGATTCGCCGATCCCCTACCTGCTGTCCGACCTGTCGAACGCCATCCAGGACGCGATGGGCAAGCTCGATAAGGCGACCAATTCCGCGCCTTACATGCGCATCAAGAACAAGCTGGACGAGCTCAAGGCCGACCCGCGCTACCAGTTCATGTTCTCCGGCATGCTGGTGGCCGACACCATGGCCGAATTCGTCTCGAAGATTTTCCGCATGCCCGCCAATGGCAAGCCGATCTCGATCATCGATGTCTCGGGTGTGCCTTCGGACATCACCTCGACCGTGGTCGCGGTGCTCAGCCGCCTCGTGTTCGACTTCGCCATCTGGGGCCGCGAGGAAAAGACCACGCCGATCCTGCTGGTCTGCGAAGAAGCCCACCGTTACGTGCCGAGCGAGAAGAACGCCGACGGCAACTCGGTCGGCACGATCCTTTCGCGTATCGCCAAGGAAGGCCGTAAGTACGGTATCTCGCTGGGCCTGATCACGCAGCGTCCTTCCGACCTTGCCGAAGGCGTGCTGTCGCAGTGCGGTACCATCATCTCGATGCGCCTCAACAACGACCGCGACCAGGACTTCGTCCGCGCGGCCATGCCCGAAGGCGCGCGGGGTTTCCTCGATGCCATCCCGGCCCTGCGCAACCGCGAGTGCATCATCTGCGGCGAAGGTGTCGCCATCCCGATCCGCGTGAGCTTCGACAATCTCGAGGAAATCAAGCGCCCGGCATCGGAAGACCCGAGCTTCGTGGAGCTATGGAGCCAGAGTGGCGGCGAAGAGGACATCGTCCAGCGCACCGTCCAGCGCTGGCGTAGCCAGGGCTAGGTTTCTTGCTTTTCGCACCCGCCTCCGCGGGTGCGTCCTCGCTAGACGTGCAGCAAGCTGCACCCGCTGGGGGCGGGCGGAATTGCGCCGTTGCTACGTTCCGCGGGTATCGCCGAACAAATGGATATGCAGGCGGTCGCTCATGCGGAAGCCGTGTTCCAGGCACAGGTCCGCGAGCCATTTTTCACGCGTTCGCAGCGTATCGCTGTCGGTGCCTTCCGGCATCAGGAAGACGTGGCCGGGACGGAAGCGATAGCGTTCGTGGAGGGCGAGGACCTCGTCCACGTCAGAGGGCTCTGCGATCACGAACTTGAAGAAGGCGCGGGGATCGGTGGCGTAGGTGTCGAGCCGTTCGGGGATCAGCGCCAGGTCTACCGGATTGCCGCTATGCGCCAGCTTCGGGCTGACGTTGAATTGGTCGATCCGGATATCGAGCGCAGTCGTGGCCTTGGTGGTGCCGTTGGTCTCCACCTCCACGCTTATGTCAGGGAGCAGGTCGAGCAGCTTCGCAAGCGCAGCAGCCTGCAACAGTGGCTCACCGCCGGTAATCACGAGACGGTTCTGGCCGAGCGCGAGGATGCGTTCCGCTACCTCCGCCTCTTCCAGCGTCACCTGGTTGGCCTTGCGGTCGAAAAACTCGCCGGAGCGGTGGGGGCGGTTGTCGCCCTCGAAATGCCAGGTGTAGGCCGTGTCGCACCACACGCAGGCGAGGTTGCAGCGCGACAGCCGCATGAAGGCGACCGGCACTCCCATGCTCGGCCCTTCGCCCTGGATTGAAGCGAAAATCTCCGGCCCGCCCGTGTCGTCGGTGGCAAGGACGAGGCTCACCTTTTGCTCCAAGCGAGGCGCTGGCGGCGATTAGGCGTAATGGCTGACCTCCAGCCGCATCCCGTCGGGATCCTTGAAAAAGGTCGCGGTAATATTGCCCAGCTGCTGCAGTTCGGGAACCTCGAGCCCGGCAGCAGCCATACCGTCGCGCACGTGGTGGAGTTCTGCCATCGTCGGTGCCGTGAAGCCGAGGTGGTTCAGACCCGGAGCATAGCGGCCATAATCGGACGTATCGGCTTCCGCCTGCTTGAGGTCGATATAAGTCCCGTCCTCATTCCCCCAGACATGATCGCGGGTCTTGGCGAACCCGAGCAGGCCGAGCAGCACTTCGTACCACGGCAGGCTCGCATTGAGGTCGCGCACAAGAATGACGAGATGATCCAGTTTCATCGAGTGCGCCTCAGCCCAGCCGCGCTAGTGCCGCTTCGAGCCGATCGATCTCGGCCGTGTGGTGCGCATGATCGGCGCGCGCCTTCTCGACCGCTTCGGGCTTGGCACGCTCGACGAAGTTCGGATTGCCGAGACGCCCTTCGAGCGACTTGGCTTCCTTGGTCGAGGCCTCGAGCGCCTTCGACAGTCGAGACTTTTCGGCCTCGATGTCGATCACGCCTTCCAGCGGCACGATGAAAGCGTCCTCGCCCGCCGCAACCTGCATCGCCGCTCCGGCAGGGGCATCGGCGAAATGGACGGGGATAAGGCGCGCGAGGCGTTCGATCGCGGCGGCGTTCTCTTCCACCACCTTGCGACCGAGCGCCGACGGGGCGGGGCAATAGGCTGCCAGCTTCGCGCCCGGCGCAATGCCGAGTTCGTTCTTCGCCGTGCGCACCGCGCTGGTGAGCGCGATCAGCCAGTCGATTTCGGCCTTGGCCGCGGCATCCACCTCCGCCTGGGGTTCGGGCCACTTGGCAGTGATCAGCGGGTAGTTCGGACGGTCACCCTGCTTGGACCACAGCTCTTCGGTGATGAAGGGCATGAAAGGGTGCAGCATGACGAAGATCTGGTCGAGCGCCCAGCCGGCGACCGCCCTGGTCTCTTCGTCGATATTGCCCTTGATGAGTTCGAGGTACCAGTCGCAGAACCGGTCCCACACGAAGTGGTAGATCGTGTTCGCGGCGGCATCGAAGCGCAGGTCCGCCAGCGCCTTGTCGAGCGCATCCTTGGTCTCGACGACCTCGCCGATGATCCACTTGTTTACCGCCAGCGTCGCAGCGGGCGCGGCGATGCTCGTGCTCGCCCCGATGCCGTTCGACTGGCAGAAGCGGGTTGCGTTCCACAGCTTGGTCGCGAAGTTGCGATACCCCTCGACGCGCTTCTCATCCATCTTGATGTCGCGGCCCTGGCTTTCCATCGCCGCCATGAAAAAGCGCAGCGCGTCGGCGCCGTACTGGTCGATGAGGCCCAGCGGATCGACGACATTGCCCTTGGACTTGGACATCTTCGCCCCGTCGGCCGCGCGCACGAGGCCGTGGAGGTAGAGCCGCTTCCACGGCACCTCGCCCATGAACTTCATGCCCTGCATCGCCATGCGCGCATCCCAGAAGAACAGGATGTCGAAGCCGGAAATGAGCAGGTCGTTCGGATAATGCTTCGTGAGCAGGTCGGTGTTCTCCGGCCAGCCGAGCGTGGCGAAGGGCCACAGCGCGGAAGAGAACCACGTGTCGAGCACGTCCTCGTCGCGGGTCAGTTCGACGCCGGCCCCTGCCTGTGCCTGCGCCTCATCCTCGGTCATCGCGACATAGGCGTTGCCCTCGGCGTCGTACCAGGCTGGGATCCGGTGGCCCCACCATAGCTGGCGGCTGACGCACCAGGGCTGGATGTTTTCCATCCAGTTGAAAAAGGTCTTTTCCCAGCTCTTGGGGACGATCTCGATCGCGCCCGAACGCACCGCCTCGATGGGGGCCTGCGCGAGCTTTTCGGCATCGACGTACCACTGGTCGGTCAGCCAGGGTTCGATGACCACGCCGCCGCGGTCGCCGAAGGGCGTCGCGATGGTACGCGGTTCGGCATCGTGTTCGGTCTCGTTGCCTTCCTTGTCCCTGGTGATGTGCGGGATTAGGAAGCCCAGTTCCTTCATCCGCGCGACGACCAGTTCACGCGCGCCATCGACACCGTCGCGGCGGAAGCGGTGCAGGCCGATGAACTCGTCGGGGACCAGCCCGTCGGCCGTCTGGCAGACGTTCGCCTCGGCATCGAGCATGTTGAGCATTGCGCCCGGAGCGAAGCCGGCGCGCTTGCCCACTTCGAAGTCATTGAAGTCGTGCCCCGGCGTGATCTTCACGCAGCCCGAGCCGAGTTCGGGATCGGCATGTTCGTCCGCCACGACCTTGAAGCGCCGCCCGGTGATCGGCTGGAGAATGTCCTTGCCGACAACCGACTTGTAGCGCTCGTCGTCGGGATGCACGGCGACGGCCATGTCGGCCAGCATCGTTTCGGGCCGGGTTGTCGCCACGACGAGGTAATCCTTGCCTTCCGACGTCGTGACGCCGTCAGCCAACGGATAGCGAAAATGCCAGAAACTGCCCTTCACGTCCGTGGTCTCGACTTCGAGGTCGGAAATGGCGGTCTTGAGCTTGGGGTCCCAGTTCACCAGCCGCTTGTCGCGGTAGATCAGCCCGTCCCGATAAAGGTCGACGAAGACCTTGAGCACGGCCTCGGTGAAATGCGGGTCCATGGTGAACTGTTCGCGGCTCCAGTCCATCGAACAGCCGAGGCGGCGCAGCTGGCGCGTGATCGTGCCGCCGCTTTCCTCTTTCCATTCCCACACCTTATCGACGAATTCCTCGCGCGAATAATTGGTGCGCTTGTCCTGTTTCGCCTCCATCTGGCGCTCGACCACCATCTGCGTGGCGATGCCGGCATGGTCGGTACCGACCACCCACAGCGCATCCTTGCCGCGCAGGCGTTCGTAGCGGATCACCACGTCCTGCAGCGTGTTGTCGAGCGCGTGCCCGATGTGGAGCGAGCCGGTGACGTTCGGCGGCGGGTTGACGATGGTGAAGGGCTGCGCGTCCTCGCGCTCGGGCCGGAACAGGCCGTTGTCTTCCCAGTGCGCGTACCAGCGCTGCTCGATTTCGGCCGGGTCGAAAGTCTTGGATAGCTCGGTGCTCATGGGACCGGCCTTTGCCAGCCGTCATGCTGCGATGCAACGCCGGAGACGGTCCTGCGCCTTCTTGCAACGCTAACATGCTTGTTTGACGCGCCAATTCCGCCCATACGCGAAGGGGAATGACAGGGCTTGCCGAATATGAGGTCGTCGAAGGGGAAGGCGGCAGCACGCTGGTGCTGACCGGTCCCTATCTCGTGTCGACGATCGGCGCGGTCGACGACGACCTGCGCGGCCTCGACGGATCGCTGGCCCGGGTCGACATTTCCGGCGTCACCGAAATCGACACCACGGGCGCCTGGCTGGCCTGCACGATCTCGACCTCCCACGAAGCGGAAATCCACGGCGCGAGCGAGCGGGCGCAGCGATTGCTCGACGCGATTTCCGGCCTCGGCGGGGAAGAGAAACTGTCCGCCCCCCGCCTTCCGTTCTGGAGCCGCGTGCCCGAAGCGATGGGCGAAAAGGTCTTCAACGCTCGCACGGGGATCGTGGGGGTCGTCAGCTTCCTCGGCGCGCTGCTGATTTCCTGCGGTTCGCTGCTGCGCAATCCCTCGCGCTTCCGGACGGTCGCGCTGGTCCGCCAGGTCGAATACGTCGGCATTTCGGCGCTCCCCATCATTGGGCTGATGAGCTTTCTCATCGGCGTCGTGATTGCCCAGCAGGGCGCCGTGCAGCTGGCCCAGTTCGGGGCCGAGACGCTGACCGTAAACCTCGTCGGCCGTATCACCCTGCGAGAACTGGGCGTGCTGATGACCGCGATCATGGTCGCGGGCCGGTCGGGCAGCGCCTTCGCTGCCGAAATCGGCACCATGAAACTGACGGAGGAAATCGACGCGATGCGCACGATCGGCATTTCGCCGATGGAAGCGCTGGTCATTCCCCGCATCCTTGCCGCGGTCGTGATGATGCCGCTGCTCGGCTTCTATGCCTCGTGCATGGCAATCATCGGCGGTGCCGTGATCGGGGACACCATGCTGGGCATACCGTTCTGGACATTCCTGTCGCGCATCCAGGAGGTCGTGCCGACCTACGACCTGTGGGTCGGCCTCATCAAGGCGCCCGTCTTCGGCCTGATCGTCGCACTGGCAGGCTGCTACAACGGGATGCAGGTGAAGGGTAATTCCGAAGAGGTCGGCAAGCGCACGACCCTTTCGGTCGTCTCCGCCATCTTCGCGGTCATCGTGCTCGATGCCTTCTTCGCGGTCTTCTTCACCGAACTGGGGTGGGGCTGATGAGCGAGCACGAGACACACCAGGCCCAGCGCCATGCCCGCTACAAGGGCGAATACCCCATCGTGGTAGAAGGCCTCGAAAACCGTTTCGGCGAACATGTCGTCCACCAGGATCTCGACTTGAAGGTCCGGCGCGGCGAGATCATCGGCGTGGTCGGGGGATCGGGCACCGGCAAGTCGGTACTGATGCGCTCGATCATCGGACTGCAGCCGCCGACTGCCGGCGAAATCCACGTGTTCGGCAGGTCGATCGTCGATGCGGAACCCGACGAACAGATCGGGGTGCGCGACCGCTGGGGCGTGCTGTTCCAGGGTGGCGCGCTATTCTCCACGCTCACCGTGGGCGAAAACGTCGAGGTCCCGCTCAAGCAGTTCTATCCCGATATCTCGGACGATCTGCGGCACGAGATCGCCCGCTACAAGGTCATGCTTTCGGGGCTGCCCGAAGACGCTGTCAGCAAGTATCCGAGCGAGCTGTCGGGCGGCATGAAAAAGCGTGCGGGCCTTGCAAGGGCCTTGGCGCTGGACCCGGAACTGCTGTTCCTCGACGAGCCGACGGCGGGCCTCGACCCGATCGGCGCTGCCGCGTTCGACAATCTCACGCGGGAGCTGAAGGAAACGCTGGGCCTGACCGTCTTCCTCATCACCCATGACCTCGATACGCTGCACGAAATCTGCGACCGGGTGGCGGTGCTCGCGGATAAGAAGGTCATCGCGGTCGATACCGTTCCGAACCTCATGGAACTCGATCATCCCTGGATCCAGGAATATTTCAACGGCCCGCGCGGACGGGCGGCGCTGACCGCGCAGGCGCTCGACGAATTGCGCCGCCACATGGACATGCCGGTCGCCGCTCACGCGGTCAAAGCGTTGGACAAAACGCCTCCGGGCAAGGATAAGGCCTAACGAATGGAAACGCGGGCAAATTATGTTTGGGTGGGGGCCGTTACGCTGGCTGTGCTGGCGGCGCTCGCGCTGTTCATCGTCTGGCTGGCGCGCTGGGGCGAAGGTGCCCAGAAGGAATACGACATCTTCTTCAAACAGTCGGTGGCGGGTCTCGCCAACGGCAGCCAGGTCAGCTTTGCCGGTGTTCCCGTGGGCCAGGTCAGCCAGATCGTGCTGTGGGACAAGGACCCCGAATTCGTGCGCGTGCGCATTTCCGTGAAGGAAGAAGTGCCGATCCTCGTCGGGACCACTGCCACCATACAGGGCAGCTTCACCGGCGTTTCGACCATCCTGCTCGACGGCGCGCGTAGCGGCGCTCCGCCGATTTCCTGCGAGACGACTGCCTGCACCGAAGGCGTGCCGATCATCCCGCCGCAGGATGGCGGGCTAAACGCGCTGCTGTCGAACGCGCCGCTGCTGCTGGAGCGGTTGGCGACGCTGACCGAGCGCCTGACCCAGCTGCTCGATGACGAGAACCAGGGCGAGATCGCCGGCATTCTCGCCAATACGAACGACATGACCCGCAGCCTTGCCGCCACGGCTCCGCAGATCGAGCGCACGATGGCCGAACTGCAGGTGACCTTGCGCGAGGCGAGCGAGGCGCTCGACGAATTCGAGAAGGTAACGGCCTCGACCGACCGCCTGATCAATACCGAGGGCGAACAGCTGGCTGCCGAACTGCGCAAGACACTGGCATCTGCCGGCGGGGCTGCAAGGGCGCTCGAACAGACGCTCGAGGAAGCGCGTCCTGCGACCAAGCAGCTCACCGAAAGCACGCTGCCCGCTGCCGAGGCGACGCTGCGCGACCTGCGTGCGACCAGCAAGGCTTTGCGCAGCGTGACCGAGAAAATCGACGAGAAGGGCGCAGGCTCGCTGCTTTCCAGCCAGCCGCTGCCCGAATACGAACCCTAAGAGGCGATACCGCGATGAACCCGACCAAGACCCTCGCGATCCTCGCCCCCGCGCTCCTGCTGGGCGGCTGCATCAGCTTCGGCGGCGAACCGCCCGAAAGCCTGCTCACTCTGACGCCGAGCGCCAGTGCGCCTGCCGGAACCGGCGGCTCCAGCGCATCGGGCACGGCCATCGCGCTCGTGGATTTCGATGCGCCCGCCGCGCTCGACGTGACCCGTGTGCCGGTGCAGGTGACCGCGACCGAGCTGGCCTATCTCAAGGATGCCGTCTGGGTCGAAAAGCCTGCCCGCCTGTTCCGCCGCCTTGTCGCCGAAACCATCCGCACCCAGTCGGGCCGCGTGGTGATCGACGGTGACGATCCGGGTGCGCTTGCAACCAACCGCCTGACCGGCACGCTGCGCCAGTTCGGCTATGACGCCACGACGTCGAGTGTGGTGGTGGTCTTCGACGCCGTGCGTCCCGGCGAGGGTCAGGCGGTCGAGACCCGCCGTTTCCAAGCAGTCGTGCCCGGTGTGACGCCCGATGTGCAGGGCGTCGGCCCCGCGCTTAACCGCGCCGCGAACGATGTCGCAGCACAGGTCGCGGAGTGGGTCGGCTAGTATTGCAGCAGACGCTGCGGTCGTCCGCCAACAATCCGAAAGCGGACATTCCCATGCGAGCGTCAAAGCGCGTTTGGAACGGACATCTCAGCCCGCCCTGAGATGTCGATACAAGATCCGTGTCTCGAGCAGGTTGGCAATGCGAAGGCCGACCTCGATCACGTCGAAAGGCTTGGCGACGAAATCCTTCGCGCCCAGCGACAGGGCGCGCCGCCGCGCCTGCAAGGTGGTGTCGGCCGTCAGGACAAGGATCGGCCGGAACTCTTCCGCGCGGTCATGGCGCGAGAATGCCTCGAGGAGTTCGAAGCCATCGATTTCGGGCATCATCAAATCCAGCAGGACAATATCCGGCTGTAGCTCGATATAGGCCCGCATCGCCTTCTTCGGGTCGGTCAGGCAATGGATATCCGTATACCCTTCCCGTTCGAGCACGCTTCGCAGCAAGAGGACGTTGGCCTCTTCATCATCGATCGCGAGAATGCGGCAGGACGTGATTTCGGCGGGCGCCACGAGTTGCATGGTCATGATCCTTGGGGATTTTTAGAAGCGTCGTCGGGTTCGTGTTCCGGCAATGGAGCCTCAAGAGGCAGGAAAAACCAGAAGCGCGCGCCAGACTGCGGTCCGGATACTGTCAGTGGCTGATACCCGATCTCGCCCTTCATGGATTCAACCAGGCTTTTCGAAAGCGCCAGGCCCAGGCCCGTGCCCTCGGCCGCGGACCGGCCCTGCTCGCCCAATCGGTCGAATGCCGTGAAGAGCCGCGGGATGTTGGCAGGTTCGATACCGGGGCCGTCATCCTCCACTTCGATCATCGCAGTCGAACCCTCGACGCGGCCGGACAGGCGTACGGTCTTTCCGGTGCGATTGTACTTTGCCGAATTGCCGATCAGATTGAGAGCGACCTGCATGGCGCGGCGTTTGTCGGCAAGCACGGTCACTTCGTGCTCCGGGAGGTCCAGAGTGAAGGCAAGCCCGGCCTGCTCGACCAGCGGCAGTCCGATCGCGTGCGCTTCGGTCAGCAGTTCGCGCAAGCCGATCGGCTCAATTGCCAACTCGTTGGCACCGGCTTCGATGCTCGAGATGTCGAGCAGGTCGTTGATCAGCGATAGCAGGTGGCGCCCCGCCTTCATGATCTGCGTTACGGCCGAGCGATGTTGCGTTTCGAGATGCTCCTCGTCGATTTCGAGCAATTGCCCGAAGCCGAGAATGGCGTTCATCGGGGTCCGCAATTCGTGGCTCGTTCGCGACAGGAATGCGGTCTTGGCGCGGCTGGCCGCAATGGCCTCCTCGCGCGCGCTGCGCAGTTCCTCCTCCGTGCGGCGGCGTTCGGACATGTCCCGCGTGACCTTGGCGAAGCCGCGCAAGGTGCCCTCGCCATCGCGCAGGGCAGTGATGACCACATTGGCCCAGAAGCGGGTCCCATCGCGGCGGACACGCCAGCCTTCGTCCTCGGCAGACCCGTCCCGTATCGCGCGCTCGATCATGCGCTGCGGCAGGAATTCGCGGGTTTCAGGCGGATAGAACGAGCTGAAATGGCGACCCAGAATTTCGCTTGCCTGCCACCCCTTGATACGCTCCGCCCCCAGGTTCCAGGTGGCTACATTACCCTCGGTATCGAGCGCGAAGATGCCGTAGTCGCTGACGCGGTCGACAACGAGGCGGAAGCGTTCCTCACTCTCGCTCAGGTCCTTCTCACGCGCGCGCAGCAGAGCGCTGGCACGCCCGAGCCGCTGCGCAAGGCGTCCGATCTCGTCGGCCTCTTCCGGCAGATCGTCCAGCTCCGCACCCTGCGCCAAGCGCTCGGCATTGCCTTCGAGGACCCGCACGCGCCGAACGATCCCGGTGGAGAAGAGATACACCGCCGCGACGCTGCCGAGCAATCCGAGCAGCGCACTGATCCCGGTCAATGCCAGAAATCGTGAGCGGACGTCGTCCACCCGTTCCCTGCGCTGGTCGAGCAGGACGGCCTCCTTGCGCTGGATGACGTCGACCTGACTTCCGAGGCGTTCGAGTACGTCGCGGTTCGCGTTCAGTTCTTGCTCCAGCGCTTCCCGAGACGAGGCGAGATCCGAGCCGCCCCGAGACACGCGCACAATATCGCCCAGCCCCTGGCGTTTTGCATCGACCAGCTGTTCGAGGACGACGAATTCCTGTCGCACGCCGGGATCCTCGATCGCCTCGTCCAGCCGTTCCATGGTCGGGGGCAGTTCCCGCTCCGCCACGGAGAACGGTTCGAGAAATCGGTCCTGCCCTGTCAGTGCATAGCCACGAACCCCGGCTGCAGCCTGCGAAAGCAGCGCATGGACCTGGTAGGTGTCGCGCTGGATCGCGAATGCCCGGCGGACGTCGGCCTCGGCCCTTTCTTCCGCAGTGCTCGCAAAATAGAGCGACGCGAGCGCACCAAACAGGATAGCGAGGGGAATGGCGATAAATACGAGGCCCTTGATTGCCAGAGGACGATCGGCCCAGAACCGCATGGGGGCTGTCTGTGGTCGCACCGCCTGCCCAGCCTACCCGTCTTCGCGCCGCATCTGCGTGATCAGCACTGCGGCCTGCGTACGGTCGGCGACGCCGAGTTTGCCGATAATCCTCTCCACATGGACCTTCACGGTCGCCGGGCTGATTTCGAGCCGGCGACCGATTTCCTTGTTGGTCAGCCCTTCCGCGACCAGCGCCACCACATCACGCTCCCGGCCGGTCAGCATGCGTGAAAGGTCGGCTTCACGGCCCGGAAGTGGCGCCGCGCGCATCGCGGCGTTCACGAGGTCCAGCGATACGGCCGACTGGCCCGTCCGAACCTGCGCGATAGCGGCCTTGAGTTCCGCGATCGCGGCGTCCTTGAGAATATAGCCGGCTGCCCCTGCGGCCAGCGCCTCGCGAACATAGGCAGGCATTTCGTGCAAGGTCAGCATCAATACGCGCGTTCCAAGGCCCAGCGCCACAATCTGCCGCGTCGCCTCCAGACCATCGATTCCCACACCCAGCCGGATGTCCATCAGGACAATTTCCGGCTGGTGCCGGCGCACCTGCTCCACCGCCTCTTCGCCGGTCGACGCCATATCGACGATCTCGATGTCGGGACCGGCGAGAACTGCCTTGAGACCTTCGCGGGCCAGCTGGTGGTCATCGACGATCAGGATGCGTGTCGCTGCAGTCATGGAGCCGGCACCTCGGGGAGATAAGCCGTAACGATCACGCCTCCGCGTTCGCCTGCCCGCCAGTCGAGGCTGCCGCCGACGGCCGTCATGCGCTCCGACATGACACCAATGCCGATGTGCTTGCCCGAATCTTCCTGGGGCAGGCAATCACCGGGTGGGCCGCGACCGGTGTCGGCGATGCGCAAGAACCCGCTGCGGCCCTCTTTCGGAAGGGCAAGCTCCAGCCCGACGGCGCAGGGCCCTCCGGCGTGCTTGCGGATGTTCGCGATTGCTTCCTGCGCGACACGAAACAGGGCGGTTTCCAGGATCCTCGGGAGGCGATCGGCCGATCCCGTAAGACTTACCGAAACCTTGTAACCTTCGTCTTCCAGACCGTCGGCGAGCGCGCGTATGGCCGCTTCAAGTCCGAGATCGTCGAGCAGCGTCGGGCGCAAGCCGCCGATCACCGCCCTGAGTTCCCGCACCAGGCCGCGGGCGATTTCGGCCAGCCGCGCCCGCTCCGCCGCTGGCAAATCCGGAGCCTCGGAGCCCGAGCCTTCGATCAGCCTCGCGAGCGCTGTCGCGGTTTGTGCGACGCCGTCGTGCAGTTCCTGCGAAACGCGTAGGCGTTCGCTTTCCTGCGCCGAGAACATGCGTTCGACCAGCATTTCGAGCCGCTTCTCGCGATCCAGCAAGGTTTCGACCAGCCGCTGGCGCTCTCCATCGCGCCGGTTGCGGTCGATAGCGGCGCCCATGAGCTCGAGATAGAGGCGAAACGTCTCCCGGTCTTCCTCGTCGCGGATGTCCCGTTCGCCAGCCAGGCCTTCGATCGCGATGAAGCCGAGCGGCTCCTCGTTGCCAACTGCGCGGATCGCGATCCCCGATCCCTCGCCGCCAGGTGTGAAGCGGGCGCTGCGATATCCAAGGAAGAAGGCCAGCTTCTCCGCGCATTGGTCGAGGACTTCGCTCAAGGCTTCAGGGCTGGCTTCGGACAAAGTCTTCGCGACGCTCGACAGTAAACGCATGCGCGCGGCACGCGCCTCTGCTGCGCGATATAGTTCACGCAGTTCCGCAACCGTTTCGAGCGGTGGGGGAGAGGAGGGCACCTGCTGTCGCATTCGTCGATCTTTAGAGGAATCGACGCAAAGCGCATAGGCCATCCGGCCTACGCCGCGCGGTTAGCCGCCCGGCAGATTTGGACCGTGCCTCGTCAGCCTAGATGAGCTCCGTCGGGTTGCTCCCCGCAAACGGTTCAGCGCCATCGCAAGAAGATCGCGCAGGCTAACAGGAGACGAAACATGAAGCTTACCCGTATCAAGGCCCTCGGCCTCGCCGCTGCCCTTCCGCTCGCTGCCATCGCTGCACCTGTCGCAGCACATGACCATGGCGCCAAGAAGACCGTATCGACCGCGACCTACGCGCCGATCACGGAAGCCGAAGTCATTGCCGCGCAGCAGGCTTGGGGCAATGCTCTGGTCGCCATCGCAACCGAATACGACAACAAGGGTCACGCAGCCGCCAAGAAGCTGGCAGGCGAGATCATCGACAGCGCCTACGGCTACAACCTCGGCCCGGTGCTGTTCAAGCCGACCCTTGCCAACGGCGAAGGCGAGCAGACTTTCCGCACGTCGCGTGACGGCGCCGTGTCCTACTTCGTCGGCGGCGATCCGAAGTTCGCCCAGGACAGCGGCTTCGCGCTCAAGGGCTGGCGTTCGTTCGAAATCGACAATGCTGGCATCCTCATCACCGGCAACTCGGCCACTTCGATGGGCCACGTGACGGTGATCGACGCCAAGGGCAATCGCACCACGGTCGACAAGACCTGGGGCTATGTCCGCGGTCCGGACGGCAAGCTGCGCATCGTGGTCCACCACTCCTCGCTGCCGTATTCGGCTGGCTAAGCGAGCCAACCCTGCCCCGGTGCGCGCTTACTCCCCTCCCCAAGGGCGCACCGGGGCCAACCCCCTCCAAGCAAGAGAGCCGAGGTCCCATCTGCGTAGCTCGCGGATCGGGCGAAGGCTGCAACAGGATCTCCCCCATGTTGATGACCCGTTACCTTCTCGCATGCGCCGCAGTTGCGCTGCCTTTCGCAACGCCTGCCGCCGCCCAGGAAGCCGGCGATATCCAGATCAAGGGTTTCGTCACCGGCGTTCTGCCCGATGGTGCCATCACCGCGGTCGAGACCGACCTCATCGGCTTGCCCGCGGACTCGCAGACCGAAGCTTCGGATTCGGTCGTGCCGACCGTCGCGATCGAGTACTTCGTGTCGCCCAACTTCTCGCTTGAGACGATCTGCTGCGTCACGCCGCACGATGTCACCGGGGCGGGCGCACTGGAAGGCGCGGAACTGATCGACGATGCGATCATCCTGCCTGCAAGCCTGACGGCGAAGTATCACTTCAACCTCGGCGGCGGGATCAAGCCCTACCTCGGGGCGGGCGCGACCTACTTCATGATCTTTTCCGAGGATGTCGGCGCTGACGCTGCTGCGCTCGGGGCGACCGATGTCGACCTGTCGGACGAATTCGGCTTCCTGCTGCAGGGCGGTGTCGACATCGCGCTGAACGATCGCAGGCTCGGCCTCTCGCTCGACGCCAAGCGCTACTTCGTCGGCACGACGGCCACTTTCAGTGCGGGTCAGACCGTTGCGCTCCAGAGCGAACACGATCTCGATCCGTGGGTTCTCAGTGCCGGCCTCGCATACCGCTTCTGAACCCTGCATCCTCCCGACAAGGACACCGCGCATCTCCGCGCGGTGTCCTTTCGTTACTTGGCCTTAGCGCCTTCTAGTCATCGAGCCGGGGCCATCTCCGATCATGTTCGAAACAATTACCCTCCTTGTCGTCGGCCTGATCGGATTGCTGATCGGGGGCGAACTGCTCGTGCGCGGCGCTGTCCGCCTCGCCGAAAAAGCAGGGGTAACGCCGCTCATTGTCGGGCTGGTGATTGTCGGGTTCGGCACCTCGACGCCCGAGCTGATGACCAGCGTGGAAGCGGCCATGGCAGGGTCGCCTGCGATTGCCTGGGGCAACATCGTGGGCTCGAATATCGTCAATGTGCTGGTGATATTGGGCTTTGCGGCCCTGATTACCCCTATCGCCCTGCGCGGCGGGAACCTGCTGCGCGATACCGGCGTGTGCGTCGCGGCATCGCTGGGGCTCCTGGGGCTGGCTGCGACCGGTTGGCACGGGGCATGGATCGGCCTTGCAATGGTAGCCGGCCTCTTCGTCTATATCGTGCGCTGCTATCGTGACGAGCGTGTGGGGGCAGCCGATGCCGTCCACACGGCGGCTTTCGACCGCCAGCAGGCACTCGAAATCACCGATACCGGCCTGCACCAACAGCAGGAAAGCTGGTGGAAGGCCGCACTGTTGCTGCTAGCCGGACTGGCCCTGCTGATGCTGGGCGCGCGCTTTCTCGTGAGCGGAGCGATCGACCTGGCCCGGATCGCCGGCCTCAGCGAGGCGGTGATCGGCCTCACGATCGTGGCGATCGGAACTTCGCTGCCAGAACTCGTTACCTCAGTCGTCGCTGCGCGCAGGGGCGAGGCCGAGATCGCTTTCGGAAACGTCGTCGGTTCCTGCATCTACAATATTCTCGGGATCGGGGGCGTGACGATGATGGTCAGCCCGGCTGCAATCCCGGCGACGCTCTTTCCTTTCGATCTCGGCGTAATGGCAGCGACTGCGATCGCGGTCCTGGTCGTGAGCGTTACCTGGAAGCGTTTCGGTCGGCCGGCCGGTATCGTCCTGATCCTGGGATATGCGGCCTATGTCGCAGCACTGCTTGCCGCTCCCGCGATCCACGGCCCGGGCACTGCGCAGGCGCCGCTGCCGGCATCGCAAGCCTCTCAGCACCTCCTGATTCCGACCCATGCATAATCGAAGGATATCCAAGGTGAAAGAACAAGACATTCTGCTTGCAACGGTAGCATTGGCGACAATCCCGTCGACCGCCTACGCCAGCGACGACGCCGCGGAACTGTGGCTCAACCCCTCGGTCGAAGTCGGACTGGATGACAACACGGCGTTCGAACTCGAAACCGCGCAACGCTTCCGTTCGGAAGACGACGGCCGGGTGGACACCTACTTCTTTCGCGGCTGGGTCAAGCAGGGCATTGCCGACAACGCCACCTTGGCCGGTGCGGTCGAATATCGCATCAATGACGGCGGATCGAACGAAGTTCGCACGATGCAGCAGCTTTCCACCAGTCACGGTATCCTGAAGACACGGCTACGGCTGGAACAGCGCTTCGTCGACGGAGCCGATCGCATGGGCTTGCGACTCCGGCCCCGGCTTGGCGTGGGATTCGACCTGACCGGGGACGGCCGCTGGTCCGCAGGAGCCGATGCCGAACTCTTCTGGGTACTGCGGGGCAACAATGTCGGTAGCGATACGGGCATCACGGGCCTGCGTACGACAGTCGGCGTGGAGTACGAGGTCAACGAGAACCTCTCGCTCGGCCTGTCGTACTTGCGCCAACAGGATTTCGAAGATGATGGCCCGGATGAAATCGGCCATGCACCCCTAATCGGCATTAAATACACATTCTAGCGAGCAGATCGGCGCGCTGATACTGGCGGCTGGGCTCGAGTTTCCGTCTAAGTTGCAGAGCCGGGGAGACCCTCAAGCGGATGCAAGGTAGATCTGTGGGAGTAGCCGCGCGTCGGTACGGCCAACCTCAGCCGCTCACCCGCGCGAACTCGACTGCCGCCAGGAAATCGCGCTTCCGCTTGGCGCGGCGTTCTTCCGCTTCTTCCTCGCGGCCCCAGAGATCGGCCTGCCATTCTTCCTCGAGATTGGCAACGGCCCACAGCCCCTCGGTATCTGCATCCTTTTCCAGCGCGCCGAGCCCGATGCAGAGCGAGGCCGCCAGCGAGGTAAGCTGCTCGAGAGCGGCTAGCTCGAACGCGCCGAGGCTTGCCAGTCGCTCGCGCAGCCTTGCCAGCGACGCTTCGGCCTGCGGCCTGTGCAGCACGCCGCTGACGCGGTGCAGGGTCACGCCCTCGCGTGCCTCGAAGTCCATCAGCAGCGGCTCCCAGACTTCCTGCTGGCGACGGTAGAGCGGCTCTTCTGGATCGGCGCGGTAGCAAAGCGTGTCGGTTTCCGCATAGCCGAGCAGCTTCTCGACCACCGGTTGGGGATCGCTTGCCACCACGTCGAGTGCGTAGTCCGCCATGTCGCGGAACCGGAAGGTCGAGGGATCGATCGTCTCGCCCTGCGAACGCCATTCGGCTGCCAGCATTTCCGCCAAGGTCTCGGTCGGCAGGACCTGCGGCTTGCCGCCCTGCGTCTTGATCGGTCGGCCGTCCAGTTGGACTGTCCAGCCAAGGTCGGTCCGGGCGACAGTCACGTCCTTGTAGAAGCGTTTCATCCGTGCTGCTTCCAGTGCTTGGCAAGGAGGACGGGAATGAAGAAGAAGTCCACGGCGCCGCCCACCAAAAGCACGACGCCAACCATCTGCGGCCAGGGCAGTGCGTCTGCGATGGCCATCACGCCAAGCAGGACCATCACAGCGCCTGAAAGGCGGATGATTTGAAGCAGCCAGAACCGCTGCGCGGCCTTGTCTTCGTCACTCACGGATCAGTTTCTCCAGTTCGTCCATGGTCTGCGCGACCCCCACGGCGCCTGCCGCCAGCAATTCCTCGGCCTCGTGATAGCCCCAGCCGACCCCGATCGCACGCACGCCGATATCGCAGGCCATGTGGATGTCGAAGACCGTGTCGCCGATCATCACCGCATCCGCCACATCGACACCCGTTTCAGAGAGCGCGGCCTCCAGCATGGCGGGATGGGGTTTGGACGGATAGCGGTCTGCGCCGTGAAGCGTGGCGAAGCGGTGCTTGATCCCGTGGGTATCAAGGCAGGAATGCAGGCCGCGGTCGCTCTTTCCCGTGGCGACGCCGAGCAGCCAGCCATCTGCGTGCAGCCGTTCGAGCAGGTCGGTCATGCCATCGAATAACGGTTCGTGAAGGGCGCCCGACAGGCGCGTTTCGCGGAACAGGCGCTTGTAAGCCTCGACCACCTGCAGCCGGTCGACCTCGCGGCCGTCCATCATCAGCTGGCGCACGGCAAGCGGCAGGCTGAGACCGACCGTGCGCCGGATGGCGTTGCGTTCGGGCGGCGGCGCGCCGATCGCCCCGAAGGCACGCTCCATCGTCTCGCACACGGCGGCCTGGCCATCGACCAGCGTGCCGTCGCAATCGAAGATGGCGAGGCGGGTCATGCCGCAAGGCTCCGCATCAGCCTGGCGAGGGCAGGGCTGCCGCTCGTTTCAAGGCCCGTGGCGATCCGTTCGCGCTCGGCCGGAGTGCGTTTTTGCGACAGCTTCAAGGTCGGGCGCCAGGCGAGGACTTCCATTTCGAAGCCGACGATGCCCTTGAACAGGCGCGACCATGTCGCATCACTCGATTCGTCCGCCGACCAGCCTTCGCCTTCGAGCCGTCCTTCGAATTTCTCGATCACGGCGTGGAGCAGGGCTTCGAGGCCCTCGTCGTCCATGCGCCTGACACGGCCTTCCATTTCCAGCGCGACGTAATCCCAGGTGGGGACCGTGTCGCGCTCGTCATACCAGCGCGGGCTGACGTAGGCATCGGGGCCGTTGACGGTGACCAGCGCGGTCGCCCCGTCGAGGTGGCGGGTGAGCGCATTGCCGCGCGCCAGGTGGAACTGCAGCGCGCCGTCGCCGGTGGACAGCAGCGGGACATGCGCCACGCGCGGCCCGTCCGGAGTGGTGTGGAAGACCATGCCGAACCCGATTCCGTCGATCAGTGCCTCGAACAGGGCCCTGTCCTCGCTCCGGAACAGCGGGTTTGGATGCATCAGCGCTTGCCCTTGGGCGGCTTTGCCGGCTTCGCCCGCGGCTTGGGCTTGCTGGCCGTAGCTGCGCCGCGCCCGCGTCGCTCGCCCTTGCGTGCCTTGCGATAGCTCTTGGCGTGCTGGCGGGCCTGCTGCTTCTTTTCCTCGCGCGACTTGGGCGGCGGATCGTCGCGCATCGGCGTCGCGTCGCTGGCCTTCTCGTCGAAGCCGATCTGCTCCATGCTGGCTGCGAAGTGCTCGGGCAACTCGGCCGTCACGTCCAGCTTCCCGCCATCGGGACTGTCGATGATCAGGCGGCGGGCGTGGAGGTGCATCTTGCGGCTGATCGAGCCGGTCAGGAAGGCATCCTTGCCGCCGTACTTGCCGTCGCCAACGATCGGGTGGCCCATCGCGGCACAGTGGACGCGCAGCTGGTGCGTGCGGCCGGTCATCGGCTGCAGTTCGAGCCAGGCGGCCTTCTTCCCCGCGCTTTCGACCACGCGGTACTTGGTCTTGGCCGGCGCACCGCCTTCGTGATCGACATGCATCTTCTCGCCGCCCGATCCGGGCTGTTTGGCGAGCGGGGCCTCGATCACACCTTCGCGGATGTCGGGCACGCCAACGACCAGCGCCCAGTAGATCTTCTTGGCGCTGCGGCCGGAAAACCGCTTGGAAAAGAATGCCGCGCTGCCGGGCGTGCGCGCCACCAGCAGGACTCCGGAGGTATCCTTGTCGAGCCGGTGGACGAGGCGCGGCCGCTGGTCGCCGCCTTCTTCCATATAGGCGTCTAGCAGGCCGTCGACATGGTTGAAAGTGTTGGTGCCGCCCTGCGTGGCAAGGCCCGGCGGCTTGTTCAGGACGAGCGCCGACTTGGTCTTCTGGATGACCATTTCCGCGGCCTGCTCGATCTCGGCCGGCTTGAGTTCGCGGCGCGCCTTTGCCTTCTTGTGCGGCGCATCGCCGCCCGGGGGCACGCGGATCTGCTGGCCCTGTTCCAGCCGGTCGTCGGGCTTCACACGCTTGCCGTCGACGCGGATCTGGCCGGTGCGCGCCCACTTGCTGACCGTGCCGAAGCCGATCTGGGGCAGGTGGCGCTTGAACCAGCGGTCCACGCGGATGCCGTCATCGTCCGGTGCGACGGTGAACTGGCGAACTTCGTCGGCGGTATTCATGCCGTCATCCTCATTAGCGCAAGGCCTACCATCAGGCCGGAAATGCCGAGCGCAAAGGACAGGACGGCATAGAGCGTTGCGAACAGGTATTGGCCGCGCTCGATCAAAAGGACCATCTCGAGGCTGAAGGCGCTGAAGGTGGTGAAACCGCCAAGCACGCCTACGCCGAGCAGCAGGCGGGCCTGTTCGCTCATCGCGCCGCCGCTCCTGACCAGCCAGCCGGCCAGCAGGCCCATCAGGAGGCTGCCGACTGCGTTCACGGCGAGGGTGGCGAAGGGGAAAGCGCCCACGATCGGCGCGCCGAGCCACTGCGTCATGGCGCGGCCGGTCTGGTAACGCAGCGCGGCACCGACTCCGCCGCCTAGGGCGACGTAGAGCGTGGCGATGGATGGGGAGAGGGTCGACATTGCGCGCAGCCCTAGCGCCTCGCGCGGGTTTGCGAAAGGCGGCACTGCAGGCTTGCCATTTGAAGGAAGAATCCGTATGTGCGCGCCGTTCGAGCCGGTCCGAAAGGGATTCGGCGCGCTTTTCGTTGAAAGAGCGAAACCCTATTCAAGGAGGCAAACCCCGCAAATGCGGGCTCTGGCCCGATAGTCGAGGTATTGAAGTTTATGCAGATCATGGTTCGCGATAACAATGTCGACCAGGCCCTCCGCGCGCTCAAGAAGAAGCTGCAGCGTGAAGGCGTGTATCGCGAAATGAAGCTGCGTCGCCACTACGAAAAGCCGAGCGAAAAGCGCGCCCGCGAAAAGGCTGCTGCCGTTCGCCGCGCTCGCAAGCTCGAGCGCAAGCGCATGGAGCGTGACGGCATCAAGTAAGCCGTTGCCTTAGCTTCCAAGCCAAGCCATGAGGGCGCGGAGAAATCCGCGCCCTTTGCGTATCAGGACGAATTTTCCATGACCGAGATCACCCGCGTTCCCCTCCAGCCCATCGCCAAGGGCTCGCTCACCAAGCTGTGGCTGGGCGTCATCGTGGCCATACTGATCGGCGGCGGCCTTGCGTGGGCGGCCATGCCGAAGGGTCTCGACGTGGAAGTGATCACGGAAGGCACCGGTCCTTCGCCGCAGATCGGCGACGTGGTCTTCGCGAAATACGTCGGCACGCTGTCCGACGGCACCGAATTCGACCGTTCGCAGCCCAGCCCGTTCCCGCCGGGCGTGTTCCCGGACGGCACGCCGTTCCCGCTCGAGGAAGAGGCTGGCTTCATCAAGGGCTTCGTCGACGGCCTGATGCAGACGCAGAAGGGCGGCAAGTACCGCATCGAGATCCCGGCCGACCAGGCGTACGGCGCGAATCCCCCTGCCGGATCGCCGATTCCGCCGAATGCCGACCTCGTGTTCGAAGTCGAAATCATCGACATCATGCCGCTGCCCGAAGCGCAGCAGCGCCTGATGCAGCTGCAGCAGCAGATGCAGGCGCAGCAGGGCCAGGCCGCTCCCGAGGGTGCGCCCGTCGAATAAGGGTGCATTGGCCGCTTGAAGCGCGCCGCTCTCGCGGCTAACGCGCGGCCATGTCCGTTACCCGAGAAGAAGTGGCGAAAATCGCCTCGCTGGCACGCATTCGCATGGCGGATGCGGAGCTCGATCGCATGGTCCCCGAACTCAACGGCATTCTCGACTGGGTCGAGCAGCTGGGCGAGGTCGATACCGCAGGCGTGGAGCCGATGACTGCGGTCATCCCCAACACGTTGCGCCTGCGCGACGACGTGGTCGATGCCGACCCGCACACCGCCGGCGGTCGCCGCGACGACGTGCTCGCCAATGCCCCTGCCGCCGAACACGGTTTCTTCGGCGTGCCCAAGGTGATCGAATAATGACCGATTTTACGCAGCTTGGCGTCAAGCAGATCCGCGACGGCGTGGCCGGCGGCGACTTCACCGCGCGCGAAGTGGCCGAAGCCTTCAACGCGGCCGTGGCCGAGGCAGCCGAACTCAACGCCTTCATCGTTACTACGCCCGACCATGCGCTGGCCGCCGCCGATGCGACCGACGCAAAGCGTGCCAAGGGCGAAGATCTCGGCAAGATGGGCGGCGTGCCGATCGGCATGAAGGACCTGTTCGCCACCAAGGGCGTCCAGACCACCGCGGCCAGCCACATCCTCGAAGGCTTCGAGCCCGAGTATGAAAGCACCGTGTCGCAGAACCTGTGGGACGCAGGCGCGGGCATGCTGGGCAAGCTCAACCTCGACCAGTTCGCTATGGGTTCGTCCAACGAGACGAGCTATTTCGGCAACGTCAATTCGCCGTGGAAGAAAGATGGCACCAATGCCGCGATGAGCCCTGGCGGTTCGTCGGGCGGTTCGTCCTCCGCAGTCGCCGCGCGCATCGCGCCGGCTGCCACCGGCACCGACACCGGCGGCTCGATCCGCCAGCCCGCCGCTTTCACCGGCATCTGCGGCATCAAGCCGACCTATGGCCGCTGCAGCCGCTGGGGCGTGGTCGCCTTCGCGAGCTCGCTCGACCAGGCCGGCCCGATGGCCCGCAGCGTCGAGGATTGCGCGATCATGCTCGAAGCCATGGCCGGTTTCGACCCGAAGGACGCGACCAGCCTCGACATGCCCGTGCCCGATTGGGAAGCCGCGCTGTCGGCGGACCTCAAGGGCAAGAAGGTCGGCATCCCGCGCGAATACCGCATGGACGGGACCGACGAAGAAATCCTCAAGAGCTGGGAGCAGGGCAAGGAATGGCTGCGCGATGCTGGCGCCGAGATCGTCGATGTCTCGCTGCCGCACACCAAATATGCGCTGCCCGCCTATTACATCGTCGCCCCGGCAGAGGCCTCGTCGAACCTCGCGCGTTATGACGGCGTGCGATACGGCCTGCGCGAACAGCCCGACGGCGCAGGCCTGCAGGATATGTACGCCGCCACCCGCGCTGCCGGTTTCGGCGACGAGGTGAAGCGCCGCATCCTCATCGGCACCTACGTGCTCAGCGCCGGTTTCTACGATGCCTATTACACGCAGGCGCAGAAGATCCGCACGCTGGTCGCCCGCGATTTCGAGCAGGCCTTCACCCAGTGCGACGTGATCCTTGCACCGACCACGCCCACGGCCAGCTTCCCGCTGGGCTCGCTCAATGAAGACCCGCTGACGATGTACCTGAACGACGTCTTCGCGGTCCCCGCCTCGCTTGCCGGCCTCCCCGCCATGAGCGTGCCCGCCATGCTGAATTCCGACGGCCTACCACTCGGCCTGCAGCTGGTCGGCAAGCCTTTCGACGAACAGGGCGTGCTCGATGCAGGTCTCGCAATCCAGCAGCGCGCGGCGTTCGAGGCCCAGCCGGAAAAGTGGTGGTAACATCCTGCGCCCGGCCGGCTGACATAGCCGGCCGGAGCAAACAGGATCAGATCACTTCACTGATCTGAGCGCGGCCCTTGCCATTCTCGACCAGCTTGACGAGCTTGCGGCCCAGATCGATGCTGGGTTTCTCGACCAGATAGTAGATCGCGGTGCTGACCACGATGGTCATGACGCTGGCGAGCGCGATGAGCGCATGGCCGGGGATCGCGCCTGTCAGGACCGAAGGGAAAGCAGTCTCGATGATCTGGGTGCATACCCAGCCGAACAGGTAGACCGAATAGCTGATCGTTCCGAGGAAGCTCAGGAATGGATTGGAAATCTTCCACCGCGACGTCATGAGGATGAACAATCCCATCGCCGTGAAATAGCTCAGCGTGTAGCGATACCAGGTCTCGTTATTGGCAGCATCCGCATTATACGCCAGCAGAGAAATCAACGGGATGCTGATCATGAACAGCGTGATGAGAAGGCGGAAGTGGCGCATGCTCGTCTCATCCTCGTCCAGCGTTGCCGTGCGCCAGGTCATGCCGATGAACATGGCGAACAGGGCAAGGGGCAGGGCTACCGGGAAGCCCATTTCGGTAGCCCAGCGAGCTACCGCCAGTGCGAACGCGCCCGCCAGAGTGCCGATGGCTGTGGCGGTTACCCACTTTTGCGATCCGAGCAGGCCGAAGAAGAAGAGAACGACGCACAGGCCATAGAAGACTAGTTCGATCTGGAGTGTCCAATATAGTCCTTGGATATTCTGGATGCCGACGAAGCCCTGCAGCATCGTAGCGTTTGCAGCGATGGTGAAGCTGTCGAAGGGGTTGCCTTGCCATGCCACGATCAGGACCATGGCGAGGATCGAAAGCCAGTACGCAGGGTAGAGCCGCATGAAGCGCCCGATGGCAAACGACAGGAGCGGCCGTTCGCGCTTCTTGAGAAGCGAGAAGGGAATGACATAGCCCGATACGGCGAAGAACATGATCACGCCGATTTTCCCGGCATCGAAATAGGCCGTGAAAAGCGTGAACAGGGATATTTCCAGATCCGAATAGTATTCGCGCGATTGCAGCAATTGTTCGGCGATATGGAGATAGATGACCATAAGCGCGGCTATTCCGCGGATCGAATCCACGAAGGCGTAGCGTGCGCCAACGGCATGAGCGTTTTTGGGTGCGACCATTTGAACCTGAAAAGAAGAATCTTGTCATTATTCCCGGCGACAAGAATTCGCCTCCAAAGACGGCCGTTCGCGCAGGAAGAGCCGTTTTATGTAGCCCACCGCCTGGAAGGTCAACCGGGCAAGTGACGCAAACAGGGCCGCAAAAACGCGCAAGTGACCCCTGTTCATCGGCCGCGCAAGGCGATAATGCCGCGGCCCATGAGCACTTACCGTATCCAGGGCGCGACCGGCGAATGGGAGGTCGTGATCGGCCTCGAAGTCCATGCGCAGGTCACTTCGAACGCCAAGCTTTTCTCGGGCGCCAGCACCGCTTTCGGGGCCGAGCCGAATACGCAGGTCAGCCTCGTCGATGCGGCGATGCCTGGCATGCTGCCCGTGCCGAACCGTGAATGCATCCGCCAGGCGGTGCGCACGGGCATGGCGATCGAGGCGCAGATCAACAAGTGGTCGCGCTTCGACCGCAAGAACTACTTCTACGCCGACCTGCCGCAGGGCTACCAGATCAGCCAGCTCTACCACCCGCTGGTGGGAGAAGGCTCGCTGCTGATCGAGGCGGACGAGAAGGCCGGCATTCCCGAAGACAAGGTCATCGGTATCGAACGCATCCACGTCGAACAGGACGCGGGCAAGCTGATGCACGACCAGCATCCGACCATGTCCTATGTCGACCTCAACCGTGTCGGCATCGCGCTGATGGAAATCGTGTCCAAGCCCGACATGCGCAGCCCCGCCGAAGCGGGCGCTTATGTCCGCAAGCTACGCTCGATTCTGCGTTATGTCGGCTCGTGCGACGGCAACATGGAAGAAGGCTCCATGCGAGCCGACGTGAACGTGTCGGTCCGCCGCCCGGGCGAGGAATTCGGCACGCGCACCGAGACCAAGAACGTGAACTCCGTTCGCTTCGTGATGCAGGTCATCGAATACGAGGCGAACCGCCAGGTCGACGTGATCGAGAACGGCGGCACGGTGGACCAGGAAACGCGCCTGTTCGATCCGAACACCGGCACCACGCGGACCATGCGCTCCAAGGAAGATGCGCATGATTACCGCTACTTCCCCGATCCGGACCTGCTTCCGCTCGAACTGGAAGACAGCTTCCTCGAGGAATGCCGCGCTTCGCTGCCCGAGCTGCCGGATGCCAAGCGCACCCGCTACGAAACCGATCTGGGCCTGACGCCCTACAATGCCCGCGAACTGACCGCAGAGGTCGAAACCTTCGCGCGCTTCGAAACGCTGCTGGCCGAAACCGCCAGGCAGATCGGCAAGTCCGAGGCCAAGGTTGCTACGCAGGTTGCTAACTGGGCCCTATCGGTCGCACCCGGCGTCCTGAAATCGCTGGGTGACGAAGCCGATCCGGCCAACGCCACCGCCGAAGCGCAGGCCAAGATCCTCGCCATGCAGGACAAGGGCGACATTTCCGGCGGCCAGGCCAAGGAGATCTACGAGATCGTCCTCAAGACCGGCGGCGATCCGGAAACGATTGCCGACGAGAAGGGCCTCAAGCAGGTCAGCGACACCGGCGCCATCGAAGCGGAGATCGACGCGATCATCGCGGCCAATGGCGACAAGGTGGACGAATACCGCGGCGGCAAGGACAAGCTGTTCGGCTTCTTCGTCGGCCAGACGATGAAGGCGATGCAGGGCAAGGCCAATCCGGCGGTGGTGAACCAGATCCTGAAGGACAAGCTCGACGGTTGAGCGCAAGGCGATGACCTCCATCGTCCTCGTCCAGCCCGAGATACCCGGCAACACCGGGGCGGTGGGGCGCACCTGCGTGGCGCTCGACATGGAATTGATCCTGATCCACCCGCTCGGCTTCGAGATTTCGGACAAGCGGGTAAAACGCTCCGGCCTCGACTACTGGCCGCACATCCGGCTGGTCGAGTTCGGCAGCTGGGCTGAATTCATCGCCGAACGGGCTCCGCGCAGCGACCAGATGTTCCTGTTCGAGGAATACGCTCCGCGCAATTTCTACGAGCCGGAATACCCGGACGACGCCTATCTCGTCTTCGGGCGCGAGACGAAGGGCATCCCGGACGAAATCGTCGAGGCGCACCGCGACCGGATGGTCAGCCTGCCGATGCGTTCGGACAAGGTGCGCTCGCTCAACCTGGCCAATACCGTTGCGGCTGCGGCCTACCAGGCGGTGCGCAAGCATATCATTTGATGCCCCGCCGCCCGTTCGTCGGGCGCATATGTCATTCGGCGAGCCCGCGCTTGCTCCAAGCCTCTGGAAAGCATAGCCCTTTTGCCGTTCTTGCGCCGTTCGCGCGCACAATTGAGGGGACTGTAACTACATGCGTAAGACCGCCACGATTGCGGCGCTGCTTGCCTGCACCGCAACCGCACCGCTTGCCGCCAAGGAAGGGATGTTCACGCCCGGCCAGCTGCCCGAAATCGCCAAGGACCTGAAGGAAACGGGTCTGGAAATCGATCCCGAAGCCCTGTCGGACCTGACCGGCTTCCCGATGGGCGCCATCGTGTCGCTGGGCGGCTGCTCGGCCAGCTTCGTCTCGCCGCAAGGCCTCGTCGTCACCAACCACCACTGCGCGCGCGGATCGGTGCAGTATAATTCGACCGCCGAGAACAATTATCTCGAGAACGGCTTCCTCGCGAGGGCGTTTAACGAGGAACTGCCTGCCGCTCCGGGCTCGCGCATCTACGTGACGACCGAGATCACCGATGTGACCGGCCGCATGCGCGACGGCGTCGATGCCATGTCCGCGACCGAGCGTTACGAGACGCTCGAACAGCGGATGAAGGACATCACCGCCGAATGCGAGGCCGAGGCCGGCTATCGCTGCCAGGTCGCCAGCTTCTACGGCGGCGCGGAATACACGCTGATCAAGCGGCTCGAAGTGCGCGACGTGCGCCTCGTCTACGCCCCGGCGGATTCAATCGGCAAGTACGGCGGCGACGTCGACAACTGGATGTGGCCGCGCCACACGGGCGACTTCGCCTTCTACCGCGCCTATGTCGCGCCCGACGGTTCGGCGGCCGACTATTCCGAAACCAACGTGCCCTACACGCCCGAGCATCACCTGAAGGTGAGCGCAGCCGGGCTCGAGGACGGCGATTTCGTCATGGCTGCGGGCTATCCCGGCTCGACGCAGCGCTATGCGACGCTGGCCGAGGTGGAGAACACCTTCGACTGGTCGTACCCGACCTTCGTCACGCTGCTGAACGACTGGATCGACACGATCGAGGAAGCCGCCCCCGAAGGGTCGGACGCGCGCGTGAAGTACGAATCGCGCCTCGCCGGTCTCAACAACAGCGAGAAGAACCTGCGCGGCCAGATCGAGGGTGCGCGCCGTGTCGGCCTCGTCGATCGCCGCCGCGAGCGTGAGGAAGCGCTGGCTGCATGGATTGCCGCCGACAAGTCGCGCGCCGGTTATGGCGAAGCGATCTCGGGCCTTCAGGCCCTCACGGTCGAAAGCGCTGCCGAAGCCCGCAAGAGCTTCTGGTACAACAACGCTACGCGTCCTGCGCTGCTGTCGGCAGCCCAGCGCCTCTATCGCCTGTCGAAGGAGCGCGAGAAGGAAAACGCCCTCCGCGATCCGGGCTACCAGGACCGCGACATGACTTTCTTCCGTCAGGGCCTGCAGGCGCTCGACCGCCGCTACGAGGCCTCGGTCGACAAGGCGGAATGGCTGATGTTCCTGAGCACCTACATCAAGCAGCCCGAGGAAAACCGCGTCGCGGTCTTCGACAAGGCGCTCGGCCTGACGCCGGGCATGACCACGCAGCAGCTGTCGGACAAGCTGGACGCCTATTACGCGGGCACCACGCTGGACGAGACGGCAACCCGCCTGTCGCTGATGGAAGCCGATGCGGCCACCTTCGAGGCCAGCAACGATCCCTTCGTCAAGCTGGCCGTGGCGCTCTACCCCTACGAGCGCGCCAAGGAAGCCGAGGGCGAGGAGCGTGCAGGCCGCGCACAGGCGCTGCGTCCGGCATACATGGACGCGATCATGCAGTGGCAGCGTTCGCAAGGCATCACGACTTATCCCGATGCAAACTCGACGCTGCGAGTGACCTACGGCACCGTGCTTGGCGGTTCGCCGCGTGACGGCATGGCCTACCTGCCGTTCACCACGCTGGAAGGCATCCTCGAAAAGGACACGGGTATCGATCCCTTCAACGCGCCGGAAAAGCAGCTGAAGGAAATCCGCGAGAAGGATTACGGCAAGTACAAGCTCGACAGCATCGGTTCGGTGCCGGTGAACTTCCTGTCCGATCTCGACAGCACCGGCGGCAACAGCGGCTCGGCCACGCTCAACGCGCGCGCGGAGCTGGTCGGCCTGCTGTTCGACGGCACGTTCGAGAGCGTCAATTCCGATTGGGACTTCGATCCGCGCACCACGCGCACGATCCATGTCGACACCCGCTACATGCTGTGGGTGATGGACAAGGTCGACGGCGCGCAGGGTCTGATCGAGGAAATGGACATCGTCGAATAACGATTGCCCACCCGTAAATGGCAAAGGCCCGCCGGAGCGATCCGGCGGGCCTTTTCATTGATGCGCGAATGACATAGCTTCATTCCACTTCGGGGAGGGCGGTTTCATGAAGTGGGTCTTCATCGTTTTCGTGGTGCTTTACGTGGTGGCGCTGTTCCTGCTGGCAGTCGGTACCTTCGGTTGGTTCGGGCAGGAGCAGGATCCGCTTTCGGGTGTCTTCCTGATGCCGCTGGGGCTGCCGTGGAATATCCTCGGCGACAAGATCGGGCTGACGGGCGCGTGGTTTGCGATCCTCGCCCCGGCGATCAACGCCGCGATCCTGTACTGGCTCTGGAAACGCTGAGGGTGGTCAGCCGCCTTCGGGCGGCTCCACCCGACTGACAGGGGCAGCCTTGCCGAGCACGCGCATATGCTCGTCCGCTTCCCGCAAGATGCCCATGAAATCCTGGTAATTGTTGTCGAGGCAGCCTTCGTTCCACGCGATCTCGGTGGTTGTGGCTCCGCGCGTCAGGCGCAGCGTGCCATAGGCCATGTCGCTCATGAAATTGTTGCAGGCGTTGAAATCGGGTGCCGGGCTCGGGAGCTTGCGCAGGATCGCCTCGAGCGTGGCATAATTGGCTGCATCGGGCTCGATCTCGTGCCAGGCCTGCGAGGCAGGAGCTGTCGGCGGCTGGCCTTCCGGGCGAACGGCCTCGGTCCAGCTGCCCCCACCATTGGGCAGGATACGCCAGGATGTGACCGGACCGCCCCAGCTCTTCACCTCGAAGGCGACGAAATCCCAGTCGGGCGCCGGCGGCGGCGAAGGGCTTTCCGCCCGGGACTGGGTGCAGGATGCAAGGAAGAGGGCGGATACCGCCAGCACGGTGGCATGTCTGGTTCGCATCCGCCCTCTGTTATTCATAGCCGTCAATTTCGCTCGAAAGCGTAAACGATCCGCGCAGTGCGGATCACGAGGCCTCGCCCGTCGGGCGTCAGCGTATAGGCGCTGGAACTGGGCAGATCCGCAGCCAGCGCTTCACCGAAGGTCGGGTCGGGACAGAAAGCGCGGGTCGAGGCGACCTGCGAAATGCTGATCGAACCGTTATAGGTCTGGGGCAGCGAAGCTTCCCAGCTAGCAGATCCGCGGTTACAATCGAGCTGCATGTTCAGCCTTCCGCCGCGCTCGAACGTCAGCGTGTGGCGTGCCTGCAGCTCCGGATTGAGCCGCGTCGACGTGCCCGAAGTCTCTACATCGACGAGGCGCCATGTCGTGCCATTGAGCGGGTGGTAGACGTTCCCGGGCAGGCTTTCGCATCCGGCAAGCGTCAGGGCGGCAAGGCCTGCCAGCCCGAAGTTGCGCAAGTTCTTCGTGGTCATCATTACCTCTCCTCTGCCTGCCCCCCGGGCGATCAACCGCCCGTCACCATCGCATCGACGAGTACATAGGTTTCCGGTCCGAACTTGACCGTCACCATGTCCCCGTCACGCGTGGTTGCGAAGTCCCAGCCGGCCGAACCGTCCGCCTGAGCGCTGTCGGCGCCGTAAGGTTCCGTGCCGCGCAGGAAGATCGCGCGCTTGAAGCCGTCGGGCTTCGACACCTCGATCAGGTGCTGGCCTTCCTCGCCCCAGTTGCGCTTGATGCCCGCCTCGCAGGTCTGCTCGGGCGCCGCATTGTCGAAGCCGCACTTGAGCTGGGTGGTGGCATTGTAGTCGGTTCCGGCGACGAGCGCATCGCCTTCGCCATAGGCCGGCTGTGCAGCTTCGCTGCCGGCGTCGGCAGCAGCTTCGGTCTCCGCAGGCGCTGTGTCTTCCGTTTCGGCTGCGCCTCCGCATGCCGCAAGCACAAGGGCAAGCCCGCCGGTTACGATGAATCTACGCATGGTTTCCTCCGCCGGGCCGGGGCGGGGTGACCAAACCGCCCGCCGCCCCGTATACCCGTTTACATGGCGCCTTCGCTGCCCGTGTACATGATGTCGCCGATCGTCCCGTCGCGATAGGCGAGGCACTGCCACGGCGCTTCGCCGCCCTGCACGTTGATGAAGATGGCGATGGCCGCTTCCGATTCCTCGATCCGGTTGGTCCCGATCACGGTCGCACCCGTTTCGCGGCCTACCTTGGCAGCGCACTTGCTTTCGAGGCTGTTCGCGCCGCGGATCTTGACCTCGGCAGCCTTGGCCGGAGCAGGTGCTTCCGCGGGGCCGTTTTCACCCACCGGTGACACCATGCCGGCATTGGCATCGCCCATCGGTACGCTGACCAGCCTCACCCCTTCGACATTGCCGACGATCTGTCCGCCCACCGCTTCTGCCGCCGCTTCGCTGGGGCAGCCGACGAGGACCGCGCTGTCGTCGAGATAGTTCGAGGTCGCTTCGCTTTCGCCCAGCCGGACACAAGGATCGCCCGGATTGGGATACCCGTCACCGAAAGGGGCGAGGGTTTCGGGGATGACCGAGAGCTCTTCTGCCGGAGCTGCGGCTTCCGACGTGTCTTCGGCCGCGCCGCCACAAGCGGAGAGGGCGAGCGCCGAAGCCCCCGCCACGATGAATGCAAACCGCATTGTCTTCTCCCCTCTCAGCTCAGCTGCACTTGGGATGGCGGCCGATGTCGCGCAGGTCGTAGAAATGACCGTCGGCGATCGTCACCTGCACGCACTGGTTGGTCGATGGGTTGTGCTGGATCGAATAGCGGGTGTTGCCGCTGGTGAAATTGTCCACTTGGCGGAAGCCGCGCCGATAGAGTTCGTCCATGCCGCCGGCCGCACGTGCGCCCTGCAGGTCGGAGAAGCGCGCGGCCGCCTGATAGCCACCACGTCCGGTATGATGGCTGAGGTTGGCATTGCGCTGGTTCACGCCCGACTGGTACCCGTTCGAATAGGCGTTCGACCTGTCGGAATTATGGTATGGCGCATTGTGCAGCCCGTCGGTGTATCCGCGCTCGTAATGCGCTTCGTCCTCGACATTGCTCAGGTGCTTGTTGTCGTCGTGGTGGTTCGACTTATGGCTCAGCAGCGCGCCAAGCAGGGCCGCCCCTGCAACCGCGGCAACAGCAGCACCGGCATCAGCGCCCTTATGATGACCGCAATCCTGGTCGCTCGCATCCTGAATCGTTTCGACGCGGCCGTTATAGACTTCGACCTGCACGCAGTCGTCGTCGCCTTCGTCCCACCAGTAGCTGTAGACGTAGCCCATGCTGTTCTTGTTGGTCGAAACGTGGGCGAAGCCGCGTTCGCGCAGCTGGCCTTCCGCGTCGCGGCCGAGCGATCCGTTGATGTAGGTAAGCTCGTTCGCTTTTTCGGCGAGAACCGGCGTGGCAACGAGTGCTGTGCCTGCTGCCAGTGTAATAGCTGTCGCGATACGGGTTTTCATGACGATCTCCTGAGTTTCTTTTTTTGCGATCCGAAGGGCTCGTGAGACGTAAAATTTCCCTGTCTTTTTCTAACCCTTTCCGAGTCTTGCGCAGCGTATCAGAGGATTTTCCGACTTCCTATTGACCCTTGCTGCCAATCGATTGACATTTTCTGCCATTGCGGCACTCTCCTATTCCTGAAGAGGGAAGGGGGACGATGAACCGGTTGCAGGAGTCGATCGAAAGGCTGGAGGCGCTGCGGCCCGATCTTGCGGCCGCTCCCGTGCCGGTCGGCCTTACCCGCTATTGGGCAGCAAGCTTCGGCTGGCCCGAAGACTTGTGGCGCGGGACGAACCTGACCGCGGAGACCTATTCGACGGAAGATGTCTCGGTCGCCGACGACCTGCGAATGGTCGGCACTCTGATGGAATTGTACGGCGAGGAAGCGCTCATCCGCAAATTCCTCGATTGGCCTTACGTCCCGCACGAAACGGTGGTGTTCAGCGCTCCGGACCTCGGCGCTGCGCTCGAAGCCGTTGTGGGGATCATAAACCGGACCAATCCGCAGCTCGACCTGCAACTCGTCGACGACGGGACGTGGTGCGATTTCGTCATTTCGGCCGATCCTGCGCTTGGGCAGTTCCGCGGCTTCGTGGAGGTCATGACGACCCTGTTCGTGCTGCGCATTGCCGATTCCTTCGCGCGCTTCGGACCGCCCGGTGTGGGCCTGGCCAGCACGCCCTATGTGGAAGCGGTGCATGCGGACCCGCTCTTGCTGCAAGCCGTCAACGGGCTGCTTCCCGTCACCATCAGCAGAGGAGCGGACCGAACATTCGTCCGGCTGGAAGCGAAGACCCTCAGGCTGGCCAACCCTGGGTACCGCGCGTCGACTTGGCAGAACCTGATGCGCGACCTCGGCGGTAACGCAGCGGGGGTGAACCGGCAGGGCGGCAATCTCGAAGGCGAGATTACTGCACTTGTCCTGGCATCGCTGCGCGAACGCGGCCGCGCACCGCAGATGACGGACCTTGCGAAGGCGCGAGGGACCTCGGTCCGATCGCTTGCCCGGCAATTGGCTGCCGCCGGAATATCCATGCGCGACCTGTCGGGCCACGCGCTGGTGCAGGTGGCGGCGGAAAAGCTGCGCTCGACCGACCTTCCGGTATCCGAGATCGCCCTGGGCCTTGGCTATTCAGAGCCGTCCAGCTTCGTTCGGGCGTTCCGCAAGGTGGCAGGCATGACGCCGGGCAAATGGCGCGCCATGTTGGGTGCGGCCGGAGTCCAGGATGCCTCGCCCTTGCGGCGGACGGGATAGGCCGCAAAGGAAAAGGGCCGCCGGATCGCTCCGACGGCCCCTTTCAAGAGCAATTGCCCGAGGGGATCAGCCCTGGCGCTCGCCGGTCAGCGGCATGTCGCCGAATGCGCCGGCGTTGACCTTGCCGGTCAGCTGGCTGCCGTCCACCGTGGCCGTGCAGGTCAGCGTCATCGGCATGGGCACGGTCATGTCCATCTTCCAGTTCAGCGTGTTGCCGTCGATGGTGCCGTCCTTGACGTCCATCGAGCCCATGCCGCCGGCCATCGAGCCGGTGAAGCTGGAGCCATCGTCACCCGGAACAACGGTGAAGGTGCCCTTCTGGTCGCCCATCGGGCTCTTGACGATGGTGTCATAGGTACCGGCTACGGACATGCGTATTCTCCTCAATTGGCTGGCCCGCACCTGCGGGCCGAAACGGTGGTGGTGACATCGGCGCTACTTACACCGATGTCAACAAGGGCTTACTCCTGCGGCTCGATGACTTCGACCTTCAGGCCGAGGCTTTCGAGCTGCGGTTCGACGACCTTGGCGTCACCGACCACGATATAGACCATGTCGCCTTCGTCCAGGTTCCGGCGCGCTTCTGCATCGAGTTCGGCAGCGGTCAGCTTGCTGAAGAATTGCGCCCGGGTCTCGTAGTAATTGTCCGGACGGTTGTAGCGCACGATGTTCACGAGGCCGCCGAGCACGTCGCCCGCCGTCTCGAACTGGCCGGGCAGCTCGCGCATGTTCGAGTTCACGATCCGCTCGAGCTCGTTCGGCTGTACACCGCGGGCATCGACGAAATCGTTGATCTCCTTGCGGATCTCGCTGATCGAATCGCCCGTCCTGTCCGACTGCACCGGTGCACGCACGCCGTAGTAGACGCGGTCGAAGGCATTGCCGACGCCGCTGCCGGCGCCATAGGACCAGCCCTTGTCTTCGCGCAGGTTCATGTTGATGCGGGCCAGGAAGCCGCCGCCCAGCGCCTCGTTCGCAGCCGACAGGAGCGTGATGTCCTGGTCACGGCCGCGCAGGTCGAGGACCTGTGCGCCGTAGATCACCGACTGCGGCGAATTGGGGCGGTTGACCAGCACGATGCGCTGTTCCGGTGCCGGGATGGCGACGTTGTAGAGCCGTTCCGGCCTTGCCGTTGCCGGCGCTTTCCAATCCCCGAAGCTCGCTTCGAGCAGACGGGTCACTTCGGCCAGCGAAGTGTCGCCCACCACGTAGATGCGGGCATTGTCGGGACGCAGCCAGGTCGCGTGGAACTGACGCAGGTCGGCTTCGGTCAGCGACTTCAGGCGATCGGCAGAGCCGAGACCCGAGGCCGGCAGGCCGTAGGGGTGCGAACCGAAGACCACCTGCCGCGCGGTGCGGTCGGCAATCGAGTTCGGATCCTTCAGTTCCGACGACAGGCCGTTGAGCAGGCGGGCCCGCTCACGCTCGATCACATTGGCGCGCAGGCCCGGCGAACGGATGGTTTCCGCCAGCAGTTCGAGCGAGGGAGCCAGGTTCGGAGCCAGCGCGGCGACACCGAAATTGGTGAAGTCGGCATCGAAGCCTTCGTAGATCGAAGCGCCGAGGCGTTCTTGCGCGATGGCATACTCGGTCGCGTCGAGACGCTCCGTGCCTTCGCCCATCACCGCCAGCAGCAGGCGCTGCGTGCCGAGCGTGGCAGCGGTTTCGGCTGCACGACCGGCGTTGAATTCGACCTGGACCTGCACGGTCGGGACTGCATCGCGGTGGGCGAAATAGACTTCCATCCCGTTCGACAGCGTGGCGCGTTCGATATCGGGGAAGTCGAGACCGGCCAGCGGGGCCAGTTCGGGGAGTGCTTCGCGATCGGCCTGCATCGTGGTGGCGATGCCCGACAGGTCGCAGCTTTCCTCCGCGCAGTAATTGGCCTGCGCGATGTCGGCCAGCGAGTCCGGACCGGTGATCGCGCCGCCGCGGTTTTCGCCGCCTTCGGTGCGTTCGCCCGGGTTGTAGACGAGGTTGAAGACCGGGCGCGTCAGCCACTTCTGCATCAGGCCCTGGACCACTTCGGGAGTGGTGGCAGCCATCTGCTCCAGCTGCTTTTCGACATAGCCCGCGTCGTTCATGAATAGCTCGCCCGAGGCCAGCTGCGGGGCCTTGCCGCCGAAGCCGCCGACCGATTCAAGACCGCGGATGACGCCCGCCATGGTCGAAACCTTGGCACGCTCCAGTTCGTCGGCCGTCGGGCCGGTGGCGATGTAATTGGCGATCTGCGCATCGAGCTTTGCGGCAACTTCCGCCGGGTCGACACCCGGCTTCACGTCCGCCTGGACGATGAAGACGCCGGCATCTTCCAGCGTGAAGTTGAAGCTGCTGACCGACACGGCGACCGGGTCTTCGCGGACCAGCGCATTGTCGAGACGCGAGCTCGACAGGCCGCCGAGGACGGAAGAGGCGAGGTTCATCGGAACCGATTCAGCCGAGTTCGAACCCGGCACGGTCCACATGCGATAAAGGCGCGTGGTCGAAATCTGGTCGGTGACCGTCTTGGTCTTCGATTCCGCCAGCGTCGGAACGGTGACGGTGGGGTGGCTCACTTCGGGGCCGCGCTCGATATCGCCGAACCACTTTTCGACCTTGGCGCGGGCGGTCGCCGCGTCGATGTCGCCGGCCAGCACGAGGACGGCGTTGTTCGGGCCGTAGTGATCGGTGAACCAGCTGCGCACGTCTTCCATGGACGCGGCATCGAGGTCACCCATCGAACCGATGGTCGAGTGGTGGTAGCGGTGTCCCTTGGGGAAGAGGTTTTCGAAGATTTCGTAACGCAGCAGACCGAAGGGGTTGTTATCGCCCTGGCGCTTCTCGTTCTGGACGACGCCGCGCTGGTTATCGAGCTTCTCCTGCGTGACCGCGCCGAGCAGGTGGCCCATGCGGTCGCTTTCGAGCATCAGCACGCGGTCGAGCGCGCCGGTCGGCACGGTCTGGAAATAGTTGGTGCGGTCGGGGTTGGTGGTCCCGTTCACATCGGTGCCGCCCATCTGCTGGATGTATTCGAACCAGTCAGCCGGGGCGTTTTCGGTGCCGTTGAACATGAGGTGTTCGAACAGGTGGGCAAATCCGGTCTTGCCGGCCGGTTCGTGCTTCGAACCGACGTCGTACCACACCGAAACGCCGACCAGCGGCGCCTTGCGGTCTTCATGGACGATGACGGTGAGGCCATTGTCGAGGACGAACTTTTCATACGGAAGGTCGACTTCCGCGACCAGCGCCGACAGCGGGGCCGGCTCGAAGGCAGCGGCCTCTGCTGCGGGAGCGGCCGCCGATTCCACGGCAGTGTCCGAGTAGGTCGAGCAGGCCGATACGGCGAGCGCGATTATGCTGGTCGAAATAACGCGTTTCATGTTGCAGTCCCCTGGAAATTCATAAGTGTTCGTAATCTATTAGCGGCGATTGGTCACCGTCTTGCGACTCTTGGCATTTCGCAGCACGTCCTCGCGCCAGAAGTGCACCGGCTTCAAGCGGTGCTGGACGAACAGCGTAGATTGGTCTGCGTAATGCGGTGAAGCGGGGCGCGTGGTGGCCGCGCCATAAGGCTGGATCGAGCGCGAGAAGACCCGCTTGCCCGGTTCCCACTCGACCCACTGGATGAAACTGTCGCCGTGCTTGACCGACAGGCGCCCGTCCTCCTCCACGTTCCACAGTGTCGAGGCGCGCAGCGTGTCCGACCCCCCGTCGAGCGGCAGGTCGACTTCACCCTGACGCAGGCGCAACACTTCGCCCATCGGCGGGTCGATCCGTCCGAAATGGGTGGTGAGGTGGGCGACCGCCTTTTCCAGTTCGGCGCGGACATCGGGCCACGGCTTGTTTTGGTAGGACGAGGACATGAATTCGCGGATCATCAGCAGCGCCAGCGCATCGGCGCGGCCCACGTTGTCGGCGGTGAAGTCCCATTGCATCAGCAGGGCACGCGCAGGCGCCAGCACAGGATCGTCCGACAGGTCGAGCTCTTCCAGGTCGTCCCACAGCCGCGCAACGTAATCCTCCCGGGCATAGCCGGTGTCGTACTTGATCCGCTCCAGATTGGCGCGGTCGAGCACGTCCGCTTCGCTCAGCAGCTTCCATGCACGGCGTGAACGGTTGGTCTGTTTCAGCTCCACGCCCAACTCGGGCGCGAAGTCGCCGGGCGACAAATCGCTGCCCGGCCCCGCAGCGGTGAAAGGGGCATTGTTGGCATTGTAGAGCCAGCCCGACGCCGGGTTGACGAGCCGCGGCAGCTTCTCGTAATCGACAGGGCCGTCCCACAGGAGTTCGGGATCGTCGCCCGGCAGGATGCCGCGCCAGTTGGGTCCCGGCCGGCGGTCGGGCAGGGCGGCATTGTAGACATAGGCGATATTGCCCTCGCGGTCGGCATAGATGAAATTGGTCGAGGGGATGTCCATCCGCGCCAGGATGCTCTCCCATTCGGCGAGGGTCTTCGCCTTGTTGAGCCGGTAATAGGCGTCGAGCTGGCCGAGATTGTCGATTCCGCCATAGCGGAAGGCGAAAGCGCCGTTTTCGTTGATGATCACCGGTCCGTGGACCGAGCGGAACACCTCGCGCTGGATCGGCAGGACGATCGGGCCGAGCCGGACGGGCAGGGTGATCGTGCGGCTTTCAAGGTCGCGCCATTCGTCGGCGAAGCGGTAGCGCGTGCCGGTCTCGTCGAGTTCCAACTGGTAGACGTCGACCATGTCGGGCGTGTTGACCGTGTTGGTCCAGCCGAGGTCCTCGTTATGGCCGAGGAAGGGGAAGGGCGAACCGGGGAAATTGGCCCCGGCGTAATGCCAGCCTTCCTCGCTCTCCACGACCAGTTCGTACCAGGCGACGCCGCCGCGCCAGGGCTGGTGGCTGTTGGAGATTAGCGTGGTCGGCCCGCCCGACTTTTCGGGCGTGACGGCAAAGGCATTGGAGCCGTTGTGCGCGCCGTCGGGACCGAAGGGAGAATAGGCGACCTTGCCGGCGCTTTCCTCGGTCGGCTGCTCCGTCGACCCGCGCGGGAAGCCGGGAATGTCGGGGCCGAATTCGGGGCGCAGGTCGTCGCCTGCCACCAACGGCTCGATTACCCCGTTGAGGCCGAAGAAGAACGGCTGGCGGAGCGCAAAGCCTGCAGCAACGTCCATGCCCGCCACAGGAAAGAGATTGCCGAGCTTGATCTCGTCCGGGTTCTGCTCGGCATAGTCGTTGAGGCCGGCGGCATAGGCTTCGAACAGCGCTCGCGTGTCGGCGGGCAGTTCGGGATAGCGGCGCTCTGCCGTGCCGCGCGCATCGAGCAGGTGGTAGACGTAATCGACCGCCGCGCCTTCCTCTCCCGCGATCGCGCCATAGCGGCCGCGCGCCATTGCGATGACGTCCTGCAGGGTCGAGAAATCGTCTTCCGAATGGGCGATGGCGACACCGTAGGCCACGTCGCGGTCGCGCTTGCCGTAGATATGCGGCACACCGAACTCGCTGCGGATGATTTCCGCCGTGTAGACCTCGTCCGGCGGGTCGACTTCGGCCCCGCGTGCCCAGAACGGTTCCCAGGTCGCCAGCGTGATGAATGCAGCGACGACGATGAACAGAAGGGCAAATCCGATCCGCCCGACCCATTTGGCCATGAATGACAATCCTCTCTCGGCCCATCGCCTAGCGGCCTGCGACGAACGGTGCAATCTCGCTGGGCAAAACCGCCGCGCGGCTATTTCGTTAACGGGATTCGGCTGGCTAGCCAGAGCCTTGTGACCACCAGCATCACCATCGGCCATGAAGCCACCGGCAAGCCGGTCCTCTTCGATATCGAGGAGCTGCTTGCCACGCGCCTGCTCGTCCAGGGCAATTCCGGCAGCGGCAAGTCGCACCTGCTGCGCCGCCTGATCGAGGAAAGCGCCGGCATGGTCCAGCAGGTCGTGATCGATCCGGAAGGCGACTTTCCCTCGCTGGCGGAAGAATTCGGCCACGTAGTCATAGACGGCTCGGCCTATTCGCCGGCAGAGATCGAGGCGCTGGCCCGCCGCATCCGCGAACACCGTGCCAGCGTGGTGCTCGATCTCGACGGACTGGAGGTGGAGCAGCAGATCCGCTGCGCCGCCCAGTTCCTGACCGCGCTGTTCGATGCCCCGCGCGAGCACTGGTATCCGGTGCTGGTGGTGGTGGACGAGGCGCAGATGTTCGCGCCTGCCGTGGCGGGCGAGATCGCCGAGGACACGCGGCGCATGACGCTGTCGGCCATGACCAACCTCATGTGCCGCGGCCGCAAACGCGGTCTGGCTGGCGTGGTGGCGACGCAGCGGCTGGCGAAGCTGGCGAAGAACGTCGCGGCCGAAGCGTCGAACTTCCTCATGGGGCGCACCTTCCTCGATATCGACATGGTCCGAGCCGCCGACCTGCTCGGCATGGAGCGGCGGCAGGCGGAACGCATCCGCGAGCTCGAGCGCGGGCATTTCCTCGCCCTCGGCCCGGCGATCACGCGCTTGCCGGTGGCGGTGAAGATCGGTCCGGTAAAAACGGGGCTCAAGGCCCGCGCCGAAGGGCTGATGGCGCTGCCCGACACGGCCCCTGCCGACATGGCCGACCTGCTCACCCGCGATCTTGCCAGCGATGTCTCCAAGGCGCCGCCGCCTCCCGCACCGCCGCCCGCGCCGCGCGTAGAGGAGATGGAGGACAGCATCGCGCGCGCAGAGGAGCGCCAGCTGGATGATCCGAGGCCCAGCGTAGACACCTCCGCCATCGTCTCGCGAATAGCGGAGATCATCGCCGAGCTGGCCGCAGAAGAAGGCATCGCCTTCCAGTCCGCCAGCGCGCAATACCAGACTTTCCTCACCCGCTGCCGCCGCGAGCGGCTGATCGGCCCGATGCCCGACATGCAGGGATTCCGGCGAAAGTTCGCAATTGCAGGGGCAGGGCTGGCCGAGCTGGACGAGGCCACGCAGGCGCAGATCATGCACCTGTCCGGCATGGTCGACGACGATTTGCTGGGCCCCTTCCTCGTCATCGCCAAGGCCGCCCATGCGGGCGAGACCGAGGTGGACGAGGACGCGCTCGCCCGCTCCTATGGCACCAGCTCGCCGGGCCGCATCCGCCGCCTGCTCGACCACCTCGAGCGGCAGGGCCTGATCGTGGTGCGCGAGGATTTCGGCGGCAGCCGCACCGTCATGGTGCCGGGGCTGGAAGGCCAACCGGCGGAATAATTTTCGCCTTGCCTCTCGCCAAGCGACACGGCACCCCTATATTCGAGTAACACACCTCGTGATTTTTGCGGGGGAGGGCTTGTGTTGCATAATCGCAACACCATATTCGAGCGGTAATTCTTACTGAGGGACAAGCATGAATCTCGAGAAGTTCACCGATCGCGCCAAGGGCTTCCTGCAGAGCGCGCAGACCGTGGCCATCCGCATGAGCCACCAGCGCATCTCGCCGCTGCACCTGCTGAAGGCTTTGCTGGAAGACAGCGAGGGCATGGCCGCGCAACTGATTCAGCGCGCCGGCGGCAATCCCGGCGTTGCCATCACCGAGGTCGACACCGCGCTCGGCAAGGTGCCGTCCGTGTCGGGCGGCGGGGCGCAGCAGACGCCCGGCCTCGACAATGATGCCGTGCGCGTGCTCGACCAGGCGGAACAGCTGGCCGAGAAGGCGGGCGACAGCTTCGTGCCCGTGCAGCGCCTGCTGCAGGCGCTCGCGCTGGCGGACAATGATGCCGGCCGCGCGCTGAAGTCGGCAGGCGTGGATGCCAAGTCGCTCGAAGCGGCCATCCAGGAAGCGACCAAGGGCCGCGCCGCGCACAGCGCCAGCGCCGAAGAAAGCTATGACGCGATGAAGAAGTACGCGCGCGACCTCACGCAGGCGGCGCGCGACGGCAAGCTCGATCCTGTCATCGGCCGCGACGAGGAAATCCGCCGCACGGTGCAGATTCTTGCTCGCCGCACCAAGAACAATCCCGCCCTCATCGGCGAACCCGGCACCGGCAAGACCGCAATCGCCGAAGGCCTCGCCCTGCGTATCGCCAATGGCGACGTGCCCGACAGCCTCAAGGGCCGCACGCTGATGGCACTCGACATGGGCGCGCTGATCGCCGGCGCGAAGTATCGCGGCGAGTTCGAGGAACGCTTGAAGGCGGTGCTCGATGAAGTGAAGGGCGCCGAAGGTCAGATCATCCTGTTCATCGACGAGATGCACACGCTGATCGGCGCAGGCGCTTCCGAAGGCAGCATGGACGCAGGCAATCTCCTCAAGCCCGCCCTGTCGCGCGGCGAACTCCACTGCATCGGCGCGACCACGCTCGACGAATACCAGAAGTATGTCGAGAAGGACCCGGCGCTCCAGCGGCGTTTCCAGCCCGTCTATATCGACGAGCCCACGGTCGAGGACACGATCTCGATCCTGCGCGGCATCAAGGACAAGTACGAGCTGCACCACGGCGTACGCATCACCGACGGTGCGATCGTCGCGGCGGCGCAGCTGTCGAACCGCTACATCCAGAACCGCTTCCTGCCCGACAAGGCCATCGACCTGATGGACGAGGCGGCCTCGCGCATCCGTATGGAGGTGGAGAGCAAGCCCGAGGAAATCGAAGGCCTGGATCGCCGCATCATCCAGCTGCGGATCGAGGAGCAGGCGCTGCAGAAGGAAACCGACAGTGCTTCCAAGGATCGCCTCGAGGCGCTGCGCAAGGAGTTGTCCGAACTCGAACAGCAGTCCTCCGAGCTGACCACCCGCTGGCAGAACGAGCGCGACAAGATCCACGCCGAGGCGCGGGTCAAGGAAGAGCTCGACCAGGCACGGCTGGAACTGGAACAGGCGCAGCGCGCGGGCGATCTCGCCAAGGCGGGCGAGCTGCAATACGGCCGCATTCCCGAGCTCGAGAAGAAGCTCGAGGAGGCCAGCGGCCACACCGACAACGCCCTGCTCAAGGAAGAAGTCACCGAAGACGACATCGCCGGCGTGGTTTCGCGCTGGACCGGCATTCCGGTCGACCGGATGATGGAAGGTGAGCGCGAAAAGCTGCTCGACATGGAAAACATCCTCGGCAAGCGGGTGATCGGCCAGAGCCAGGCGATCGATGCGGTGTCGAAGGCAGTGCGCCGTGCGCGCGCCGGCCTGCAGGATCCCGGCCGTCCGCTGGGCAGCTTCCTGTTCCTGGGCCCCACCGGCGTCGGCAAGACTGAACTGACCAAGGCGCTTGCCGGCTTCCTGTTCGACGACGACAGCGCGATGGTGCGCATCGACATGAGCGAGTTCATGGAAAAGCACGCAGTCGCCCGCCTGATCGGCGCGCCTCCGGGCTATGTGGGTTACGAGGAAGGCGGCGTGCTGACCGAGGCTGTACGGCGCAGGCCCTACCAGGTGGTGCTGTTCGACGAGGTCGAGAAGGCCCACACCGATGTCTTCAACGTGCTGTTGCAGGTGCTCGACGACGGGCGCCTGACCGACGGGCAGGGCAGGGTGGTGGATTTCAGCAACACGCTGATCATCCTCACCTCGAACCTCGGCAGCCAGTACCTCGCCAATCTCGACGATGGCCAGAAGGTCGAGGATGTCGAACCGCAGGTGATGGACGTGGTCCGCGGACACTTTCGCCCCGAGTTCCTCAATCGGCTGGACGAGATCATCCTGTTCCACCGCCTCGCGCAGGAGCACATGGCACCGATCGTCGATATCCAGGTCGCGCGGGTGCAGAAGCTGCTCAAGGACCGCAAGATCGTGCTCGACCTGACGGACGGCGCGAAGAAGTGGCTGGGCCGCGTCGGCTACGATCCGGTCTACGGTGCAAGGCCCCTCAAGCGCGCCGTCCAGCGCTATGTGCAGGACCCGCTGGCCGACATGATCCTGTCGGGCAAGGTGCCCGATGGATCGACCGTCCGGATCGACGAGGGCGACGGGCAGTTGGACATGAAGGTGAGCTGATATCGACGGGCGGGGCGCACCAGTCCCGCCCCGTCATGAACCTGCAAAATCCGCAGTGATTCGCGGTTTTTTTTCAATTCGCGAAAACTGGCGGCGCTCGGTCGCGAAAGAAAATTCCAGATCGGTTGCAATTACTAGACTGATAATTGCGCATAGGTTTGCACGGTTTCCCCTGACCGCCAGATTAATGTGGGATTTACGCAACATCTGCCCCAAATCCGCGTGGGTGCTTTGACACTTGCGGGGCGTTCACGCAGAACCACCCTCAGTTGGGACTGGGGGCTTTCAAAGTCCCGGGCATGATCATGACGGAACCGGACGCCACTAGGGGTGTGTCCGGTCTTGTTGTCCGGGGACACGGGGGCGCAGTTCCAGTTGTCGCGACTGGAGTAATCAATGCGAAAAATTCACACGAAAACCATCAAGGGTCTCGCCTTTTCGGCGTCGGCAATTGCGCTGACCGTCGGAAGCCAGGCTTTCGCCCAGGACGCCGATTGTCCTGAGGGCCAGGAAGAAGTGGGTGGCGAATGCGTCGCCGAAACCGTCGACGTAACCGACGCCAGCACGGAAGCCGTGCCGGGCGCGATCGTCGTTACCGGTTCGCGCATTCAGCGTAACGACACCTACAACAGCATCTCGCCGCTGCAGGTTCTCGAAACCGAAACGCTGCAGGACACCGGCCAGTTCGATACCGCCGCGATCCTCCAGCAGAGCGAATCCGCTGCCGGTATCCAGATCGATGCCACCTTCCAGGGCTTCGTGCTCAACAACGGCCCGGGCTCGCAGACCCTCGACCTTCGTGGTCTTGGTGCCGACCGCACCCTGCTGCTCGTCAACGGCCGCCGTCTCGCACCGGCCGGTGTCGAAGGCGCACCGAGCAACCCGTCGATCAACCTCATCCCGTCGTCGCTCGTAGCGCGTTACGACCTGCTGCTCGACGGTGCTTCGTCGGTCTACGGTTCGGACGCAGTTGCCGGCGTGGGTAACATCGTCCTGCGCAAGGACTTCGACGGCCTCGAACTGTTCGCCAGCGGCGACCTGAACGAACAGGGCGCAGGCAACGATTACCGCATCAGCGCTGCCTGGGGTAAGTACGGCAGCAACTGGAACTTCGGTATCGGCTTCGAATACCAGAAGCGCGACGAGATTAAGATCGGCGACCGCGACTTCCTCGCTGGTTGTAACACCCACTACGAAGTCACCGACAGCGGTGAAATCCGTACGCTGGGCATCTCGGACAACGCCAACACCCTGGCCGACAGCGGCGGCACCATCGGCGAAATCCCGACCGATTGTACGATCGACGCAGCGGTCCGCCGCATCATCCCGAACAGCCCGCTGTTCTTCAGCTCGATCTACTACGACGAGACCGTTTACCCGACCACCGGCCAGGCCGGTAACACGGGTATCCCGTTCTTCAGCGACGCCTTCGACGCATTCGGCAACCCTGTCGACCGCAACGGCGACGGCCTGCTGGACGTCAACTTCGCCGAAGTGACGCGTAACGGTACCGACCTCAGCCCCTCGTTCGTGAGCCCGCAGGACACGTACAACGTGATGGCTTACGGTGAGTACAGCTTCGGCGGCGACTACAATATCACGCCGTACTTCGAAGCGAACTACAGCCGCGCAGAAGTGACTGCCCGCAGCACCCAGCCGCAGCTGTTCCCGTACGTTCCGGGCAACAACCCGTTCAACCCCTGTAACATCGCCAACAACGACTGCGGTGACGACAACAACACCTTCGACGGTCTTTACACCTTCGCTGGTGGCGCTTTCGCCCGTCCGACCGGCCGCTCCTATGTGGTCCGTCCGGTTGTCGGCGTGGACGGCGACCGTAACGTGGTCGAGACGGTGCAGGAGCAGTATCGCGGTGTCTTCGGCATCCGCGGCGACCTGCCCTTCATCAATTTCGGCCCGGGCAACGACTGGACCTTCGATATCTCGGGCGTGTACTCGCGTTCGGAAGGTACCTCGTCGCGTGCCGGTATCCGTGAAGACCGTCTCGCCCTGGCACTGGGTCTCGACCCGAGCGTGACCAGCGCGACCCGCTTCGCGACCCCGCCGGTCCTCTCGAGCGGTCCTTGCGGTACCACTGGCTTCCGTAACCCGGACAACCTTCAGCCCGACGTGGTTGCAGGCTGTGTGCCCGTGAACCTCTTCGCGCCGAGCCTCTACCAGACCGCGGTTGGCGACTTCGCCACCCAGGCCGAACGTGACTACCTGTTCGACACGCGTGACTTCGACACGACCTACGAACAGACGATCATCTCGGCTTACCTGCAGGGTAGCGTTTTCGAACTGCCCGGCGGCACCGCCAAGATGGTGATCGGTGGTGAATACCGTAACGACTCGCTCGCATCGATCCCCGATGCCGTCGCTTCGGAAGGCCTGTTCTTCGGCTTCTTCGCCGACCAGGGCGCGACCGGCAGCAAGGAAATCTGGGAAGCCTTCGGCGAAATCGATCTTCCGCTCATGTCGGGTGAAACGCTGGTCGAAGACCTGCGCGTCAACCTGTCGGGCCGTGTGACCGAAGACGAATTCTACGGCACCAACGGTACCTACTCGCTGAAGTTCGGCTGGCGTCCGATCGAGCAGCTGCTCGTGAAGTTCTCCTACGGTACGTCGTTCCGTTCGCCGAACCTGCGCGAACTGTTCCTGGCCGGTCAGTCGGGCTTCGGTGGCATCACCGACCCCTGCGCCGTCCCGGCAGCGGCCTACGCGCCGCTGGCAGGCGGCTACCAGGCAGCCAACGACACGCGTGATGCTTCGGTCCTCGACAACTGCCGCCGTGAAGGCCGCGATCCGACCACGGTCGGTACCGACGGTGCGAACACGGTCACCGTGCCGAGCGTCGAAATCACCTCGGGTGGTAGTTTCGCGCTGGATCCGGAAACCTCGACCTCGATCACGACCGGCTTCGCTTTCGAAGAGTCGTTCGGCCCGATCGATTTCGGCTTCAACTTCAACTACTACGACATCAACGTGAAGGGTGCGATCGCAGAACCGACCGGCCAGTTCATCGTCAACCAGTGCTTCCTGCGCGACGATGGCCAGCGTTCGAACTTCTGTGACTTCATCCAGTACGACACCGACCCGGCTTCGCGTCAGCTGATCACGGACGTCTTCGCAGGCTTCGTGAACATCAACGAAGAAGCGGTCCGCGGTATCGACCTGAACGCCAGCTTCGGTGCTGATGTCGCTGCCTTCGGCAAGGACATCCGTCTCGGCCTGAACCTGCGTGCCAACCACCTGATCCAGCGTGACTCGGTCTTCCTGACCGACACCGGTGAACCGACGGTGGACAGCGACGCCGGTGAGTTCGGCTTCCCGTCCTGGACGGGTCGCGCGATCTTCAGCGCCCAGGTCGACAACGTGACCTTCACCTGGCAGACCCGCTACATCGGCGAGACCGAGCAGCAGGAAGACGGTATCGACCCGCTGTCGGATGCCTTCGGACGTGGTCCGGACGGCCAGCCGACCGGCTTCATCGGTAACACCTGCCTTGGTAACGGTTCGGGCAGCAACGATCCGGTCACCGGCGAGTTCATCCCCGACGGTATCGTTGCGGGTGACGGCGTGTTCTGCCGCGACATCGGCTACGCCGACGATTACTTCGTCAGCAACGCCTCGCTGCGCTTCGACTTCGACAGCTTCGACATCCGCGTCGGTGTTTCGAACATCTTCGACAAGAAGCCGCCGCTCATCGACACCAACGAAGTGCTCGGCATCTCGAACACTCCGATCGGTAACGGCTACGACCTCAACGGTCGTGAGTACTTCGCCTCGATCGGCGTGAAGTTCTAATCCGATCTGGCCGGTAACGGCCGACAAGGCGGCCCCGTACTTCGGTACGGGGCCGTTTTTGTATCTAGCGTCCACGTGGACGATGACGGCCGCTGACTGGCTTGCAAGGTTGCAGGCTCCACGCCTGTTCAAGCACTGGACAAGAGTTGCCCGGCCGGGCGTCAGGAAGGGCGTCACGGGCGTTCGGTCCGGAGGTCATTGCCCATCGCGCGCGCCCTTGCACGCAAGCTAAGACAGTCGTCTTCTCGTGGAGTGGGCGCACCCCTTCTCGCAAGAACGTGTGAGGCACGACGGTACACCTCCGGTAGCCCTGAGGCGAGTGCGCCGAATGGGACTATCCTGACCGGTTCGCACGCGCTCTGCATGCATGCAGGGCGGGGCGAACTGGCTGCCCGGCCGGAGCGATGCCTACGGGGAGGTGAAGCCGCCCCTCGTCGCGATGGCCCCAGGGCCATTGGGCGATAGGCTCAAGCGTTCGTTGATGTGAGCAAGCCTGGCTGCACCCTTGATGCCAAGGCCTGCGGACCGGACCGTTCCATCCGGCCTCTAATTCGCACGGATTTGACCTGGCAAGAGCCCTGCCTCGGGTATCTGGCTCTGCCCTTTCAGGCTCGGGCCAAGGTCCGTCGGCACGCGACTGCCGAAGCAGCCGGGACACGTTCGGCTTGCAGGCACGCGGATTACCGTGGCGCGGTGGTGACGTGACCCCAGCAGCGATTGGGAGGGCAGGGGGAGTACCACGCCAGCGCCAGGCCCCCGCGAGGCACCACCCGGCGCCCACCTGCAGCAGGCAAAGAAAAAGCCGCGGACCTTTCGGTCCGCGGCTCCTTCGTAGGGTTTAGCTTCTTCTTATTCGCCGAAACGGATGTTCAGGCCTGCGAAGAAGGTCCGACCGGTGTCGAAGATGGTCGGATAGGTGTTGCCGTTGCCCAGCGGCGGACCCGACGATGCGCTGACCGGCGGGTTCTGGTTGAGCAGGTTGTTCACACCGAAACGAAGCGTGATCTGGTCGGTGACGTCGTAGAACATCGACAGATCGACGTAGTCGACGGCCGGCAGGTTGTCGTCGATGAACGACTCATCCGGACCAACGTCTTCGCCACCGAAGGCATCGACTTCGCTGTAGTGACGCCACGCGACGGTAGCGTTCAGGTTGAAGTCGGTTTCCCAGGTGACCGCGAGACGGTGACGGTACTTCGGGTTCACCGGCTCAAGACAGCCGTTGTCCGAGTAACCTGCGCAGACGATCGGATCCGAACCCGGGAAGGGCACGAAGTCCGCCTTGTCGAGGTAGGTCGCCGCGTAGTTGAAGCGCAGACCGCCGAGGCTACCGATGTTGGTGCTGTAGCTGATCTGGCCGTCAAGGCCCGAAGTCGACAGTTCAGCGATGTTCAGGTTGGTCTGCTGGAAGCCGGTGCCGGCGAAGCCGGAAGCCAGCGTACCACCAGGGCCACGCGTGATCAGGTCACAGAACGTCGGATCGCCCGTTGCAAGGCAGTTATCCAGCGAGACCTGAGCAGCGATACCTGCGCTGATGTAGTCTTCGACGGTGATGTCGAAGTAGTCGACCGAGATCGAGAGACCCGGGACGAAGGTCGGTTCGAAAACCGCACCGAAGGTCCAGGTGTCCGAGCTTTCCGGCTGCAGCTGCGGGTTACCACCGGTCAGTGCCTGGGTCTGGCCCGAGATCACGTCGAAGATGTTACCGTACTGAGCCGCGGTCACGCCGGTGTTGGCGCAAGCAGCGAGGCTGGCGATCGGAGCGTCAGAGGCGCAGGGATCGTACAGCTGGACGCCGTTTGCGTTGGTGCCGGCAACGTTGAGGTTCGGCAGGCCCGTGTTCTGGCCCGTGAAGAGCTCGATCACGTTCGGTGCACGAACCGCGCGCTGGAAGTTGGCACGCAGGGTCAGGCTGTCCACCGGAGCCCAGCTCAGCTGAACACCGAAGGCGTCCGTACCGAAGCTGTTGGTGGTGCCATTGCCTTCGGCTTCATATTCCGAGTGGCGATACTGACCGGCAAGAACCAGTTCGTTGAAGAACGGACGATCGGTGATCAGCGGGATCTGCAGTTCAGTGTAGATCTCGTGAACGTCGACGCGACCTGCGACAGGCAGGGTTGCGCCGCCGACGCCGGTGAAGCCACCGCCCGGAACCTGGCTGATTTCGTCCGGAATAGCTTCCAGCTTGTCCTGGCGATATTCCGCACCGACGAGGAAGGCGATGCCTTCTTCGGAGAGCGGCGACTTGAAGCCGTAATCACCAAGGTCGGCCTGCAGGTTGGCACCCATGACCAGCTGCGAGGTTTCACCGATCACGATGCCGACGCCCTGGACGAAGTCCGTCTGGTCCGACGTGATGGCGGTGGTGCCATCGGGGTTACGCTGGAACGGGTTGTAGGGAACACAACCGCCCGACTGGTCGACGCAGACCACGTTGCCATTGGCATCGGTCGTAGCGAACAGCGCCTGCTGCAGCTTGGCGACGACGAAGTCGTTGGTCGAGGTCGAGATGTCCGAAGTTTCGGCGTACGAACCGAAAGCTTCCCAGTCCCAGATATCGGCGAAGGTGCCGCGGAAACCGCCGACAAGACGGAAGGTCGAGTTGTCGAGACGCGAGTTACGCGGGCCGCCTTCGACGTTACGGTGCGAGGCGGTGATGCCGCTCACGATCGTGCCGTCGATGATGTCCTGCGCCGAACAACCGAACAGGTCCGTCAGGCTGATGCCCGGGGTGTTCTGGATGTACGGGTTGTCGCAGTTGATCGACCAGTTACCGAACGAAGCCGATTCAGCGATCTGCGCGTCGGAGAAGTTGTCGATATAGCTGATATCGGCAAAGGCTTCGACGTTTTCGGCGATTTCGTAATACGCCTTACCGTAGAGGGTGAAACGCTCGGACGGACGCTGGAAGAAGTTGCGCTGACCGAAGTTGTAGGTCTGGGCAGGGCCACCGACGTAGCGGATGATGTTGCCGTTCTCTTCCTGGAAAGCGAACGAAACGGGGTTGCCGCTTGCATCCACTGCAGTCGAGTTGGCGCTACCGAACAGGCGGAAGTTACCCGAACCGACGCAGCCGACGCCTTCGAAGCCACGGCTCGAGGGGCCTACCGTACAGGCAGAGAATGCGCGGTTGTTCTGGGTGACGGCTTCACGCTTTTCGTAGTTGGCGTAAATCGTGACGTTACCGCGACCGTCGGCGGTGTTCGTGCCGAACATACCGGTGACCGAGTATTCAACACCGTCGATGATCGGATCCGGCTTCGGCTGGTTGGCGCTGTCAAGGACGCCTTCCCAGAAGTCGATGTCGTTGCCGTGCTGCTGGAAGCCGCCCTGGAAGTCCAGTTCGACGCCTTCGAAGTCACGCTTGAGGATGAAGTTGGCAACACCGCCGACTGCGTCCGAACCGTAAACTGCCGATGCACCACCCGTCAGGATGTCGACGCGCTCGATCAGCTGGGTCGGGATAAGGTCGATGTTGGCAGCCGAGATCTGCGACGAACCGTAGGGCAGGCGACGACCGTCGATCAGGACGAGCGTACGGTTTGCACCGAGGCCGCGAAGGTTCAGCGTTGCAGTACCCGAGGCGCCGTTCGAGACTTCACCGGCTTGGCCGGCGAAAACCTGCGGCAGCTGGTTCACGAGGTCTTCGATACGGACAGTACCGGTGGCCTGGATCTGCTCGCTCGAAACCGAAAGGACGGGAGCTGCGCTCTCGAGGTTCGGGTTTGCGTTAAGACGCGTACCCGTCACGATGATGGCCGGTGCGGCTTCTTCCGAGGCTGCGGTGTCGGTGACATCCGCATCCTGGGCGAAGGCCGGAGCCGCCACCATGGCCAGAGCGACGGACAGCGATCCGGCGCTAAGGCGAAGTTGCGTAGATTTTTTCATCTGGTTTCATACCCTTATGAAGTGCCCGCACCGCCGGAGCGGCGAAGGCGTTGCAGGTTGGGTAGCCCAGGCGCCGTGCCAAAGCGCAGCCCATGGTCCCCCAACCAAATGCGGTGGGTGAAGGCCTTGGAGCCACTGGTCTTCATGCCAGATTCTCCCCTCGTCCATTCCCTGCGCGACGGACTACGCCTTATGACGGTTTGATGAAAAGGACTGCGCACCCTTGCGAGCAATTTGCATCCTATGGTGTAGCATTGCTGCAACACCGTTTTTTTGGCCGTTTTCCGGGATTTTCGGCTGATAACGTTCTTTTGTCGCAACCATGCAACGCACACCCGCACCCGCCGCTTTTCGCAGTTGACGTAAACGGAAAGCGATCCTAGCCCGTAGCAAATCGAAACCAACTTTTACCGGAGAGAGCAATGCCCGAAGCCTATATCGTCGAAGCCGTCCGTACTGCCGGGGGCCGTCGCGGAGGGCGCCTTGCCGGTATCCATCCCGTCGACCTCGCTGCAAAGTCGCTCGATGCGATCATGGAGCGTTCGGGGCTCGAGGCGAAGGCCATCGACGATGTGGTGATGGGTTGCGTCAGCCAGGGCGGTGAACAGGCCATGCAGGTCGGCCGCAATGCCGTGCTCGCTGCCAAGCGCCTCGGCGAAGGCGTGCCGGCTGTCACCATCGACCGCCAGTGCGGTTCCTCGCAGCAGGCGATCCAGTTCGCCGCGCAGGCCGTGATGAGCGGGACGCAGGACGTCGTCATCGCCAGCGGCGTGGAAAGCATGACCCGCGTGCCGATGGGCTCGACCGCCATGTTCCACATGAAAGAGGGGCTGGGGAACTACAAGTCGCCTGGCCTCGAAGAAAAATACCCCGGTATCCAGTGGTCGCAGTTCATGGGCGCCGAGATGATCGTGAAGAAGCACGGCTTTACCAAGGACGATCTCGACCGTTTCTCCCTGTCGAGTCACCAGAAGGCGATCGAGGCGACCCGTTCGGGCGCATTCAATGCCGAGATCGTCCCGGTCGAGGTGGAAACGCCCGAAGGCACGGAAATGCACACGGTCGATGAAGGCATCCGCTTCGATGCGACACTGGAATCGATTTCCTCGGTCAAGCTGCTCAGCCCTGAAGGCACGATCACCGCAGCCACCAGCAGCCAGATCTGCGACGGGTCGAGCGCAGTGCTGGTCGTGAGCGAGAAGGCACTCAAGGAATACGGCCTCACCCCGATGGCGCGCATTCATAACCTGACCGTCACGGCAGGCGATCCGGTGATCATGCTGGAAGAACCGCTGTTCGCCACCGACCGCGCGCTCCAGCGGGCCGGCATGAAGATCGAGGACATTGACCTTTTCGAGGTCAACGAGGCCTTCGCCCCGGTCCCGCTCGCCTGGCTGAAGCACACCGGTGCCGATCCCGACCGCCTCAACGTCAACGGCGGCGCGATTGCGCTCGGCCACCCGCTCGGCGCAAGCGGCACCAAGCTGATGGCAACGCTCGTCCACGCGCTCAAGGCGCGCGGCAAGAAATACGGCCTGCAGACGATGTGCGAAGGCGGCGGCGTCGCCAATGTCACCATCGTTGAATCGCTCTAATCACCCCCATTTCGAGAGGATCTTTCCATGCAAGTTTCAGCCAATACCCCCGCAGTCGTCACCGGCGGCGCATCGGGCCTCGGTGAAGCCACCGCCCGCGCGCTGGCGGCCAAGGGCGCCAAGGTCGCCATCTTCGACATGAACGAAGAGAAGGGCGAAGCGGTCGCCAAGGACATCGGCGGCATCTTCTGCAAGGTCAACGTCATGAGCGACGAAGACGTCGATGCCGGTTTCGCCAAGGCCCGTGAAGCGCACGGCCAGGAACGCATCCTCGTCAACTGCGCGGGTATCGGCAACGCGATGAAGACGGCCAGCCGCGACAAGCAGACGGGCGAGATCAAGCACTTCCCGCTGTCCGCCTTCGAATTCATCATCCAGGTGAACCTCATCGGCACCTTCCGCTGCATCGCCAAGTCGGCTGCCGGCATGATGACGCTCGACCCGCTGTCGGAAGACGGCGATCGCGGTGCCATCGTCAACACGGCATCGGTTGCCGGTGAAGACGGCCAGATCGGCCAGGCCGCCTATTCCGCGTCGAAGGGCGGCGTCATCGGCATGACCCTGCCGATCGCGCGCGACCTGATGCAGGAAGGCATCCGCGTGAACACCATCCTGCCGGGCATCTTCAACACCCCGCTGATGAACGCCGCCCCGCCGCAGGTGAAGGAAGCGCTGGCCGCTTCGGTCCCGTTCCCCAAGCGTCTCGGCAACCCGGAAGAATACGCCATGCTCGCCATGACCATGATCGAGTGCGGCTATTTCAACGGCGAGGACGTGCGCCTCGACGGTGCGATCCGCATGGCGCCGCGCTAAGCGCGTTTCCGGTAACAGGCAAAATCCAGTGCCGCTCGTCCCGCAAGGGGCGGGCGGCACTTGCTTTTCAGGGGTTAGCCTCGCCGTCTAATCGCTTGCTTTTTCTTCGCGAAAGCCGATCACTTCGCGCCGGGACTCGGCACGAGGGGGATTTCGATGAAGAAGGCATTTCTGTTCCTGGGCGCTGCCCTGCTGGCAACCGGCACGGCGCAGGCCAAGGACAAGGACAAGGACGAAGCCAAGGAAAAAGGCGGCGAAGAAGCGGCCAAGACGCTCGCCCAGTTCGTCGAAGGTTTCCGCAAGACCGACGGCCTCTTCCCGCTTTATCGCGATCCCAAGACCGGCGAGGTCTATCTCGAACTCGACGCCGACCAGCTGGGCAGCGAGTTCATCTATTTCACCTACACCGAAAACGGCCCGGTCGAGGCCAACCATTTCCGCGGCAATTTCCGCGACAACCGCATCGTCACCTTCAACAAGAAGTACGACCGCGTCGAAGTGGAGGCGGTCAACACCAGCTTCTATTTCGATCCCGACAGCGCGCTCGCCCGCGCTTCGGAAGCGAACATTGCCCGCGCGCCCATCGGCAACGTCAAGATTGCCGCCACCAGCGAAGATGGCCGCAAGTTCCTGATTTCCGCAGACGCGTTGCTGGAAAAGGAAGCGCTGTCGCAGATCAGGCCTTGGCAGTCGCCCGACGACAAGCCCGGCTCCGCCTTCGCGCTGGGCGAATTGTCCGAAGACAAGACGCAGATTTCCACCTTCGCCAATTTCCCCGACAACACCGACATCCGCGTCGAATACGTCTTCGACAATCCCAAGCCGTTCCATTTCGGCGGTGCCGACATCACCGATGCGCGGTCGGTCGCGATCCTGGTGCAGCATTCTTTCCTGAAGATGCCTGCTCCTGGTTTCGAACCGCGCGCCGACGATTTCCGCGTGGGCTATTTCACCAACCAGAAGACCGACCTGACATCGATCGAGCATGCGCCCTACCGCGACGTGATCAACCGCTGGCGGCTGGAAAAGAAGGACCCGTCGGCGGCGGTATCCGACCCGGTCAAGCCGATCACCTTCTGGATCGAGAACACCACGCCGATGGAACTGCGCGGCACAATCCGCGACGCGACGCTGGCCTGGAACGAAGCATTCGAGGCGGCCGGTATCTCCAACGCGATCGAGGTGCAGATCCAGCCTGACGATGCGAGCTGGGATGCAGGCGACGTCCGCTACAACGTGATGCGCTGGACTTCATCGCCGACGCCCCCCTTCGGCGGATACGGCCCCAGCTTCACCAATCCGCGCACGGGCGAAATCATCGGCGCGGATATCATGCTGGAATTCATCTATCTGAAGAGCCGGATATGGCAGTCGGAGATCTTCGAAACGGCGGGCCTGCCTTCCTACGGAAAGTCCGTTCCGGGCATGGGACGTCATGCCGCCAATTGCACGCTTGCCGCCGATTTGCAGGCCAAGATGATGGCCGCACGTTCCGTCTTCGCGGCGCGCGGGCCGAGCGATGACGAACTGGACGAGCTGCTGAGGCAGGAACTGGCCTATCTCGTGCTGCACGAGGTGGGCCACACGCTGGGCCTGACGCACAACATGCGCTCCTCGTATTCGATACCGCTGTCCTCGCTTGGATCGAGTTCGGCCCTGCCGACCAATTCGGTGATGGATTACACCGAGATCAACATCGCGCCATCGGGCCAGCCACAGGGCCAGTTCGCGATTGCGCGGCCCGGCCCCTATGATGTCTGGGCCATCCAGTATGGCTATACGCCCGAAGAAAGCCTGCTGACTGCCATCGTAGCGCGCTCGACCGAACCGGCGCTGGTCTATGGCAATGATGCCGACGACATGCGCTCGCCCGGCACGCATATCGATCCGCGCGTGATGATCGACGATCTGTCGGACGATCCGATCGGCTGGGCAACGCAGCGCGCCGCGCTGGTCGACCAGACGCTCGCCGTGCTCGCCGACCGCGTGGTCGACAGCGGCGATACCTACCAGGCGCTGGTGAACAGCTATTACGGCCTGACCGGGCAGAAGGCGCGCGCGGCGAATATCGCCTCGCGCTGGATTGCGGGCGTCTACAATAACCGTTCGGTCGTCGGACAGCCGGGCGCGCAGCAGCCGCTGGTCCCTGTCTCGGTGGCCGAACAGCGCCGCGCGCTCGGCGTGGTCAGCAAGCTGGCCTTTGCGCCCGATGCCTTTTCGGCTGGCGAGAACCTGCTGAACCGCCTGCAGGTCGAACGTCGCGGCTTCGACATGTACGGGACCAATGTCGATCCCCAGCCGCATGCCCGGGCGTTGCGCGTCCAGCAGTCGCTGCTCGACCATCTGCTGCACCCCAATGTGCTCACGCGCCTTACCGACACGCGCCGCTATGGCGGGGCCTATCCGGTCAGCACTTACATGGCGGAACTGACCGGCGTGATGTTCGATGCGGACCGCTCAGGCCCGGTGAACACCTATCGCCAGAACCTGCAGGTGGAATATCTCACCCGCCTGATCGGTATCGCGTCGGGCGCAGGCGGCGGGATGGAGCCGACCCCCATGGGACCGCGGCCGCTGCCGACTTACGACTATGTCTCGCGCTCGGCCGCGCTGGCAGGGATCGCGCGGATCAAGGCGATAGCAGCAGGGCCTGCGGCGGATGCGGAAACGCGCGCCCACCGGGCCCACCTTGCCTCGCTGATCGCGGCGTTCGAGCGGCGGTAAGGTAAGGGCACGCTTTCCTACCACTTGTCTTCGCCGCTAGGCGTGGTGCATGGAAAGCAGCGAGAAAAAGCGCCTCGGGACCCGGCTGGGCGAGAGGGGAAGTATTTCCTCCCAGGACCCTGTTCCATGTGTTCCATCCTGTAGGCGCTAGAGGAGAGGGAATCCGAATGAGCGCCTACACGCAGATCAAGCTCGACATCGCCGATGGCGTGGCCATCGTCACGCTGCACCGGCCGGAGAAGATGAACGCCTTCACCCGCGTGATGATGGACGAGTTCATCGATGCGCTCGACGTGACCGATGCAGATGACAGCGTGCGCGCGGTGATCGTGACGGGGCATGGCGACCGCGCGTTCTGCGCCGGGGCCGATCTCACGCCGGAGGGCGGGGGGCATGTCTTCTCCGATCCCAACCCGGTGGAAAGCCTGTCCGACGAACGCGTGCGCGATGGCGGTGGTCGGCTGACGCTGCGCCTGTTCAACTCGCAGAAGCCGCTGATCGGCGCTTGCAACGGCGTAGCCGTAGGGGTGGGCGCGACCATGCAGCTGCCTTTCGACATCCGGCTGGCGAGCGACAATGCGCGGTTCGGCTTCGTCTTCGCGCGGCGCGGTATCACGCCGGAAGCGTGTTCAAGCTGGTTCCTGCCTCGCCTCGTCGGGATGCAGACCGCGCTCGAATGGTGCATGACGGGCCGCGTCTTCGATGCGCAGGAAGCGCTGGATCGCGGACTGGTCCGCTCGCTCCACCCGCAGGCAGAGCTGATGGATGCCGCGATGGGTATCGCCCGCGAGATCGCTGACAACACCTCGGCGGTGTCTGTTGCCATGACCCGCGCGATGCTGTGGCGCCTCTCGCCGCTCGAGCATCCGATGATGGCGCACCGCGTGGACAGCCGCGCAATCTACCGCCTCAGCCGCAGCGCGGATGCGAAGGAAGGCATCGCCAGCTTCCTCGAGAAGCGTGCGCCCGCCTATCCCGACACGGTCAGCGGCAACATGCCCGACTTTTACCCCTGGTGGGACGAACCCGGGTACGAATAGTAACGCTTGTGACGGTTACAGACGCAACGGTCTTGCCAAGGCGCGCCGCCTTCGCAAGGGTGGCGTCATGTCGAAACGCCAACCTGCCAAGCGCCTAGCGGACTTCCTGCCGTACCAGCTGTCGGTCGCCTCCAACGCGGTCTCGACGCGCATTGCGGAGCAGTATCGCAAGCGGTTCGCGCTCAAGACCACCGAATGGCGCATCATGGCGGTGCTCGGCGACAGCGGCCCGTTGACCCAGCGAGAGCTTTCGCAGCTCACGCTGATGGACAAGGTACCGGTCAACCGCGCCTGCAAGACGCTGGAAAGCCGCGGGCTGGCCGAACGCGCGCCTAATGCGAAGGACGGGCGCTCTCACCTGCTGGCACTGACCGCGGAGGGCAGGGCAGTCCATGCCGGCATCATGCCCCTGGCCCTGACGATCGAGCGCGAGATGTTCTCGGTGCTCGACGAGAGCGAGCAGGGGGCCCTGCGCGACATGCTCGCCCGCGTGCGCGACAATGCAGGGGACTTCGATGCAGAAAGCCTGGCCGACTAGGAAGTCGACCAGGCTCTCGATAACGACCCGCTTTTCTGCCGGGTAGCCGGGTTATCCGATACCGCCACTGAAGGCGTCGGAGATCGAACAGGCCGCCGGGCCGAGAATGACGATGAACAGCACCGGCAGGATGAACATGATCAGCGGAACGGTCATGATCGCCGGAAGACGCGCGGCCTTCTCTTCGGCGCGCATCATGCGCTCGTTGCGGAATTCCGCCGACAGCACGCGCAGCGCACTGGCGAGCGGCGTACCGTAACGTTCGGTCTGGATCATGGTGGTGACCACGCCCTGCACCGCTTCCAGGTTCACGCGATAGGCGAGGTGGTCGAAAGCCTGTTTGCGTTCGTTGAGGAAGGACAGCTCGATCGCGGTCAGGGCGAATTCGTCACCCAGTTCCGGATAGGCGCGGCCCAGTTCCTTGGCGACGCGGTTGAAGGCGGCGTCGACGGTCAGACCGGCTTCGGCGCAGATGACCAGCAGGTCGAGCGCGTCGGGCAGGCCCTTGCGGATCGCATCGGTGCGCTTGGTGGCCTTGTTCTTGAGGACGATTTCCGGGCCCTTGTAGCCAAGGAAGGTCGCCAGCGCGAGCGCAGCCACGCGCTTAAACTGCCAGTCGGGATAGATCTCGATGCCATAGAGCAGGATCGCAGCGATACCGCCAAACAGGATCGGCAGCACCATGCGCAAGCCGATGAGCAGGACCGCGACTTCCTTGTTGCGATGGCCGGCCCAGGCCAGCTTCTGCTGCATGTCCTCTACCTGGCTCTGCTGCAGCACCTTGAGGTTGCCGAGCGTGTCCTTGACCTTGTCCGCCGTGTCGTTCTTGCGCACGAGGCTCTGGCGCTTCTTGGCGCTGGTCGTGATCAGGCCGAGCTTGAGCTCTTCACGGCGGCCTTCGAGCGCTTTCACGCGCTTGGCCATCGGGTCCTTGATGGTGACGGCAGAGTAGATCGCCACGAACACCGCCAGTGCCGCGATCCCGGCAAGGATCGAGCCGACGAGGATGACGTCGAAGCCGAGGAGGGTGGGGCCGCTTGCGGGTTCCATGTTTACTCTTCCCTGCTTCCTTAGATTTCGAAACTGACCATCTTGGCCATGATGAATCCGCCGATGCTCATCCACACGAGCCCGCCGAGCCCGGCTACGATCAGGCGGTCATCCTCGAAGAAGGCACCGATGTAGGTCGGGTTGATCCACCAGATCATGAAAAAAACGATGAAGGGCAGTGCGCCAACGATGTAGGCCGAGGCCTTCGATTCCGAGCTCATTGCCTTGATCTTGAGCTTCATCTGCGCACGCTTGCGAAGCACGTCCGACAGGTTGGACAGCGTTTCAGCGAGGTTACCACCCGTTTCGCGCTGGATGGCGAGCGTGATGCAGAAGAAGTTGAATTCCGGAATGCCCAAGCGATCGGCGGTCTGCTGGAGCGAATCCTCCATGGTCCGGCCGATCTTGATGCGCTCGACGATGCCCTTGAATTCCGCGCCGACGGGCCCGGGGACTTCCTGGGCGACGACGGCCAGCGTCTCGGTCACGGGAAGGCCCGAACGAAGGCCGCGAACGAGCAGTTCGATGGCGTCGGGAAACTTCACGTTGAACTGGTTGGTACGCTTCTTGATCGCGCGGCCGACGATGAAGTGCGGGATGCCCGCACCGGCGAACAGGCCGACGCCGATCGAGAGCAGGAACGCGCCGCTCTTGAGGAAGATGAGGAGCGTGAGCACGAGCGCGATGCCGAGCGAGGCATAGGCGTACTGGCTCAGCGTCCAGCCCTTGCCCGTCCGGTCGAGCCGGATAGCGAGAGCTTCCACGCGCGAGCCGGATCCGGCCTGCCTGAACTGCTTGGGCTTGCGGGCCGCGATCGCCTTCTTAAGCTGCGATTCCACCTTGGCATCGGTACTTTCCGAATGCCGGAAGCGGAGCTGCTGCAGGCGGCGCTGGCTGTTCTTGCCGGCGTCGGGACCTGCGAAAGCCACGTAACCGAGCACGAGCAGCGTGAAGAGCCCGCCGGTAACCAGCAAGAGCTGGATCAAGTTCATCGTGTCTCTCCGTCCCGTCCCGTGATTACTAGGTCAGTCCGGGAGGCGGGGGCACCAGGCCGACCCGCCTCCGGGATACTTATTCGCCCGCGTTCTCGAACTGGGCCTTGTCCTTCTTGGCCAGCAGCGACTTGATGTCGAAGCTGCCCAGCAGCGACTTCTTGTTGCCGCCGACGTCCAGCGCCTCGTCGCTTTCCTCGTCGCCGAGGCCGATGATGCGCGAGGACAGCTGCTTGATCGCGCCGGTCGCCTTGCTCGAACCGTTCGCGTCAACGAAGGTCTTGCCAAGCTTGGCGGCGTTCACAGCGGCCTTCGCATCGTACGGGATCGAGACGTCGATCGAGCGTTCGATGGAAGCCTCGAAGTCGGCCTTGCTGATTTCCTGCATGCCGGGCTGGACCTTGTTGGCCACGATCACCGGGGTGGCATGCGCGGCATTGGTCTTGAGCCAGGACAGGATGCGGATCGTGTCGCGCGCCGAGGCGAGCGTCATTTCCGTAACCAGCGTCACGACGTTCACGTCGTTCAGCAGGTGCGGGAAGTTGATCAGCATGTTGCGCGGCATGTCGACGAGCGTCATCTCGAAGGCGTGACGGAACTCTTCCTGCAGCTGCAGGAAGGCCGAGCCATCGGTCATCAGCGGCGAGTTGATCGGCGCTTCTGCCGACAGGATCGCCAGGTTGTCGTTGGCGCGGATCATGGCGCGTTCGATGAACAGGCCGTCGATGCGGCTCGGATTGTCGATCGCGTCGGTCAGGCCGCGGCCCGGCTCGAGGTCGAGCGTGAGCGCGCCGACACCGAAGTGCACGTCGAGGTCGAGCAGCGCGGTCGGCATGTGCTTTTCCGCGTAGATCCATGCGAGTGAGGTCGCGATGGTCGAGGCACCGACGCCGCCACGCGTACCCACGACCGCAGTCGAGATGTGACGCTTGACCTGGTCGGCCTCGCCGCCGCGCGGGGCCATGAAGACCGCCTGTGCAGCATTGAGCGAGTCGCGCAGGACCGAGGCCGAGAGCGGCTTCAGCAGGTAGTCGTGGATGCCGCTCGCGAGCAGGTCGCGATAGAGGCGCACGTCGTTGACCTGACCGATCGCGATCACCACCGTGCCGGGTTCGCAAACCTCGGCGAGGGCGTTGATATCGTTCAGCGGGTCACCGCTTTCCGACAGGTCGACCATCAGGATGTTCGGGCTGGCCGACACCGACAGCGACTGGATCGCGTTGCGCAGGCCGCCCTTGTTGCACTTTTCAGGCTGCCAGCCGAGTTCGATCACCACCGGGCGCAGGACATCCAGCGCGGTTTCGTCGCAGATGAAGGCTGCAAACGGATCGCGATTTCCGGGCATTCCGGATTTCCAGGAAGCGCTCATGAATTAATCCCCTTCAGTGGTGCTGACTTCGGGCAGGCCGCCCTTTCCGGTCGGCTCCATCTCGCGATAGGCCTTGATGGCCTTGGTCGAGGTGGTGACGACGGTTTCACCGCTGCCCTGCTGGCCGCGGATCAGATCTTCGGGATTGGCGACCATCGCAGCGAGGTTGCTGTTGACGGCGCATCCGTAGTTCGGATTGGTCGCGTTGCCGTCATTGCCTTCGGCCGTGTGCGACCAGTCGGGGCACCCCGGGACCGATGCGGTCGAACGGGTGATGACCACGCGTGCCTGGCCGGGCTGGGCGTATCCGGCAGTGACCGGCACACCTTCGGCAAGCAGCAGGCCATAGCGGCCGGCGAGCACGGCGACGTCTTCGCGGACGGCGGCCGAACCGGTCGCATCCTCGATGGCGACGCGGTCACCGTAACGCAGGTCCATGCTTTCGAACCATTCGGCGAGGCGCTGCTGTTCGGACACGGGCAGGCCGTCGGCATTCGTGTTCACGTCGAGCACGAAGTTGGAGCGTTCCACCACCGGCTGCTTCACGCTGTAAAGCGTCCGGTTTTCCATGTTCGAGCTGCCGCAGGCGCCCAGTGCGAGGGCGAGCGAGGCTGCGATCGAAGCGGTAAGCTTGCGGTTGATTGCGTTAGTCACGTCTCGTCCCCTCATTCAAAGCTGAAGCCGGGCTTTGCAGCGGCGGTCTTCTCTTCGCGGCGGGCTTCGCCCTTGTTTGCTACGCGCTTGTTGTCGCCCGAGGTCTCGTAGGAGATCTGCGGATCGGCGCTGCCTGCGTCGCGCACGGTCGGAACCGGGCGGGCGGGGCCTTCGCTGTTGCTGTCGCCATTGCGGAAGCCCAGCAGGCGCTGGAATTCGGTCGGCTTCTGGTAACCGTCGGTCGGCAGGCGAATGTCGTTCGCATTGACCGGCTTCACCAGGTACGGCGTGATCACGATGACCAGTTCCGTTTCGCCGCGACGATAGTCGGTCGAACGGAACAGGTTGCCGAGGATCGGGATGTCACCGAGGCCCGGTGCCTTCTCGATCTGGTTCGACTGGTTGTTCGACAGCAGGCCGGCGATCATGAAGCTCTGGCCGGAGCCGAGTTCTACGGTCGTTTCCGCACGGCGCGTGATAAGCGCGGGGATACGGAAGCCCTCGAACTCGATCGCGCCCTGGGCCGACAGCTCCGACACTTCGGGACGCACACGGATCGAGATCCGGCCGTTCGAAAGCACTGTCGGGGTGTAAGCCAGGCTGACGCCGTAGTTCTTGTATTCGATGGTGGTGTTGCCGAGGCCCTGGTTGAGCGGGATCGGGAATTCGCCACCGGCGAGGAATTCCGCCGTCTCGCCCGAAAGGGCGGTCAGGTTGGGCTGCGACAGCGTGGTCACCAGACCCTGCGTTTCCGCAAGGTCGAGCGCGCCGCCGATGTCGAGGCCGAGGAACTTGCCGGCAAAGCCGAGCGTGCTGCCAAGGTCCGCGCCCATGATCGAGGTCGCCGGAACGATGACGTCTTCACCCGTGATCGGGTTGGTGCCGACATCGTTGGTGCGCGCGTTCATGCCGAGCGACTGGCCGGGCGCGAACAGCGTGGCCGGACGACCCTGGCCGACGCCGATCTTGAAGCCGCTGGTGCTGTCGATCGACTGGAGGTTCACGCCAAGCGTGCGAACCAGCGAACGGCTGACTTCCGCGATGCGGACCTGCAGGTTGACCTGCAGCGGGGTCGCCATGCGCAGGCGGCTGATGACATTGGTGCCTTCACCCACGAAGGCTTCGACGAGGGCCTGTGCCTCTGCCGCGTCTTCCGGAGCTGCCACCGTCCCGGTCAGGAGAACCACGTTGGTACCCATCGTGGCGACGTTGATCTGCGCTTCGGGCATCGCCAGGGCGAGCATCTGGTCGATGCTGCCGATGTTCGAACCCACGCGGACATTGGCCGACCAGATGATGTCGCCTGCCGCGTTGCTGGCATAGACCGTGGTCTCGCCGCCGGACTTGCCGAACAGGTAGAGCTGGCGCTGCGACTTGACCTGCACATCCGCGACGTTCTCGTTCGAGATGAACACATCGGTCATTGCGCCGGGCACGTTGACCAGTTCGCCGCGACCGATCGAGAGGACGATGTCCTGGCTCGGGCGGACAACCGACTGGGCCGTGGCCGTAGTCGTCGGTGCGGCTGCCAGCGGCGCCATCGCCAGGCCGGCAAGCAGCAGTTTGGTGGAAAGACGACGTTTCATGGAATTGCCCCCTGAATGGCTTCCTGAGCTTGTTTGTTCTTAGCGAAGGGTCTTGAGCGCGACCGGAACAGTGTCCGCTGCCTTGCCCGCACCGTCGCCGATGGCCTTGTTCATGCTGTGGATCGAACCCTGCATCGCGACCGGAACGGCCTCGGTGCTCTTGCCGCGGGTCACGCGGACCATCGGACCACGGACGACCGGAGCCGACGGGGCCGAGTTGCGCGGCGAAGTGTTAGAGAACGTACCATCGGCATTGTCCGAAGTGCGGCCACGCGAACCCTGCGGCGGCATCGTGGTGCGCTGGAAGCGCGAGACGTCACCTCCCGTCACATAGGTGCCGCGGGCATCGTCCGGACGGCTCATGGCAGTGCGCAGGATGCGTTCTTCCTCTTCGGGCGTGGCATCGTCGGGGATGGTCACGTCGCCCGAGGCGAGGGCACGTTCGAGTTCGCCTTCGCTGTCGGCGATGGCGCGCAGCGCGAGGCTGAGCGTGCCGATCGTCTGTGCGACGGCGACCTTCTCGGCAATGACCGGGGTCACTTCGAGCGTAACCGTGCGGAACGCCTTGACCTGAGTAACGCCATCGATGGTTTCCTGCGTGGTCGACTGGTCGGTCGCCAGCACGCGAAGGTTACGAAGGATGGTTTCCGACGCTTTCAGCGCCATGCCGTCATTGCCGGTCACGGTCTGGGTGAGGACCATGTCGACGCGGTCGCCCGGGAAGACGAAGCCGGCAACGCCGCTTTTCGCATCGACCGGAACGGTGATGGCGCGCATGCCCGGAGTAAGGGCTGCAGCAAGGAAGCCGCGGTCGCCGGGGCTCACGAGCGAACCCTGGGTCACCGGCTCGCCGGCCGTGATCGGATGACGCACGACGGTGCCGATCAGCTTGCTGATGTCGGCCTCGCCGTCGAGGAAGTAGGCATCCTGCACCAGCTCTTCCGGCCACAGCTGGTAGCCGATGGCGTCAGCAGTGATGATGGTGCCGGTAGGCAGGGCACGCTGCGCGACCAGGACCTTGGGTCCGGCGGCTTCGACCTGCGCTGCGGCGTTGGCATCCGGAGCCGCGGCTCCTGCGAACATGCTGCGGGCAACAAGTGCCGTGCCGATCGCAACGACCAGCGCACCAACCAGCAGAACCAGCTTCTTCCTATCCATGGCTTTTAAGCCCCCTCATAAGGCCCGCGTGAATCGATGGCGGGCTGCTATGGTTTCCGTCTCTACGATCCGATTGGTTAAAATCGGGTTGTCAGCCCAAAGAGGCCCGAGAAAAGTCTGCAACGAGATCACCGCCCGCGACCCACAGGCCGGCGATTGCGATGGCGAGTCCGTAAGGAATGCGCGGCTGCTGGTCGTGCCGGCGGATGATCCGGATCGAGGCCAGCGTAACGAAGGAAAGAATGGCAACCGGCACCAGCGCGACCAGAATCGACGCGGCCCCGTTCGAGGCCAGCGGTTCCATGATCGCATCGGGCAAGGCCAGCTTGGGACCACCCAGGACGGCGCTGGCGAAATTCGCCGCGACCAGCGTGCAGGCTCCCAGCAGCAGCGTATCGCGGACAGGACGTCCGCCCACGACGCGCGAATGCGCAACGCCCCACATGCCCATGGCGAGTGTCAGCACCCAACCGGCCATCGCCATGATGATTACCAGCACCATGAAGTTGGTCGGCGGGAACCACAGCGCGAGCGCGGTCAGCAGCTTCACATCGCCGCCGCCCATCTGGCGGATGGCGAAGAACAGGCAGCAGACCGCGAAGGTCACGACTGCGATACCGAGCTGGATGGCAACGCCGGGCCACAGCGAAAGGCCGCTGGCCCACCAGAACAGCGGCGCGCCGGCGGCGATCGCCAGGTTCAGGCGATTGCCGATGGTGCGGCTCTTGAGATCGGTCACCGCTGCCCACAGCAGGCCGATTGCCAAGGCGGCAAGCAAAACGTAGGTGAAAATCTGGTCGTGCATCACGCCCCCGGAACTGATCTCAGGGGGTGGTGCTACCGAAACATGCTTACCAAATAGTAACCATGCCATCGACGCGCATGCCGGAGGACATCATTCCCGACGCCACCGAAAAAATCGCCCGGACAGCAATCGACCGCCGCGCTATCCCGGCCCATGCGAACGAGAGCGTTTGGACGGCCGCAGACGGTCACGCATTGCGCCGGATCGACTGGCCGGGTGCCCAGGGGTCGCCGCGCGGCTCGATCCTGTTCCTGCCGGGGCGCGGTGACTTCTACGAGAAATATCTTGAGACGCTGGAAGAATGGCACCGCGCCGGCTGGCGGGTGACCGCGGCCGACTGGCGCGGTCAGGCAGGCTCGGGCCGCTTGGGCGACGATGCGGTCACCGGCCACGTCGGCGACTTTTCCGACTGGGTCGACGATCTTGCGCACCTGTGGCGCGATTGGACGGCACAGACCCCGGGGCCGCATATCCTCGCCGCGCATTCCATGGGCGGGCATATCGTCATGCGCGCCCTCGTGGACGGTGCCGTATTGCCCGATGCGGTGGTCCTCTCCGCTCCCATGCTCGGCATGAGCGGCCCGCCCTTGCCGCTGCCGCTGCTTCACGGCGTCGCCAAGGTCATGACCAAGGTCGGCGAACCGACAAGGCCTGCCTGGAAATGGAGCGAGAAGCCCGGCGAAATCCCTGCACGCCGCCGCGACCTGCTCACCCATGACGGCGAGCGATATGCCGACGAACTCTGGTGGCGCGAGAAGCGTCCCGAACTGGTCATGGGTCCGGGCAGCTGGGGCTGGGTCGAGCGCGCTTATGCCTCGACCCGCGCGATCGAGGCTTCGGGCGCGATGGAGGGAATCGACGTGCCTGTGCTGATCGTCTCCACCGCGAACGACAAGCTGGTCAGCCACGCTGCGGCCAAGCGCGCAGCCGAGCGCCTGCCGCGCGGCGAGCTAGTCGAGTTCGGCTCCGAGGCCCATCACGAGATTTTCCGCGAGGTGCCGGCCGTGCGAAACCGCGCGCTCGATGCCGTTTCCGAGTTCCTTGACCGGGTGGCGCCCGCCGCATCGTGACGACATACGATTTTGCCATTGTCGGAGCCGGTATCGCCGGAGCCAGCCTTGCCGCCGAACTAGCAGAGGCCGGTGCGAGCGTGCAGGTGCTCGAGGCGGAGGACCAGCCCGGTTACCACTCGACGGGCAGGTCCGCAGCCTTCTGGGAAGAATGCTACGGCGGTCCCGAGATCGTCCCGCTGACGATCGCATCGGGTGCGTACCTGCGGGAGCACGGATTCCTGACCCCGCGCGGTGCGCTTTACATCGGGCGGGAAAGCGACGCCGGTGAACTCGACGCCTTCATGTCCCGCTTCGCCGATAGCGGCGCGACGATCGAACGCATCGGCCGGGACGAGCTGGAAGGCCGTGTGCCCGGCCTGCGCGAGAGCTGGACCTCGGCCATCTGGGAACCTGCCTGCGCCGACATCGACGTGGCAGGGCTCCACGCGCATTACCTCGGTCGCGCTCGCCAGCTTGGCGTAGCAATCGCGTGCCGCGCGCAGCTGGCTGCCGCTTCCCGCACCGACGGTGTGTGGACGCTGACGGATACAAAGGGCGAAACCTATCGCGCCGCCGTGCTGGTCAATGCTGCGGGCGCCTGGGCGGACGAAGTCGCGAAACTTGCCGGGGTGAAGCCCCTAGGCATCCAACCATATCGGCGCACCGTTGCACAATTGCGCACCGATCCGGCACCGGACGCGGACCTGCCGCTCGTGCTCGACATCGCGGGGAGCTTCTACTTCAAGCCGGAGACGGGCCGGGTGTGGCTCAGCCCGCATGACGAGGATCCGGTCGAGGCCTGCGATGCCGCGCCGGAGGAACTGGCAGTCGCCGAAGCGATCGACCGGTTCGAACAGGTCGTCGACTGGAAGGTGCGCGCGCTCGAGCGCAAGTGGGCGGGGCTCAGGAGCTTCGCGCCGGACCGGTTGCCGGTCTACGGCTTCGATCCGCAGGTCGAGGGATTTGCCTGGTTCGCGGGGCAGGGGGGCTTCGGCATCCAGACGTCACCGGCGGCGGCGCGGCTGGCAGCCCAGCTGCTGACGGGCGCCGCAAGCGATGAAATGACCCGCACAATTGATGCAACCCTCTATTCGCCGGCCCGCTTCCCCTAGCCAAGCGCATATCATTTGTTAGGGTGTGGCATCCGAAGCCGCAAAAACGGGAGAAGATCGATGGCTCACCATTTCAAGATCAAGAAGAACAAGGCCGGCGAGTTCGTCGCTTACTTCATGTACAATTCGGAAGCGATCTTCTGGACCGAGGGCTACAGCTCGAAGGCCAGCGCCAAGAACGCGATTGAATCGATCAAGAAGAACGGCCCGGGCGCCGAAACGGTCGACGAAAGCTGACCCTATGATCCCTCGCCGGCCGCCGCCCTGTCGGCGGCTTGGTTGGCGAGGGCATCCACCCGTTCGTTTTCCGGGTGGCCCGAATGTCCGCGGACCCAGTACCATTCGACATGATGACGCGCCGTCACCTCGATGAGGTCGTGCCAAAGTTCGGCATTCATGACGGGCTTCTTGCTGGCATTGACCCAGCCGCGCTTCTTCCAGCCGTGCACCCACTTGGTGATGCCGTCGATCAGGTACTTGCTGTCAGTATAGATATCGACCTTGCAGGGCTCGATCAGGGCGGACAGGCCGCGGATCGCTGCGGTCATTTCCATCCGGTTGTTGGTGGTGTGAGGCTCGCCCCCCGACATTTCCTTTTCGTGGCGTCCCATACGCAGCAGCGCGGCCCAGCCTCCCGGGCCCGGGTTGCCCTTGCACGAACCGTCGGTGAAGAGTTCTACGTGTTTCATCGCCGCGCGCCCTAGCTGCCTGATGCGCTCAGGCGAAGACCCGCGCGCCGTTTTCGACGTAGAAATCCCACCGCCGCACGAAATCCATCGGATCCTTGCGCGTCACCAGCGCGTCGGCCGGGGTGTCGAGCCAGTCTTCGGCCCGGCTGGCAACGAAACGCAGGCAGGCCCCTTGCGCCAGCAGCGGCAGGGCCGCCCGTTCGGCATCGCCCAGCGGCCGGACATCGCAATAGCCTTCTACCAAGGCCTGTCCGATCGCCGGGTCGAACCGCTCGCCGCGCTTGTCGAAGCACCATGCAGCGTGAGTGACGGCAAGGTCGTAGGCCATCGACCCGTTGCAGGCGAAATAGAAGTCGATCATCCCCGTCACCTGCTCCCCCAGCATCAGGACATTGTCCGGGAAAAGATCGGAATGGATGACCGATCGCGGCAAGTCATCCGGCCATGCAGCCACTACCTCGCGGCCCTTTTCGAGAGCGCGCGGAAGGTCGGCATCGATGGAGGCGAGCGCGCTGCTGCACCGCTCCAGAATTGCCAGAGTATTGCGGGGTGCGAGGCCGTCGGTCCGGTCGAGCGGGAATTCGCGCGCGGCGAGATGCACTTCGGCAAGGGCGGCGCCGACCGCGCGGGCCTGCGCCGGCGTCGGAGCATTGGGCGAAACGCCCGGCAGGAATTCGATCAGCGCAACAGCCTTGCCGTCGATCAGCCGGTAGATGCCGCCGCTGCGATCATGGATCGTTGCCGGCACCGGGCAATCGCGTTCGGCAAGGTGGTCGAGCAGGCCGAGGAAGAAGGGCAGGTCGCCCGTGTCGATCCGCCGCTCGTACATGGTCAGGATGAACCGGCCCTGCGTCGTCTCGACCAGCCAGTTCGAATTGGAGACGCCTTCCGCGATGCCCTTGGCGGACACCAGCTGGCCGACATCGTATTCGGCGATCAGCCGGGCAAGCTCTTCCGCACCGAGATGGGTGTAGACCGCCAAGCTATTCGGTCAGCTGCCGGGGCAGCTTGAACACCATGTTTTCCTCGGCGGTGGTGATGATCTCTTCGCTCACCTGCCGCCAGTCGGACAGGCGGTCGACCACTTCGCGCACGAGCTTTTCCGGTGCGGAGGCGCCTGCCGTCAGGCCCAGTGTGGCGACGCCTTCGAGCCATTCGGGCTGAATATCCTCGGCCCGCTGGATGAGGCGGGAATCGGTGCCCATGCGCTCGGCAACCTCTACGAGGCGCAGCGAGTTCGACGAATTCGGCGCGCCGATTACGAGGACGAGATCGCAGCCGCCCGCGATTTCCTTCACTGCCGCCTGCCGGTTGCTGGTGGCGTAACAGATGTCTTCCGCCTTGGGCGCGACGATCTGCGGATAGCGGTCCTGAAGCGCCTCGATGATTTCGCGCGTGTCGTCGACCGACAGCGTGGTCTGGCTGAGGAAGGAGAGGTCGTCATTCTGCGTGAAGGGCAGGTCGGCGACATCCTCGACCGTTTCGACCAAGGTGATCTGGCCTTCGGGGACCTGCCCCATGGTGCCGATCACCTCGGGGTGGCCGGCATGGCCGATAAAGAGGATGTGCTGCCCCTTTTCGATCTGGCGTTCGGCCTGGCGGTGCACCTTGCTCACCAGCGGGCAGGTGGCATCGACATAAAGGAGCTTGCGCCGCTCGGCCTCGGCCGGGACCGATTTCGGCACGCCATGCGCGGAAAAGACGACCGGTGCATCGTCGGGCACCTCGTCCAGTTCCTCGACGAAAATCGCGCCCTTGGCCTTCAGGGAATCGACCACATAGCGGTTGTGGACGATTTCGTGCCGCACATAGACTGGCGCACCATACTTTTGGAGCGCACGTTCCACGATCTCGATCGCACGGTCGACGCCGGCGCAGAAACCGCGGGGCGCTGCAATCAGCAGCTTCAGGGGCAGCCGGGGGTCGTTGCCCGCAGCGGTGGATGGAAAGGGGGCGTTCATGCGCGCCCCTCTAGCGCTTTGCATCGCGCCAAGCTAGGGCACGCACGCCCCGGTCGGGTCTTTGAATACGAACTTACGAGGAATGCCGCAGACATGACCAATCGCTTTCGCCTCCTGACCGCACTTGGAATGGGTCTCGCACTGGCGGGATGCAAGAGCGATGGTGAACTGGTCGTGTCCGGAAACGCGGTCGGCATTACCGCAGTGCGCACGGCCTGCCCCGCCGTCGGTATCCCCGATTACACCGGCGATATCACCGTGTTCCGCAACACGGGCACCAAGACGCAGGCCGATCTCGACGTGACGGCCGCGATCACCAACCTGACATCGACCTGCTCGGAAGACGTGGAGCGCGTCTATTCCGAAGCGAGCTTCGATGTGGTCGCCCGCCGCAGCGATGTGCGCGGCGCACGCACGGTCGAACTGCCCTATTTCTCCACCGTCCTGCGTGGTGGCAGCGCGGTCGTCACCAAGCGTGTCGGCACCGTGACGCTCAACTTTGCCGATGGCCAGGAGCGCGCCAGCGCGTCGGCCAAGGCGGGTGCTTTCGTGAACCGTGCCGATGCGACGCTTCCCGCCGACGTGCGCGAACGCATCACACGCAAGCGCGAGCCGGGCGATCCCGATGCCGCGCTCGATCCGCTGGCCGATCCCGAAGTGCGTGCCGCCGTCCAGCGCGCGACCTTCGAACTGCTCGTCGGCTTCCAGCTGACCGAAGACCAGCTGCGCTACAACGTCACCCGTTGACCGGGCGGGCGCAAGCGCCCCTCGCATCTTGCCATTTCGCCCGATTCGTCTAGGCGCGCGGGCATGGCTGACATGCAGACACTCCACGCCTCTTTCGCGGCGAAAATCGACGCTGTTCTCAATGCTCTCGAGATGGAAGGACAGCTTCCGTCCGGGACCGACCGATCGAACGTAACGGTGGAACCGCCGCGCGATCCCTCGCATGGCGACCTTGCGACCAATGCCGCCATGGTGCTGGCCAAGCAGGCCAAGACCAATCCGCGCGCGCTTGCCGAACTGATCGTCGATCACCTCACGCGCGAACCCGATATCGTCGAGGCCAGCATTGCCGGACCGGGCTTCATCAACCTGCGCCTTGCCGACACGGCGTGGCTGCGCGAACTCTCGGCGATTGCCGCCATGGGCGCAGACTATGGCCGGTCCGCGATGGGCGGCGGCCAGAAGGTCAATGTCGAATACGTGTCGGCCAACCCGACCGGCCCGATGCACATGGGCCATTGCCGCGGCGCGGTGGTGGGCGACGCGCTAGCGGGCCTGCTCGAATTTTCCGGTCACGAGGTGATCCGCGAATATTACGTCAATGATGCAGGCGGACAGGTAGACGTGCTCGCCCGCTCGGCACACCTTCGCTACCGCGAGGCGCTTGGCGAAGACATCGGCGAAATCCCCGAAGGCCTCTACCCGGGCGAATATCTGAAGCCGGTCGGCAAGACCCTGGCTGCCGAATTCGGCGGCAAATACGCCGCCGCTCCGGAAGGGGAATGGCTGGTGCTGTTCCGCCAGAAGGCAGTCGCGGCGATGATGGACATGATCCGCGCCGATCTCGCGCTGCTGGGCATCAATCACGATACCTTCGCCTCCGAGGCCGAATTGCAGGCCGCCGGAAAGCCCGAAGATGCCGAAAAGTGGCTGCGCGAACACGGCTTCGTCTATGACGGCGTGCTCGAAGCGCCCAAGGGCAAGGCCCCGCCCGAAGATTGGGAGCCGGTCGAACTGCCGCTGTTCCGCTCGACCCGGTTCGGTGACGACCAGGACCGCCCGATCAAGAAATCGAACGGGGCCTGGACCTATTTCGGGGCCGACCTCGCCTATCACCTGCAGAAGGCGGAAAAGGCCGACGCGCTGATCGATATCTGGGGCGCTGACCATGCCGGTACGGTCAAGCGGATCAAGGCGGCCGTCGCCGCGCTTTCCGAAGGGCAGGGCCAGCCGATCCCCTTCGACGTGAAGCTGGTGCAGATGGTCAACCTGATGCGGGACGGCGAACCGGTAAAGATGTCCAAGCGTTCGGGCACCTTCGTGACGCTGGCCGACGTCGTCGAGGAAGTGGGCAAGGACGTGGTGCGTTTCACCATGCTGACCCGCAAGCCCGAAGCGCAGATGGAATTCGACTTCGCCAAGGTGGTCGAGGCCAGCAAGGACAACCCGGTCTTCTACCTCCAGTACGCCCATGCGCGTATCCGCTCGACCCTGCGCAAGGCCGGTGTCGAGCCGAGCGACGCGCATCTGGGTCGCCTCGGTGCGGACGAACTGGCGCTGGTGCGCGAAGCCGCGCAATTCCCGCGTATCGTCGAGGCCGCCGCGCGCGCCCGCGAACCTCACCGCATCGCATTTTTCCTCGGCGATCTCGCCGCCGCCTTCCACAGCTACTGGAATGCGGGTAACGATGATCCGGCAAAGCGCATCATCCAGGAGGGGGATGCCGAATTGACCGGAGCGCGGCTGTTCGTCGCCTCCCAGATCGGGCAGGTAATCCGCAACGGCCTCGGCATTCTCGGGGTCGAGGCGGTCGAGGAGATGTAGGAATGGCCGCAGGCGGCTACGACCAGGGCGCAGACTGGGACGAGGGCGAAGATCTCGAGCTGATCGACAGCGACGAGCGCTTGCCGTGGCTGGAAGCCGACGAGGAAGAGGGCGAGGAAGGTGGCTTTGCGACCTCGCGCATCGTCCTCATTGGCGTGCTTGCCGTCGTCCTGATCGGTGCGATCCTCGGCGGCGCCTGGTACTTTCTCGGCGGCGCGGCCAGCGAACCGCCTGCCGACGGCAGCCTGATCGCCGCTCCCGACGAGCCCTACAAATCGCGGCCCGAAAACCCGGGCGGCAAGACCTATGCCGGCACGGGCGACACCAGCTTTGCCGTGGGCGAAGGGCAGACCCGCGAAGGCCGCCTGGCCGACAAGCCCGGCAGCGCCGCCGCGCCGTCGCTCGCCACCACGCTCAATGCCGGGGACGAGCCTGCCGCCGCGCCTGCCCCGAAGCCGGAACCGCGTTCGGGCGTCGGCGTCCAGGTCGGCGCATTCCCGAGCCGCGAGGAAGCGGAAGCTGCCTGGGCTCGCCTCATCCGCCAGACCGAGGCGCTGAGCGGGGTAAGCCACCGCGTCGTCGAGGCGCAGGTCGATATCGGCAAGGTCTACCGCCTCCAGGCCGTCGCGGGTGATCGCGGTTCGGCCAACGCGCTGTGCGGCCGGCTGAAGTCCGACGGCCTGCCCTGTTTCGTGAAATAGCGCCCGGCCGGCCAAATAGGGCGCGCTTTCCACACCTCCCGTCGGCAACCCGCTTGCCTGCAAGGGGCAAGCGGCGCAAATTCCTCGCATGTTGCCCGTAATCTTCGGCATTTCCGGCCCCGAACTGACGGCCGAGGAACGCGCCTTTTTCAAGGACGCCGATCCGGCGGGCTACATCCTGTTCGCGCGCAATTGCGAAAACCGCGAGCAGATGCGGCGGCTGACCGACGATTTGCGGGCCATCCATGGCCGTGACCGCCTGATCGTCTCCATCGACCAGGAAGGCGGACGCGTTTCGCGCATGAAGCCCCCCGAATGGCCGAAATTCCCTGCCGGCGAGGCATTCGCGCGCCTGTTCGAAATCGCCCCGGCATCCGCGATCGAGGCCGCCCGCGTGAATGCGGAAGCGATTGCCCGCGAACTCGCCCGAGTCGGTGTCAGCGTGGATTTCCATGCCCCCTTCGACGTGCGGCGACCCGAAACGGACAATGTCATCGGCGACCGGGCCTTGGGCAGCGACCCGATGCAGGTGGCAGCGCTCGGTCGCGCCGTGCTCGACGGGATGGGGCATGCAGGCGTGGTCGGCTGCCTCAAGCACATGCCGGGCCACGGCCGCGCCACGGTCGACAGCCACAAGGAACTGCCCCGCGTCGAAGCCAGCGAGGCGGAGCTCGAAGTCGATATCGAACCGTTCCGCTCGCTTGCCAGCCACCCCTTGGGCATGAGCGCGCATATCGTTTTCACTGCCTGGGATGCGCATCGCCCGGCAACGCTTTCGCCCGATGTGATCGGCAATGTCATTCGCGGGAAGATCGGCTTCGACGGCCTGCTCCTGTCCGACGATATCGACATGCAGGCGCTCGAAGGCACGATCCCCGAACGCTGCGAAAAGGCGCTGGCCGCCGGATGCGACATCGCCCTCAACTGCTGGGCGCGCATGGACGACCAGATCGCCATTGCGAACCGGATCGGCGCGATGGGCGATGCAGCGACCGCGCGCCTCGAACGCGTCCACGCGCTGATGGGCGATCCCATGGACGAGGTCGAGATCGGCCACCTCCTCGCCAAGCGCGATGCGCTGCTCGCGGTGGCGGAGCATGCGGCATGAGCGACGGGCTGCTCTTCGGCGACGCGCCCGATCAGGCGGACGACTGGGACGGCATTGCCGCCGAAGCGCCGGTCGATGACGGCGCGCTCTACCTCGAACTCGACGGGTGGGAAGGGCCGCTCGACCTGCTGCTGGACCTCGCACGGCGCCAGAAGGTCGACCTGCGCGAGATTTCGATCCTCGCGCTGGTCGAGCAATACCTCGACTACATCGACAAGGCCGAGGCGCTGAAGCTGGAACTGGCGGCGGACTATCTCGTGATGGCCGCCTGGCTTGCCTACCTCAAGTCCGCGATGCTGCTGCCCAAGGAAGAGCAGGAGGATCCGAGCCCGGAAGAACTGGCGCTCAGGCTCCAGCTGCGCCTCCAGCGGCTTGGCGCGATGCGCGATGCGGCAGCGCGCCTCATGGGCGGCGACCGTATCGGGCGCGACGTGTTCCTGCGCGGGGCACCCGAAGGCCTCGCCATTGTCCGCAAGACGCAGTGGCACTGCGACCAGTTCGCGCTGATCGAGGCCTACGGACGGGTCAAGGCGCGCACCGCGCCGGCCATCCACATGGTGCGCGAACGGCCCGTGATGACGCTCGACAGCGCGCTCGAACGCGTGTCGAACATGCTGGGCGTGACGCTGGAATGGATGGAAATCCGCGATTTTCTGCCGCCGCATGCCGAACCGCGCCTCAAGCGCTCGGCGCTCGCATCGAGCTTCGTAGCCGCGCTCGAACTCGCCCGGCTCGGCAAGGCCGAGCTTGCGCAGGAGGACATTTTCGGCCCGCTGCGCCTGAGGCGCGTGTCGTGACCGAACTGGAACGCGCGATCGAAGCGGCGCTGTTCGCGGCCGAGGAACCGATGAGCGTGGATGCGCTTGCCGGGTTCCTGGGCGATGCGGCGACGTCGGACGTGCGCGATGCACTGGCAGTGCTGGCGGAAACCTATGCCGAACGCGGCGTCCACTTGGTCGAGCGCGGCAAGCGCTGGCATTTCGAGACCGCGCCCGACCTTGCCCATTTGCTGCGCAAGGAAAAGGAACAGGTCCGCCGCCTCAGCCGCGCCGCGACAGAAGTGCTGGCGATCATCGCCTATCACGAACCCGTAAGCCGCGCCGAAATCGAATCGATCCGCGGCGTCCAGACATCTGGCGGCACGCTGGACGTGCTGATGGAAGCGGGCTGGGTGAAGATCGCCGGGCGGCGGGAAGTGCCCGGGCGCCCCACGATCTACGCGACGACGCCCGAATTCCTCGACCATTTCGGCCTTTCCAGCCGCCGGGACCTGCCCGGAATCGCGGAATTGCGCGCTACCGGCCTGCTCGATCCGGTCGACGACGCGTTCGAGGAACTCACCGCGATGCCGGACGAGGAAGACGAGAGCGAAGACGCAAGCTGACTGGCATTGCGCCTGCCGAACGCCTATATCGGCAGAAACCCACTTACAAAGGTAATCCCATGTCGCTCGGCCCCTGGCAGCTCATCATTATCGCCATCGTCATCCTCGTCCTGTTCGGCCGCGGCCGCATTTCCGAGATGATGGGCGATTTCGGCAAGGGCATCAAAAGCTTCAAGCAGGGCATGAACGAAGACGACGCCAAGCCGACCAAGCACCTCGAACACGAGGCGAAGCCCGCCAGCGAAGGGCTGACCGAAGACCAGGTCAAGTCGACGTCCGACACCAAGTAATCCGCTAGAGGGCGGAGGCACGCATGTTCGATATCGGCGCCAGCGAACTGCTGGTGATTGTCATCGTGGCGATCCTCGTGATCGGCCCGAAGGACATGCCGCGTGCCATGCGTAGCGCCGGACGCTGGATCGGCAAGCTGCGCCGCATGTCCACCCATTTCCGCGCCGGCATCGACGAGATGGTCCGGCAGGCGGAAATCGAGGACATGGAAAAGCAGTGGGCCGACCGCAACAAGGAAATCATGGCCAAGTATCCGACCGGCAACGAGCCGGAAGGCGGCGCGCCCGATAGCGAAATGACGCCCATGGCTCCTGCGGCGGACCCGGCGGATGCCGACGCTGCGGCAGAGGCGGCAATCAAGCGGGCCGCGCCGAAGAAAGCGCCGGAACATGGCGGCCCCGCCGAGGCGGAGCCGGGCCTGCCGCTTGGTGACGTACCGCCCCCTCCGCCGGCCAAGGGCGAGAGCTGACATGGCCTTCGAGATCAAGGACATCGACGAAAGCCAGGCGCCGCTGCTCGACCACCTGATGGAACTGCGCACGCGGCTGGTCCGCTGCGTCGCCGCGCTGGTGGTGGCGTTCGGCGCGTGCCTCTATTTCGCGGACGACATCCTCGGCTTCCTGATCCAGCCGCTCAAATCGTCCTTTCCCGACGGCAAGGGGCAGCTGATCTTTACCAAGCTTTACGAGGTGTTCTTCGTCGAGCTGAAAGTGGCGCTGTTCGCAGGCTTCTGCATCGCGTTTCCCTATATCGCGAACCAGCTCTGGGCGTTCATCGCGCCGGGGCTCTATGCGCGCGAGAAGAAGGCATTTCTGCCCTTCCTGATCGCGACGCCGTTCCTGTTCACCTGCGGCGCGGCGCTGGCCTATTACGTCGTGATGCCGACCGCTTTCGAGTGGTTCCTCGGCTTCGAGGGCACGGCAGGCGGGCTCGAAATCAATGCCCTGCCGACAGCCAACGAATATCTCGGCCTCGTGATGCAGTTCATCCTCGCCTTCGGGATGAGCTTCCTGCTCCCCGTCCTTCTGCTGCTGCTGCATCGCGCAGGCATCGTGACGCGCGAACAGCTGGTCAATGCACGGCGCTATGTCATCGTGCTGGTCGTGATCGTGGCAGCGATCATCACGCCGCCCGACCCGGGTTCGCAGCTGTTGCTCGCCATCCCGCTGCTGCTGTTGTTCGAAGGCTCGCTCGTGCTGATGCGCATCTTCGACAAGCGCGACGCGAAGGAAAAGGCGGCGGAAGAACCCGCCGCCGATCAGTCCGCGTCGTAGACCTTCCGGCCGCCGACCCAGGTTTCCAGCACCTTGGTCGCGCGGATTTCTTCCGGCGTCGCCATCAGCGGGTCGCGGTCGACCAGGATGAAGTCGGCCCTCTCGCCCGGCAGCAGCCTGCCGAAGCGGCCTTCCGCAAAGCCAGCATAGGCCGCGTCCGAGGTGAACCCGGCAAGAGCTTCCTCGCGATTGACGCGTTCCTTCGGCAGCCAGCCGCCGAAGGGCTGGCCGTTCGCATCCATGCGCGTGATCGCGGCTGCATAGCCGGCAAAGACGTCCGACGGTTCCACCGGCGCGTCCGAGCCGAAGGCCAGCTTGCCGCCCAGTTGCAGCACGGTGTTCCAGGCATAGGCGCCTTCGAGGCGGTCCATGCCCAGCCGCGCCTCGGCCATCAGGCGATCGGACGTCTGGTGGAGCGGCTGCATCGAGGCGATGATGCCGTTTTCCGCGATCTTCGGCAGGTCGACCGGATCGATGATCTGCGCGTGTTCGATCCGCCAGCGGCGATCGCCGTCGAAGCTTTCCGCGATCTCGTTCACCGCGTTCAGCACTTCCGCATTGGCAGCCGTGCCGATGGCGTGGACTGCCGGCTGGAAGCCGCCCTGTGCGGCGCGCACGAGGATGTTGCGAAGCTGCGCTGGGGTCTGCAGCGGGAGGCCGTAATTGCCCGGATCGTCGGCATAGGGGCGCTTGAGCCATGCCCCGCGGCTGCCCAGCGCGCCGTCGAGATAGAGCTTCACGCCGTTCATGCGCAGCTTGTCGTCGTAGAGCCAGGGCGAGGGGCCCGATCCGCCGATCAGCACCATCTGTTCGGGCCCCGAGGCGTAGGACATGATGCGCAGGTTCAGCGCACCCATGTCGCCGGCGCGGCGGAAGGCCTGCCAGTCCTCGATCGTGGTGCCCATGTCGGCGACCGCCGTGATTCCGTAGCGGTGGAAGACTTTCTGCGCCTCGGCGAGCGCGAGGTCGCGCTCGTTGGCACGCGGTGCCGGGATGGCCTTGCGCATGAGTTCCTCGGCAGCATCGACGAAGACGCCGCTGGGCTGTTTCGAGCCGGGCAGGGTTTCGATCCTGCCGCCTGCAGGAGACTTGCTCTGCGCGGTGATCCCTGCGGCCTGCATGGCGAGGCTGTTGGCCCAGCCGGCATGGCCGTCGACGCGCTCGAGATAAACCGGGCGATCGGCCACGGCGCTGTCGAGTTCGGCAGCGGTCGGGAAGCGGCCTAGGCCCCATTTTTCCTGGTTCCAGCCGCGCCCGAGGATCCACGGACGGGCTTCGTTTTCGGCAGCAAAGGTGCGGATCTTGTCGAGCGCTTCCTCAAGCGAATTCGTTTCGGACAGGTCCAGCGTCAGCGCGCCGAAGCCGACGCCCATCACGTGGACGTGCGCATCGATCATGCCGGGCAGCATGACGCGGCCCTTGCCATCCTCGCGGTAGTCGGTGCGCGGGCGGTCCTCGCCCCGGCCGATAACCTTCGCCACCTTGCCATCGTCATCGATCACCAGCGCCTCGAACCGCTTCACCTTGCCGTCGGCATCCATGGTGATGCCGGTCACGTTGTCGACGAGCACGTCGGCCTGTGCGGGCACGGCGACGGTGGTGGCGAGCAGGGCGGCAACAAGTGTCTTCTTCATCAGGCTTTCCCAATCCGTGTTCGGGGCCTGCGATAAGGCAAAGCTTGGCACGGGCAAACCCTTTCGCTCATTGCGCCGCCAAGGAGGGGTCCGTAGTTTCCCCGGCGATGACACAGGCCAATCCCCTGCCGACCGGAGAGAAGGCGACCGATCTCCTGACCCTCGACGATGTGAGGGCTGCTGCTGCGCGTATCGAAGGCGCAGTGGTCAAGACCTCGTTGATGCACTCCATCACCCTGTCGGAGATTACCGGGGCGGACATCTGGCTTAAGTTCGAGAACCACCAGTTCACGGCCGCCTACAAGGAACGCGGCGCGCTGAATGCCTTGCTCCACCTGTCGGAAGAACAGCGCCGCCGCGGCGTTATCGCGGCGTCTGCAGGCAACCACTCGCAGGGCCTGTCCTATCACGGGCGCAGGCTGGGCGTTCCCGTGACTATCGTGATGCCCTCGACCACGCCCAGCGTGAAAGTGATGCAGACCGAAAGCGTCGGCGGGAAGGTCGAGCTGTTCGGCGAGACCTTCGACGAGGCCTATGCCCATGCGCGCGAGCTGGAGCGGGAACGCGGCCTCACCTTCGTCCACCCCTTCGACGACCCCAATGTCGCGGCAGGGCAGGGCACGGTCGCGCTCGAGATGCTGGAGGCAAAGGACGATTTCGACTGCCTCGTCGTGCCGATCGGCGGCGGCGGCCTGATGAGCGGCATGGCGACGGTCGCCAAGGCGCTGCGCCCCGATATAGAGATGGTCGGCGTGCAGGCCCAGCTGTTCCCCTCGATGTATTCCGCCGTGACCGGCGAGGAATTGCCGTGCGGCGGCGACACGCTGGCGGAGGGCATAGCGGTCAAGCAGCCCGGTGCCTTTACCAGCCAGGTCATCCGCGAACTGGTCGACGAGGTCCTGCTGGTCGGCGAACCCAAGCTGGAACACGCCGTGTCGCTGCTTCTCCAGATCGAGAAGACCGTCGTCGAAGGTGCTGGCGCTGCGGGTCTAGCCGCCGTCCTGTCCTATCCCGAACGCTTTGCCGGCAAGACCGTCGGCCTTGTGCTGTGCGGCGGCAATATCGACACCCGCCTGCTCGCCAACGTGCTGCTGCGCGACCTTGCCCGCAGCGGGCGGCTGGCGCGCCTCAGGATCACGCTGCAGGACCGCCCCGGCGCGCTCTACAAGGTGATGCGCGAGTTCAACGACCACAACGTCAACATCATCGAGATCTACCACCAGCGCATTTTCACCGCGCTTCCCGCCAAGGGCCTGATCACCGAGATCGAGTGCGAGGCGCGCGACGGCAGCCAGATCGACCGCCTGGTCAAGGCGCTGGAAGCCAAGGGCTATTCGGTCGAACTGGCCGAGCTGGAATAGGGCGACCGGCGGGGCCGGAAACGGCCTTGGGTCCACTTTCGTGGTTAAGGCACTTTTAACCCGGGCACCACTCGGGCATAAAGGAGTCGTTAAACATATAAGTCGCCCGCAACGCAGAGGATGTCATCAACCCGTGACGGCCCCGATCCGCTTCCCCCGCTTCTTCGTGACGAGCCCTGCGCCGTGCCCGTATCTGCCGGGCAAGAGCGAGCGAAAGGTGTTCACGGAACTGCGCGGGCAGAGCGCGGACGAACTCAACGAAGCGCTCGGGCGAATCGGGTTCCGGCGCAGCCAGACGGTCGCCTACCGGCCCTCCTGCCTCGACTGCCAGGCCTGCGTCTCGGTCCGCGTCGTCGCCAACGAATTCAAGCCTTCCGGCAGCCAGAAGCGCACGCTGAAGGCGAACAGCGATATCGAAGTCGCCGAATGCCGCCCCTGGGCGACCGACGAACAGTACGAATTGCTGCGCAAGTATCTCGCTCATCGCCACCCCGGCGGCGGCATGGCAGAGATGGACGAATCCGACTTTGCGGATATGGTGGAACACACTCCGGTATCCAGCTATGTCGTTGAATATCGGGAGCCGGGAGTTGGGTCGCAGCCGGGACGGTTGATCGGCGCCTGTCTCACGGACGTGCAGGGCGACGGGCTGTCGATGATCTACAGCTTCTACGACCCTGATATTGAGGATCGTGCCGGGCTTGGAAATTTCATCATCCTCGACCACATCCGCCGGGCAGCCGCGCAGGGCCTGCCCTACGTCTACCTCGGCTATTGGGTCGAAGGGTCGGAGCGGATGCAGTACAAGGTGCGTTACCGCCCGCTCGAACGGCTTACCCGCGGAGGATGGGAACGCATGCCCGAAGACGAGCAGAAGCGCCTCATCACCGCAGCAACCCGGCCGCGCGTCGCTCGCACCGTCGAGCCCCTGCCGGCCAAGGACGGAAGCCAGCGCGAATACAAGCTGGCCGACTGAACCGATACGCGCATTCCTGAAAAGCTGTGTTGCCGCGCTCGCGCTAGCGTCGGTGCCTGCGGCTACGCAGGACCAGCAGGCGCCTGAACGGCTAGAGGACCTGATCCCCGACAGCGCTCTCGACAATCCCGAGGAGTGGGCAGCGCAGGGCACGGTTGAAGACACCGAGACCACCGGCGACGTCGTTCCCGAACCCGAAACGCCGATCGACGCTCCTCCCGGGTTCGATCTTGCATGGCCGGACGAACTGGAAATCGACGGTTTCGAGCCGCTCGAACCGGAAGAGGACATTCAGTTTGCCGATCTCGACACCGGCGCCCCGCAGGTCGAGTTCGAGAATGCCGAGACGGAGCAACTCGCCGACAATCTGATCCTCGGTTTCCCTCAGGCCGAACCACCCTTTACCGAGCGTGGCGGCTTCGTCGCCCGTTACGAGGCACTATCGACCATCGAGGAACTCGGTTCCGACGATGCCAATGTCGCGCAGATCGCCGCCCGTGCGCGCGAGGACGAGGAACTGCTCAACAACCTCCTGCGGGTCTATGGCTATTACAATGGCGAGATCCTCCGCACGATCGGAGCGCTGGAACCGGGCGAGGGCGAGGCCGAAGGCAGGCCGGTCGTGCGCTTCGATGTCATTCCGGGCGTGCGCTATCGCTACGGCACCATCGACCTCGGCAATCTGAGGAGCGCGCCCGACTACAACGCACTGCGCGATGTCTTCAACATCCTGCCCGGCGATTACCTCCAGAGCGACACGATCATCCAGGAACAGTTCGACCTCGACCGGGCCCTGGGCGAGAGCGGATATGCCTTCGCCAGGATCGAGGAACCCGAACTGCTGATCGATCACGACCGGCAGGAAGGCGACCTGACCCTGCCGGTGGAGCCGGGCGGTAAGTACGTGTTCGGCGAGGTCACCAGCAACGATCCCGAGTTCCTGTCCAGCCGTCACCTTGCCAGCATCGCGCGCTTCGAACCGGGCGATACCTACCAGCGCAGCCTGTCGATGGACCTGCGGCGCGCGGTGACCGCGACCGGCCTCGTGTCCTCCGTAGCGATTACGCCGCGCGAGATTACCGCGCCGCAAGGCGACGAGCCGGGCGTGGTGGCGATGGATGTCGAAATGACCCGCGCCAAGCTGCGCACCATTGCGGGCGCCATCGGCTACGGTTCGGAAGAAGGCTTCCGCGTCCAGGCAAGCTGGGAGCACCGCAACCTTTTCCCGCCCGAAGGTTCGCTCAAGGTACGCGGCGTGGCGGGTACGCTCGAACAATTGGCGGGCGTGACGTTCCGGAAGAACAATTTTGGCGGAAGAGATCAGGTGCTGACTCTCGATGCCTATGTGTCGAACCTCGACACGGCGGCGTACGACGCTCGGACTGTCGCAATAACGGGCACGTACGAACGGCTTTCCACGCTACTGTTCCAGAAACCCTTGGCTTGGGCACTAGGTGCCGAAATTCTGGCGACGGATGAACGCAATCGCGTCATTGGTGGCATCGAGCGGCCGCGTCGCACCTATTTCGTGGGATCAGTTTTCGGTCGCGCCACGATTGATACGACAGATTCGCTTCTCGATCCGACAAAGGGTTTCCGGGTCACCGGCTTTCTGGCACCAGAAACCTCACGGACAGGTGGTGAACAATATTACTACCTGCGCAACCAAGTCGACGGATCCCATTACCAGTCGATTGGCATGGATATGGTCGTGGCGGGGCGGGTCCGTTTCGCCAGCATTCAGGGTGCACCGTTGTTCGCCATCCCACCTTCGCGGCGCCTCTATGCAGGCGGGGGTGGTTCGGTACGCGGTTACGGGTACCAGAAGATCGGTCCGGTCAATGACTTGCTCGAGCCGGTCGGTGGACGCAGCCTCGTCGAAGCTTCGGTTGAAGCGCGCATAGGAACGGGTTTCTTCGACGGGGCAGTTTCAATCGTACCCTTCTTCGATCTCGGCGCCGTTTCCATCGAATCGACGCCTGATTTTCGCTTTGTAAAATACGGTGCAGGCGTTGGCCTCAGGTATGACACGGGCTTCGGTCCGCTGCGCCTTGATGTCGGTGTTCCCCTCAACCCAGACGAAGACGATTCACCTGTCGCGGTTTACGTTTCGCTGGGGCAGGCGTTCTGATGGAAGAGGCCGCCGTGTCCACCGAGGTGCCGAAGCGCCGGTCCATTGCTGGACGCATCGCCAAATGGTCGCTGGGCTTACTGGGCGGGGCGGTGCTGCTGGTCGTGGGCGCGCTCCTGCTTCTCAACACTCCCATCGGGGAGCGTTTCCTTGCCGACCGGATCGCGCGCCACGTCTTTCCCAATGGCCTCAACATCGCCATCGGCCGGATCGACGGGAACATCTACGGCAATGCCGTGCTGCACGATGTGCGCGTGTCCGATCCCCAAGGCGTCTTCCTGACAATCCCGCGCGCGGAGATCGACTGGAACCCGCGCGGCTGGCTGCGCAACCGGCTCGATATCGACAGCTTCATCGCCCGCCGCGGAAACCTGTCGCGCATACCGGAATTCCTGCCGAGCGAGGACGACGGGCCGGTACTTCCAGGATTCGACATCGCGGTCGACCGGTTCGAAATCGACAATCTCACGCTTGCGCCGGGTATCGCAGGCGACGTTTCGCAACGTGTGGATCTTGCTGCCGAAGTCCAGGTCCATGACCGGCTCCTGTTCGTCGACGGCGATGCGAAGCTTGGCGCGGATGATTCACTGGCCTTGTTGTTGCACGCAGAGCCGGACGGGGACGATTTCGACCTGTCCGCCGATATCAGCGCAAGCGAGGGCGGGGCGATTGCCGGCATTCTGGGTGTCGAGGGCCCTTACGAGGCGCGCCTGCGCGGCGATGGCACCTGGTCTGCATGGAAGGGCGGCCTGCTGGTCCGCAGCGGGGAGGAGCGAATTGCCGCGCTTCGCATTACCAATCGCGAAGGCGTGTTCGGAGTTCTCGGCAAATTCGACGCGACCGACTTCGTCGACGGCCTGCCCGAACGCGCGCTCGGCAATGACACGGCGATCAAGGCAAGGCTGACGATCGACGACCGGAAATTCGACGGGCGAACGATACTCGTCGGGCGGGGTATCCTGCTCGATGGCGACGGCCTGCTCGATCTCGCCGAAAACCGTGTCGAGGACTACCGGCTCGGCGCAAGTCTGCGCGACCCGGCGCTGTTCGACGACGGCCTGCGCCTCAATGGCACGACAGCGACGGCAACGCTGAACGGTGCTTTCGACCAGCTCGACATCGTCCACGAACTCAGGATCGGCGAACTCGTCTCGGGTGAGACACGGGTCGCATCTCTGAGGCAGCAGGGCACGGCCCGATACGACGGCAAGACCTGGACTGTCCCGCTGGCAGTCACCGCAGGCCGGGTTTCGACCGGCAATGCGCTGGTCGATCCGCGGCTGGTGGACGGCGTCCTGCGCGGTCAGCTGGCGCTGTCAGGTAACCGGCTGGTTGCCGATGACCTGAGCGTCGCCTTCCGCGGCCTCGCTGCCAATCTTGCCTTGCGCGGCGATCTGGATGCCGGGCGCTACCAGTTGCGCGGTCCCGTGCGGGCGGACGGGCTGGTGCTCGACAATGTCGGGCGGGCAGGCGGTACCGCCATGGCCGACTTCGAGCTCTATCCCGGCGGGTGGAAGCTCGGCGCGGACCTCGATGCGCGCGTCTCGCCGGTGACCAATGCAACGCTCGCCAATCTGGCGGGATCGGCGATCCGAGTGCGTGGCGGCATTGCGACCGGCAGCGGGGCGGCGCTCGATTTCAACCGCGTGCGGGTCAGTGCCGAAAAGCTGCAGATGGCGCTCGACGGGTCGGTCTCGGGCGGGGCGACACAGCTGGCAGGGTCCGGCACGCATACCGAATACGGCGACTTCACCGTCGAAGCGCGCATCGCGGACGACGGCCCCACCGCGCAGCTGGTCTTTGCAAGGCCTTTCACCGGGCTCGAGAACGTACGCGTAGCCATCGCTCCGAGCGAGAACGGATTTGCCATCGACACGCAGGGCGATTCCGTGCTCGGTCCGTTCGACGGGATCCTGGCGCTGTTCGCTCCGGCAAATGGTCCGACGCGTATCGACGTCGAACGGCTCACGGTTTCCGAGACCTCGGTAAGCGGCGGCCTGACGCTGGTCGATGGCCGCGTCGACGGGACGCTCGCGCTTACGCGGGGCGGACTGGAAGGCACGATAGCGCTCGCTCCGCAGGGTGGCCGGCAGGGGCTCGTCATCGACCTGACCGCTCGCGACGCCAGCTTCGGCGGGGATACCTCGCTGACCATCGCGCGCGCCGACATCGACGTCGAGGGCCTGCTGGGTGAAGGCAATTCCAGCTTCTCGGGCACGGCGAATGCGCAAGGGGTGCAGTACGGCAGGCTCTTCATTGCGCGGCTCGCGGCCCAGGGGAAGGTCGAGAACGGGGTTGGCAGCGTCGATGCCCGCATCACCGGCCAGCGGGGGGTCCGTTTCGCGCTCGATCTCAAGGGACGCTTCCAGCCGGAGCGCATCGCTGTCGCCGCGCAGGGCGAGTTTGCCGGACGGGCCATCTACATGCCGCGCCGGGCCTACCTCACCAAGATGGAGGATGGCGGGTGGAGGCTGTCGCCGACGCAGTTGTCCTATGGCGATGGCGGCATGGTCGCATCGGGCGAGTTTGGTGGCGGCAATCTTGCGCTCGACGTGAAGCTGGCGCGCATGCCGCTGTCGCTCGGCGATGTCGCTCTGTCGGACCTCGGCCTTGGCGGCACGATTTCCGGTGTGGTCGAGTACCGCAGCCCCGCAGGCGGCCTGCCCACCGGCTCGGCGCGCGTGAAGGTCGATGACCTCACGCGTTCGGGCCTCGTCCTGTCGTCGAAGCCAATGGACCTGTCGCTCGTGGCGCGGCTGGAAACCAACAGCTTCGAAGCGCGCGCCGTCATGGAAAGCGACGAAATTCGGCGCGGGCGCGTGCAGGCCTATATCACGGGCCTGCCGCCAGAGGGCGATTTGACCCGGCGCCTCAGGGCAGGCCGGCTCGATGGCCAGCTACGCTTCCAGGGTGCTGCGGAAAGCCTCTGGCGGCTGGCGGCTGTCGAGGCGTTCGATCTCACCGGCCCTGTATCGATCGCGGCCAATGCCAGCGGCTCGCTTGCCGAACCAAGGGTGCGGGGAACCGTAGCCAGCGATGACCTGCGGGTCCGCAGCGCCCTGTCCGGCACGGATATCGACGATGTGAGTGTGCGCGGCTCCTTTGCAGGTTCGCGCCTTCGCCTCACACGGTTTGCCGGAACGACCGTCAATGGTGGCAAGGTTTCGGGAAGCGGGATCGTCGATCTCGCAGGGCTTGGCGAGCGCGTCGAAGGGCGGTTTGTCGAGATCCGCGGGCCAACACTCGACTTGCGAGCTGCCGCCAGCAACGCCCGACTGGTCGATGCGAACGGTCTATCGGCGACAGTCACGGGACCGTTGCGCATCATCTCCAACGGGCTTGGCGGCACGATCGCAGGTCGACTGCGCGTGGACCGGGCCAGCTGGCGCCTCGGAACTGCGGCGGATGACCTGCGCCTGCCGCGGATCAGCACGCGCGAGATCAACCTGCCTGCGGACAGGCGCCGCCGGGCGGCTTCCGCGCGTCCGTGGCGTTACCTGATCGATGCCAAGGCCGAGAGCCGGATCGATGTCGACGGCATGGGTCTCGACAGCGAGTGGCGCGGCGACATCATCCTGCGCGGAACCACCGACGATCCCCGCATCGGCGGCACTGCCGAGGTCGTGCGCGGCGATTACACCTTTGCAGGCACGCGCTTCGAACTGACCCGCGGCGAGATCGATTTCGACGAGAACGTACCCATCAACCCGCGCCTCGATATCCGGGCGGAGACGGAGGCCGGCGATACCAACGTCATCGTCACGATCACCGGCAATGCCGTGCAGCCCGAAATCACCTTTGCTTCCGACCCGTCGCTGCCGGAAGAGGAGATCCTTGCCCGCCTGCTGTTCGGCGGTTCGATCACCACGCTGTCCGCCACCGACGCCCTCCAGCTCGGCGCGGCTGTCGCCAGCCTTCGCGGCGGCGGAGGCATGGACCCGATCAACCAGCTGCGTTCTGCCATCGGCCTCGACCGCCTGCGCATCGTCAGCGCCGATCCGGCGCTTGGGCGAGGCACGGGCATTGCGCTCGGCAAGAACATCGGCCGGCGCTTCTACGTCGAGATCATCACCGATGGTAAGGGTTACAGCGCCACCCAGGTCGAGTTCCGTGTCACGAGCTGGGTGTCGCTGCTGGCGAGTGTCTCGACCATCGGACGCGAGAGCGTCGTGGCCGAGATCAGTCGCGATTACTGAGGCTGGAGGACAGCCCCGATCGGAATAACGACGCCGTTCGATGCGGCGACCGCCTTGCCCGAGAACTGCGCGCTTGCGCCGTCCTCGCGCGTGACAGTGATCGTTTCACCATCCTTGGTGAAGGTCACATCGCCTCCGCCGAGCGTGGTCATGGTCACCGCGCCATCCTTGGCATCGATCGCCTTGGAAATGTCTTCGGGCTGCAGATAGCCCGGCAGGATGTGATTGCGCAGCACGCCGACGAGGATCGGCTTCTGCTCTTCGGTCATAAGCGCCTGTCCGGCCTCACCGAGAGCCGCGAAGGCCTCGTCGCTCGGGGCAAGCAGCGTGTAGCTGCCCACACCGTCGAACACGGTGTTGAGATCGGCAGTCACGATCGCCGAATTTACGGTCGACAGTTCGGGCAGCTTGCCGAGGGCGGCTGCCAGCGTTTCCGTCTCGTCGATCTGCGTCGACCCGTCGGCGGCATCGGTTTCCGCGCCGCTGCCGCAGGCGGAGAGGGCGACCAGTCCCACGATTGCGAAGGCGTGGACGAAGGGCTTGTTCTTTGTCAGCATTGCTCGCGTCTCCTCAGATCAGCAGGTCGATGGCGGCAGCCACGAGCTGCGTTTCCGGGTCGATGCGGTACACATACCCGTCCGAATAGCGGTAATAGGCATCCGGCGTGTCGTAGTACCGGTCGCGATAGGGCGCAGGGACGTTGTAGACGTCGTAGCCGCGCGGCATCGGCTGGCCGACGGCGAACTCGTCGCCGGTGATCAGCGCCGCGATCGACATGATCGCCGCATCTTCGGGATCGACCCGGTAGATCACATTGTCGGCATAGCGATAGCGGTCCGGTCCACCGAGGCCGTAATAGTCGACGTAATAGTCGGGCACCTGGTAGCTGGTGTAGCCGACCGGCCAGAGGTTGCCGACGCCCAGCGCGCCGCCGAGCAGCGGGATCCAGCCCGAAATGCCGTCATTGCCGTAACGCACCAGATAACCGTCGCGGTAGTAATAGTCGCCGCGGCCGTAGCTGGTGAGACCGAACAGGCTCGGGCGATAGTCCACACCGAACAGGCTGCGGCGATAATCGTCCTTGAGCTGGCCCGGCGGGTTGCAGCCGTTGCGCTTCTTGGCGAGGCCCGGAGGACAGCCGTCGATCAGGCCGCGCTCGCGGTCGCCGGCCAGCCAGAAGCCGCCGCCGTCGTAGCGCACGTTCACGCCCCGCGCATCGCGTCCGCGGTCGTCGTAGCGCACACGCACATCGTTGCGGTCGTTTCCGTTGCCGTTTCCATTGCCGCGACGTTCGACGACACGGTCATTCCCGTTGCCGTTCCCGTTACCGCGGTTGGCATTGCCGGCCTGTGCGGGACGGCGGTCATTGCCGCGTTCCGCCTTGGCGTTGCCGTTCCCGTTACCGCGCGCTTCCATGCGCTGCGGACCGCGATCGGCCTTGGCATTGCCATTACCCTTGGCCTGGGCAGCGGCAGGCTTGTCGCCGCCATTGCCCTTGCCGTTTCCATTACCGTTTCCTTGTGCCGCGGCCCCGCTCGCTGCAAGGGCGAGCGCGGCGGCACCTGCTAGTAGAACTCGCATTTGTTAACTCCTTTGCCTCGGGTAACGGACCTTGTCCGATTCGGGTTCCGATTAAGCTGCTGGCAAGGTTGGTAAACCGTCTCGCCTCATGAACGGTATAGCCGCGCTTCCTCGTTGCGCCGCCGCACCAGGCCCTTGAGCACGCGGCCGCCTGCGTATTTCCACCTCGCGAACTCGTTGGCCGCATCCCCATGCCGGCCGGCGCGGTGCAAGCGGGTCAGACTGGCGCGGCGGATGGCGCCGGTGTTGTAGTGGAAGCTGACGAGCGCATCGAACTGCGCCTGCGTGGTCGGAACATCGCCGATGGCCTCGCGCACGTCGGCGGCATGGCGCTGCAGGTCGGCCTCGAGCCGCGCATCGCATTCCTCGCGGGTCCAGACGGTGGCGGGGCCGATGTCCGGGCCCGTCGCGCCCCAGCCGATGGTCCAAGGTGCTGCCCCGGTGCCCGGATCGGGATAGGCTTCGACCAGCCCGTCGGGCCGCAGCCGCGCGCATCCCTCGAACCGCTTCACCAGTTGGATACCCGCTGGCGAGACACCACAGGATGGAACGGATGGAACACGGTCCTGGGGAAGAATTCCTCCCGCCTCGTCGAGCACGCGGTCGAGCGCCTCTACCTCGCTCTGGCGAAAGCCCCTGCCGAGCAGGCGGCGGACGTGGTCGAAGATGGTCTTGCGGTTCATGGATCGGCACCTCGGATGAAAATTTGAGGCGCGGGAATTAGGCGCGGACAGGGCGCGTAGGAAAACCAAAACGCATGGCCACTGCAATCCGACGCAAAAGGGCGCCCAGATCGCTCCGGACGCCCTTTTATTGTTGCCCTACCGCTTCGCTGCTTGAGGGCGTCTTGTCCGCCCTACTGCTTCGCTGCTTGAGGGCTGCAGTGCTTACGCGCTGTAGTACATGTCGAATTCGGCCGGGCAGGGCGTCGTTTCGACACGCAGGACTTCTTCCCACTTCAGTTCGGCATAGGCCTCGATCTGGTCCTTGGTGAAGACATCGCCCTTGAGCAGGAACTCGTGGTCGGCTTCGAGCGATTCCAGCGCCTCGCGGAGCGAACCGCACACGGTCGGCACGTCGGCCAGTTCGGCCGGCGGCAGGTCGTAGAGGTTCTTGTCCATGGCTTCGCCCGGGTGGATCTTGTTCTGGATCCCGTCGAGGCCGGCCATCAGCAGCGCGGCATAGGCGAGGTAGGGGTTGGCCATCGCGTCGGGGAAGCGGAATTCGACGCGCTTCGCCTTGTCGCCCGTGCCATAGGGAATGCGGCACGATGCCGAACGGTTACGGGCCGAATAGGCCAGCAGCACCGGCGCTTCGAAGCCCGGTACCAGGCGCTTGTAGCTGTTGGTGGTCGGGTTGGTGAAGGCGTTGAGGGCCTTGGCGTGCTTGATCACGCCGCCGATGAAATAGAGGCAGTTTTCCGACAGGCCGCCGTACTGGTTGCCGGCGAAGGTCGGCTTGCCGTTGTCCCAGATCGACATGTGGGTGTGCATGCCGCTGCCGTTATCCGCCTTGATCGGCTTGGGCATGAAGGTCGCGGTCTTGCCGTAGATGTGGGCGACCTGGTGCACGACATACTTGTAGATCTGCATGTTGTCGGCGGTTTCGACCAGCGTGCCGAAGGTGAGGCCGAGTTCGTGCTGCGCGGCGGCCACCTCGTGGTGGTGCTTGTCGCAGTTGAGGCCCATTTCGATCATGGTCGAGACCATCTCGCCGCGGATGTCGACGGCGCTGTCGACCGGGGCCACGGGGAAGTAGCCGCCCTTGGCACGCGGACGGTGGGCGAGGTTGCCGCTCTCGTATTCCTTGCCGGTGTTGGTCGGCAGTTCGATGTCGTCGATAGCGTAGCCCGATCCGGCATAGCCGTCTTCGAAGCGGACATCGTCGAACATGAAGAATTCGGCTTCGGGGCCGACGTAGATGGTGTCGCCGATGCCGGTCGACTTGAGGAAGGCTTCGGCGCGCTTGGCGGTGGTGCGCGGGTCACGGGCATACCATTCGCCGGTCGAGGGTTCGACGATGTCGCAGAAGATGATCATCATCGGCTCGGCGCTGAACGGGTCGATGTAGACGCGCTCGAGGTCGGGCTTCAGGATCATGTCGGATTCGTTGATGACCTTCCAGCCGGCGATCGACGAACCGTCGAACATCAGGCCGTCTTCGAACTCGTCCTCGCCCAGGATCTTGGCGACCATGGTCAGGTGCTGCCACTTGCCCTTGGGATCGGTGAAGCGCAGGTCGACCCACTCGATACCTTCGTCCTTGATGCGCTTGAGGACGTCCTTAGCACTAGCCATTTTATTGCCTCCGTCTGGGGTAGTTCGTGTTGCGCCCGGCGGATTGCCGGGCAGGTAGCTCAGATTGCGTCTTCGTCCTTTTCGCCGGTGCGAATGCGCAGCGCGCTTTCGATCGACGAGACGAAAATCTTCCCATCGCCGATGCGGCCGGTCTGCGCGGCGGCAGCGATCGCTTCGACGGTGCGTTCGGCGATGTCGTCGGTGACGACGACTTCGAGTTTCACCTTGGGCAGGAAATCGACGACGTATTCGGCGCCGCGATACAGCTCGGTGTGGCCTTTCTGGCGGCCGAAACCCTTGGCCTCGGTCACGGTGATGCCGGACACGCCGATTTCGTGCAGCGCTTCCTTCACCTCGTCGAGCTTGAAGGGCTTGATGATCGCTTCGATCTTTTTCACGTGGCCTGTTTCCCGCCTGGTCAGAATTGCGCACGCCCTGGTGAACGAATGCGCGCTTACGCGCGGTGTTCCAAGAATCGTGCCAAGCGGCGCGATGGCGGTGCGGGAGGGATTCGGCAAGCCCTGCGGCGGGATTGCGCCATTTTCGGCAAGAGTTTTGCCAAGACTGCGCAATCGGGGCTGATTTGCGCGCCGCCGCTGCCTAAAGCGCAGTCGGGTACTGCCTAAATTTTAGGCAAGGCTAAAGCTGCAGGCCGGCGGTTTCGGGAAGGCCGCACAAGAGGTTGAGGTTCTGAACCGCGGCCCCGCTCGCTCCCTTGCCGAGATTGTCGAGCCGCGCGACCAGCCGCGCGTTCCAGCCGCCTTCATTGCCGAACACCGCAAGCTCGATCCCGTCCCACGGCGCGGCATCCTGTTCCAGCAGCAGTTCGCCCGGTACGCCCTCATCACGAACGGTCACGACCTTGGATCCGGCATAGAATGCCCGCAGCGCATCGCGCAGGGTATCGGCACTCGGGTCGTTCGCCATCGCGCCGAGATGCAGCGGGACTTCCACGATCATGCCGCGATAGGCAGGGACCACGGCAGGGGCGAAGATCACGGGATGTTCGAGCCCGGCATGGCGCTTCATTTCAGGCAAATGCTTGTGCGCCATGTCGTAGCCATAGGCGCGGAAAGCGGGCGCGCCTCCGGCCTCGAAGCGTTCGATCAGCGCCTTGCCGCCGCCCGAATATCCGCTGACGGCATTTACCGTATAGGGCCAGTCGGCGGGCAGCAGGCCCTCGCGCACCAGCGGCGCGACAAGGGCGAGGAAGCCCGTGGGGTAGCAGCCCGGATTGCTGATCCGGCGAGCGTCGGCCACGCGGTCGGCGCCGACCAGCTCGGGGAAGCCGTAGCACCAGCCCTCGGCCGTGCGATGTGCGGACGAGGCGTCGATCACCCGCGTGCCGCTGGCCGGATCGATCAGCGCGACCGCTTCGCGCGCGGCATCGTCGGGCAGGCAGAGGATGGCGACATCAGTCTCGTTCAGCGCCTCGCGGCGGGCGGAGGCGTCCTTGCGGCGTTCGTCGTCGAGAGTGATCAGCGCGAATTCGCTGCGGCCTTCCAGCCGTGCGGCAATTTCGAGGCCGGTGGTCCCGGCCGCGCCGTCGATGAAGACCTTATGCACCGCTTTCGGCAGCCAGCGCGCCGATGTGGACGTAGCCGCTCGGCCCGTCCGGTCCGACGGCGATCCATGCCCAGTTGCCTGCGATGTCGAGCAGTTCCACCTCGCTGCCGGCGGGCAGCGTTGCGCCATTGTCGGCATCGTCGCGCATGCCAACCTTCAGGACGACGTCGGCATCGCCGATCCGGCGTTTCACGGGAACGACATAATGTGCGGCCAGATAGCGTCCGGCGAGCGCGATATGCGCCAGGTCTCCGCGCAGCGGCAGCGTCCCGGGCGCGGGCCGGGTGACCGGACCTTTCAGTCCGACGATGCCTTCGGGCAGGGAATAGCTGGTATGCTCGCTCACGAAACCGGATGTCATGCTATTGGATACAAGCCCGCGCGCTTAGCCGCGCTTGGACATTCCCGCAAGACGGCTGCCCCTCATGTCCCCGCATAGCGCGCCTTGAGCATATGCCACGCGGCGCGCAGGCCATAGGCGTCGCCGCCCTTGGGCCGCCCCGGCTTGGGCATCGGGCGCCATGCGAATGTGTCGAAATGCGCCCAGTCGATGCCTTCGCCCACGAACTTGTCGAGGAACAGGCCCGCCACGCTCGCCCCGGCAAAGGAATTGGCGTGGGCGTTGTTCGTGTCGGCAATGTCGGAGTTGAGCCATTCGCGATAGGCTTCGGGCAGGGGCAGGCGCCACGGTTCGTCGTCATTGGCCTTGCCCGCCTCGATCAGCGCCTGTGCGGTTTCGTCGCGGCGCGTCATCAGGGCAGGGTAGTCGGGGCCGAGCGCCACGCGCGCCGCGCCGGTCAGCGTGGCGAAGTCGATGACGAGGTCGGGCTTTTCCTCGCTCGCGCGGGTCAGCGCATCGCCCAGGATCAGGCGCCCTTCGGCATCGGTATTGCCGATCTCCACGGTCAGCCCCTTGCGCGTCTTGAGCACGTCGCCCGGGCGGAAGCTGTTGCCGGAAATGGCGTTCTCTACTGCCGGGACCAGCAGGTGCAGGCGCACGGGCAGCTTGGCACCCATGATCAGCCCGGACAGCGCGATGGCATGGGCCGCGCCGCCCATGTCCTTCTTCATCAGCAGCATGCCAGCAGAACTTTTCACATCGAGACCGCCGGAATCGAAGCACACGCCCTTGCCGACGATCGCCAGCACGGGGTCGCTTTCCTTGCCCCAGGTGAGGTGGATGTGGCGCGGTGCATGGCTGCGCGCCGCAGCGCGCCCGACCGCATGGACCATGGGATAATCCCGCTCCAGCGCGTCGCCCCTGGTCACGCTGACCTTGGCCGAATGGAGCTTGGCCAGCTTCTCCACCTGGTCTTCGAGGTCTGCCGGGCCCATGTCCTCGGCCGGCGTATTGACGAGATCGCGCACGAGGCAGACCGCCTTGGCTTCTGCGATGGCGCCTTCGATCCTGCCGGCTTCCTTGGTCAGCAGGATACGCGGGCCGACCGGCTGTTCGGGCTTCTTGTAGCGTTCGAAGCGGTATTGCGCGGTCTGCCAGCCGTGCAGCGCGGGACCGGGCTGGCCATCGGCACGGCGATAGGTGCCTTCGGGCAGGACTTCGGCCAGCTTGGCCATGCACCAGCTCGACAGCTTGTCGGGATTGGCGACGCCGCCGACCGCGAACCAGCCATCCCCATCGGGCACGATGCCCACCTGGTATCCGCTGCCATCGAACTTCTGCGCCTTGAGCGCTGCACGCTGGGCTGCGGAGAGCTTCTTCGCCCAGTTATCGAACCCGTCCTTGTTCACAAGGTGGATAAGCGTTGCGTCCTGGCCCTGGTCGGGCTGGATGAGAGCGGCGGTATCGGCCATGAAGTTCACCCCGTACTAATCTGATCTCGGGCATGGAAATGAGATGCGTAGAAGCCTGTTCCTGATTTCGCTCGCCCTGTCGAGTGCCGCCTGCTCGCAATCTCCAGCCGAGAACGCGGCGGACGAACCAGCTCCTGCCGCGACTGCGGACGCGGCGGCGGATGCCGGGGCTCCGGCCGCCGACACCGCGAAGGCGGTGGACTTCGAGGACGACGACAAGGAGGGCGAGGCGGTACGCGAGTTCGCCTATAAATGGCCGTCTGCGGTGTCTGCTACCCCTGCGCTCGCCAAGCGCCTGACTGCCGAGCGCGAGAAGGCGCTGGCCGAGCAGAAGGCGGAGTGGGCCGAAGCGCTGCAAACATCGCCCGAAGGCTGCATTTCCTGCGTCAACCGCGGTTACGAGGTTGAATGGAAGGTCGTCGCCGACATACCCGGCTGGCTCAGCCTGTCGCAGGACCTCTACGTTTTCACCGGCGGGGCGCACGGAAATTACGGCCGCAGCTCGATGGTGTGGAACCGCGCAACGGGCGAGGGAGTGGACGGCATCGCGCTGTTCAAGTCGCCCGTTACGCTGGAGAATGCGCTGGGCCGCAAGTTGTGCGACGCGCTCGACCGCCAGCGCGAGCGCAAGCGCGGCATGAAGGTGGACAGGGCAGCCGGGGGCATCTTCGACGATTGCCCGGGCCTCGACGAGGCGAGCGTCTTCGTCGGCTCTTCCGACGGTGAGCATTTCGACCGGATCGGCATCTATTTCGGCCCCTATGTCGCCGGATCCTATGCCGAGGGAGCCTACGAACTGAATTTCCCTGTCACAGCCTCTGTCCTCGACGCCGTGAAGCCCGAATTCGCCGAAGCGTTTCGCGTCGCGCGCTGATCCCCTCGCAATTTCGCGCCGGCATCGCTATGTGGCGGCCATGACCGAATACCAGGTGATCGACAGCGAACAGACCGTCTACCGCGACGGGACCATCAAGCTCCACGGGCCCGAAGGCTTCGAAGGCATGCGCAAGGCCGGACGGCTGGCTGCGCAGATCCTCGACGAGCTGACCGATTTCGTGAAGCCGGGCGTGACCACGGGGGAGATCGACGATCTCGTGCGGACCATGACGCTGGATGGCGGCGCGGTACCAGCGACCATGGGCTATCGCGGCTATGCGCACAGCTGCTGCACCTCGATCAACCACGTGATCTGCCACGGTATCCCGGGCGACAAGGCGCTCAAGGACGGGGACATCATCAATATCGACGTGACCCCGCTGCTCGACGGCTGGCACGGCGATACCAGCCGGATGTACCTCGTCGGCGACGTTCCCCTGAAGGCCAGGCGGCTGGTCGACGTGACCTACGAATGCCTCATGCTCGGCATCGAGGCGGCCTCGCAGCCCGGCGCGCGCCTCGGCGATATCGGCGCGGTGATCGAGGCGCATGCGCGCCAGAACCGTTACGGCGTGGTGCAGGAATTCTGCGGCCACGGTCTTGGTCGCCTGTTCCACGACGCACCCGAAGTGATCCACACCGGCCGCAAGGGCACCGGCCCGCTGCTGAAGCCGGGGATGTTTTTCACCATCGAACCGATGATCAACCTTGGCCGACCGCACGCCAAGATGCTGAGCGACGGCTGGACCGCCGTGACGCGCGACAAGTCGCTTTCGGCGCAGTTCGAACATTCGATCGGCATCACCGAGAACGGCGTGGAAATCTTCACCGAAAGCCCCAAGGGCCTCCACAAGCCGCCTTACGCTTAAGCGCCCTCAGTCGCCGGGCGCAGTGCGTCCGCACTGCTTGGCTACCTCGCAAAGGCTCGGGCGGGCGGTCGCCCTTGCGACACTGCGTGTCGTAGGTCCCGTCAGCTTTCCCGTGCAGCCCGGATCGCCGCGCCTGCGGCAATCGGGGCGAGGGCGCACAGGCCGAGGCTGATTGCCGCGGTCAGCAGCAGGCCGCTGGGGTCCGGGCGGGCAAGGCTGCCGGCTCCGAAAATCAGGATCGGCACGGCGAGCGGGATCACCATAAGTCCGGCAAGGGCTGCGCCTCCTCGCAGGCTGGCAGTCAGCGCCGCGACGGCAAGACCTACGGCGGCAAGCCCCGGCGTGCCTGCCAGCAGTCCGAGAAGGACCGTTCGCGTCGTCTCGCCCGACAGTCCGAGCAGGGCGGCAGCGGGCAGGGTCGCCACCAGCAACAGCGGCGCAAAGGCGAGCCAGTGCGCGATGAGGCGCGAGGCCATGGCCCATTCCTCGCTCACACCGCGCAGGGCCAGCTGGTCGAACACCCCAGCCTCCAGATCGCCCGATACCAGCTTTTCGAGCGGCAGGATCGCCGCCAGCAGCGCCGCCACCCAGATCACGCCGCCCCCGGTCCGGCCCAGCAATTGCGCATCGGGCCCGACCGCGAAGGGGTAGAGCATGGCGACGGCAAGAAAGAACAGCAGCGGCAAGACGCCCGCGCCGCCGCGTCCGCCGGGCAGGAGAAGGCCGAGATCGCGGCGCAGCAGGGTCGCAAAACCGTTCATGCCGAGAACCTCGCCAGATCGATCTTCTGCGGATCGGGAAGTGCCATCGGCTGGTGCGAGGCGACGACCGCGATGCCGCCGCGCCCGCAATGCAGCGCCACCAGTGCCTCCACGCTCTTCATCGCCTGCGTGTCGAGCCCGTTCAGCGGCTCGTCCAGCAGCCAGATCGGGCAGTTGCGATTTAGCAGGCGGGCGAGCGCGGCGCGTTTCTTCTGGCCGGTGGACAGGTAGCGCACGGGCACGTCCAGCAGCGGGTCCAGCTGCAGCACCTCGAATGCGCGTCCCGCATCGCGGCACCCGTCGAGGCTTTCCCAGAAAGCGAGCGCCTGGCCCAGCGGCAGGTTCGCATCGAGCGCCAGCCGTTCGTCGACAAGACCCATGGCGCCTTCGCTTTCGACCTGTCCGGCAAACGGGCGTAGCAGGCCCGCAAGGATGCGGATGAGGCTCGACTTGCCGATGCCATTGGCGCCCGCGAGCTGCAATGCGGCGCCCGGTTCGCAGGAAAAGGACAGCCCACGGAAAAGCAGCCGCTCGCCGCGGCGGCAGGCGAGGTCCATTGCTGCGAGGCGCGCTTGCATGGGCGCGAGCGATAGGCAAAAGCGCCCGCAGCGACAAGCAGGAGAGATTCGCAAATGGCCGCCGTCGAACAACTGACCGAGGAAGAGCGCACCACCTGGCTGCGTGCGTTGCCCAAGTGGTCGCTGGCTCGCGACGGCGCTGCGATCGAGCGCAAGTTCGAATTTGCTGACTTCGCTGAGGCGTTTTCCTTCATGACGCGCGTCGCCATCATGGCGGAAAAGCGCGATCACCATCCCGAATGGTTCAACGTCTACAACCGCGTCGAAATCACCCTGACCACGCATGACGCGGGCGGGCTGTCCCTGCGCGACGTTAACATGGCCAAGAAGATCGACGCGCTGGTCTAGTCGCCCAGCGTCCCTTCCCGCGGGGCAGGGCCGAGTTCCAGCAGCAGGCAGCGGTAATAGAGCGCCTCGCGCCCGCGTTCTGCGGTGCCCGGCGTCATCGCGCGGCTGTTGTCGCGCGTGCATTCGCGCTCGAGCAGGGCTTTTTCCTCTGCCGTGCGCTCGGTAATCGCCGGCCCGCCGATCAGCGGGCTGCCGCGATATTCGCGGCTGGGCGTGCCGTAGAGCGTGCGGAAGGCATCGAGCGCCATCGGGTGGAAGAGCGTGCCGTGCGTCTCGCTCTCGCCTGCGTCCACGAAGGTCCAGCGCAGGCTCTCGGGCGCATCGCTGCGCAGTGCCGCGACCAGCCGTTCGGTCCCTTCGCGGTGCCAGTCGCCCTCGTTCGCGGTGGTGAGGTAGAGCCTGCGCTTACCCGCCGGATGACGCGCGAAATAGCCCGCTGCCTCGCGTCCGTATTTCATCGCCTCCCACCATAGCGAGGGGGAGATCGCGATGTAGTCGTCGAACAGTTCGGGGTCTTCGAGCAGCGTCTCGACCACGAACAGCGCGGCAAGCGATTCCCCGATGATCGCATCGTGACCGTCGGTGCGGAAATTCGCCTCGACCAGCGGTTTCAGCTCCTCGCGCAGGAAGCGGCGGTACGCGGGCGAACCGCCGGGCGTCGCGTTGAGGAACCGTTCGTAAGGGCGCGGGTCGGCCACGGGCGGGGCCAGTTCGTGCCGCCGGTTCACGCTCTGGATGCCGACGAGGATGAACGGCTCGAACGAATAATTCATCTCGCGGCTCTGGGCGATGCCGGCGATATGCGCGAAATCCTGGTCCGGTCCGCCGTCGAGCAGGTAGACGACCGGGAACCGCCGTTCGGGTTCGGCCTCGTATTCCACCGGCAGGCGCAAGGTCACCTTGCGGCTCTCGCCTTCGAGGATTTCGGTTGCGACCGTGTAGGTCTGGCCGAGCACGTAAGGCTCTGCCTGCGGAAGCTGCGCGGCACCGGGCACGGCGAGGGCGAGTGCCGCAAGCGGCAGCAGGTGGCGAATTCTCACAAGCGGCTCCCTACTGGCCGAGCGGCCTCAGGCTGGAGCGGGTCTGCTTGCGCACCCTACCGGGCATCCAGCGCGCCCCGAAGGCGAGGCTGCGTGCGGTCTTGCCCACCAGAGTGTGAAGCCGGTCGCCATGCACCGCGGCCCAGGCCGCTTCCGCGACATCGGTAACCGGCGTGATTTCCAGCCCCGCGTCCTTCACGCGCTGGCGGATCGCCTCGTTGCTCTGCGCATTGGGCGCGTGCTCCAGCAGCGGCGTGTCGATGAAACTGGGGCAGAGCGAGCGCACGAGGATGCCATCATCCGCCCATTCGCCGTCGAGGCTTTCGGTGATGCCCTTCACGCCGAACTTGGTCGCTGTGTAGACGCTCGCTCCGGGCGTGCCGTAAATGCCCGCAGCGCTCGCGGTGTTGAGCAGGCAGGAGCCCGGCGCGGTCTTCTTGAGGTGGGGGTAGGCCGCCTGCGCACCGAACAGCACGCCCTTGAGGTTGATGTCGAGACAGCGCTCGATTTCCTCGGTGCTGTTCTCGATCAGTGCACCGCCCAGCGGGATGCCGGCATTGTTGGCGAGCACGTCGATGCGCCCGCCTGCCGCGGTGGAGAAGCCGTCCAGCGCCGTGTCCCATGCCGCGCGGTCGCGCACGTCGAACTTGTGCGTGTAGGTGAAGCCGTTTTCGATCAGCTGCAGCGTCTCGTCCATGCCGCGCTGGTCGATATCGCCGAGGCCGACGAACCAGCCTTCCGAGGCAAATTTGAGCGCGATGGCGCGGCCGATACCCGATCCGCCGCCGGTGATGAAAATGGCCTTACGCTGGCTCATCGAATATCTCTCCCCTTGTGCGTCCCTCACAGCGCCGCGTTGTTATAGGTGTGCCAGGTGAAGATGGCCATCGCCCCGCGATAGGGCTTCCACCGATCACCCAGCGTGCGGGTTTCCTTCTCGCCAGGCCGGGCAGGCAGGTCGAGCAGGCGCCCCACCGCTTCCTGCACGGCAAGGTCGCCCGCCGGCCAGATATCCTGCCGCCCTTCGGCAAACAGCAGGTAGATTTCCGCCGACCAGCGCCCGATCCCCTTGATGCGGGTAAGCTCGGCGATGGCTTCCTCGTCGTCTTCCGGCAGGCTGTCGAACTCCAGCTCGCCGCTTGCCACCAGTTCGCACAGGGACCGGGCATAGCCCTGTTTCTGGCGCGAGAGGCCGCAGGCGCGCAGCGTGTCGAAATCGCGGGCGAGCAGTTCGTGGGCGTGCATGTCCTCGCCCAGTTCGGCCTCCAGCTTGTTCCAGACCGAGGCGGCAGCGGCCACGCTGACCTGCTGGCCGACGATGGTGCGCAGCAGGGTGCGATAGCCGGTCGGGCGGATGCGTTCCTCGGGATAGCCGCAGCGCTCCAGCGCGCCGGCCACCACCTTGTCCTGCGCGGCAACGGCATCGAGATGCTCGCGCAATTGCGAATTGGTCAGGCCCACCTTGCGCTCCCGCGTCACTTTGAATAGCAGCACGCGGCATAGGGCCCGCGAGGCGGGCGAGGCAACAAGGATACGCAATCGATGCCCAGGCTGATCGTCACCACCCGCGAAGGCGAGACGAGCGAGATCGAGGTCGAGGACGGCCTCACCGTAATGGAAGCGATCCGCGACAACGGCTTCGACGAGCTGCTGGCGCTGTGCGGTGGCTGCTGTTCGTGTGCGACCTGCCACATCCATGTCGACCCGGCCTTTGCCGACAAGCTCCCCAAGATGAGCGAGGACGAGGACGATTTGCTCGAATCGACCGACCACCGCACCGAAACCTCGCGCCTGTCGTGCCAGATCCCCTTCACCGGCGATCTCGACGGGATGAAGGTTACTATCGCCCCTGAAGATTGATGTTGTTTGCGAGGTAGGTGCCGCGCGCCTACCTCAGCCAACATGACTTCAATTCCCATTCGCGAGCGAACGCTCGACCTGATCGGCAACACGCCGCTCGTCCGCCTCGAAGGGCCGAGCGCGGAAGCCGGCTGCGACATCTACGGCAAGTGCGAATTCGCCAATCCCGGCGCCTCGGTTAAGGACCGCGCCGCGCTCTACATCATCCGCGATGCAGAAGCGCGGGGCGAACTGAAGCCCGGCGGCACCGTGGTCGAAGGCACGGCCGGCAACACCGGTATCGGCATTGCGCTGGTCGCCAATGCGCTGGGCTATCGCACGATCATCGTGATGCCCGACAACCAGTCGAAGGAAAAGATGCAGACCCTGCGCGCGCTCGGCGCGGAGCTGGTCCTCGTCCCGCCGACCAAATACGCCGACCCCAACCATTTCCAGCACGTCTCGCGCCGCATGGCGGACGAGATCGAGGGCGCCATCTGGGCGGGCCAGTTCGACAATACCGCCAACCGCAAGGCGCATATCGAAGGCACGGCGAAGGAAATCTGGGACCAGACGGGCGGCCGGATCGACGGCTTCACCTGTGCAGCGGGCACCGGCGGCACGATTGCCGGCGTCGGCATGGGCCTTAAGGAACTGGACGAGAATGTCGTCATCGCCCTGACCGACCCGCACGGCGCGGCGCTGTACAATTACTACGCCAATGGCGAACTCAAGGCCGAAGGGTCTTCGGTTGCCGAAGGCATCGGCCAGGGCCGCATCACCGGCAATCTCGAAGGCGCGCCGATCGACACGCAGTTTCGCGTTTCCGACGAGGAAGGCTTGAAGTGGGTCGCTCGCCTGCTGCGCGAGGAAGGCCTGTGTCTCGGCCTGTCGAGCGGCATCAATGTCGGCGGCGCGGTCGAACTGGGCAAGCGGCTGGTGGCCGAAGGCCGCGAAAACCCGCGCGTGGTCACCATCCTGTGCGACACGGGCTTCCGCTATCTCTCGACGCTCTACAATGCAGAGTGGCTGGAGGCGAAGGGCCTGCCGGTGTTCGACTGGCTCGAAGGCACCGATTGACCTCGCGCCCCAAGCAGCGCAGAATCTCCCGAATGCCGCGCTATTTCGATCTGTCGACCAGCAAGCCCGAGCCGGGCGAGCTTCCCGAGGTTCCGCTCGGGGGCACCCGTGCGCAGGCCATTCATCGCATGCAGATCGGCGTGGCCGGTGTGGTCCTGATGGTCCTGCTCGTCGGACTTGCGAGCCTCGTCCAGGAACGCACCCGCGAAGTCGATGCCGCTGCCGTGCCGGAAGCTGCCTCCACGACCGAGCCGAGCGCCGGCCCGACGCAGGCCGACCCGCTGGTGGAAGCGGGCGTGGTCCCCGATCTTCCCGCCGGACCCAGCCCGACCGCATCGCAAAGTCCGGCCCCCGTGCCCGAACAGGGTGTCGGCAATGCCGCGCCTGCGGGCGAATAACCTCCTAGCTCCGCTTGCCGCCCTCCTGCTCGCCGCGTGCGGGGCGGATGGCGGCGCGGCGGACGAGGCTGCCGCCGAAGGACCGCGCGAGCGGCTGGGCCTGTTCACCACACTGCCGATCTACTGGAACGAGCAGCAGGACATTGCCGCCATGCTCGAACCTGAAGCGCAGGAGCCTTCCTGGGTTCGTGCCGCGCTGGAAGAACGTCACGAGCTGGTGCCGCTCGACACGCTGGAAGTCGGTGGCATCTCCGGCCTCGACACGCTTCTCATCGCACAGCCGCGCGCCTTGTCGGCCGCCGAGAACGTCGCGCTCGACGACTGGGTGCGCGGAGGGGGCAGGGCGCTGGTGCTGGCCGATCCCTTCCTGACCCAGCATTCCGATTTCGCGCTGGGCGATCCGCGCCGGCCCTTCGATGTCGTGCTGATCTCGCCCATCCTCGCACGCTGGGGCCTCGCGCTCGAATTCGACGATGCGCAGGGCGAGGAAGAGCGCGTCGTCACGGTCGGCGATGTGGCGGTGCCTGTCCGGCTGGCCGGTCGCTTTGTTGCGGCGGAAAGCGGTGAAGATGCCGAATGCGCCATCGCGGGCGAAGGCCTGCTGGCCGATTGCAGCGTGGGCGAGGGGCGCGTGCTGCTGCTGGCGGATGCCGCCATCCTCGACACCGAAAGCGACGACGAAAACCGCCGTGCCGCAGTCGAGTCGCTGCTGGCGCGACTCCGGAAGCGTTAGGGTACGGGAAAACCCGGGAGGGATGCCGGGAATTTGCGGGACCGCACCCGATTCTCCGCGGAATTCCGTGACTTGGCTTAAGGATGTGGTAAGATTGCCCACAAGCTTTTTCGGTAAAAACACATTATAAATCAGTATATTGCTGGTTTATCCCGTAATTTCCCGCAATTTTCCCTTCCATCCCCGCGTCTCCCGCGATAAATCTACCTGACATCGGACAGCCAGTGTCTTTGCGCGCTCGATCAATGGGTTGGGCGAGCCGGTCGAGCCTTGCTCGCCCGGGACGGGGGAGGTGTGTCCGGGCAATGTGTCGAACACGAGCCGGGGACGGGGCAGGTGCAATTCGGAGGGTACAGCGGACAAGCCTATTCGCCTGCGGGCGACAAGGGCCGCTTTGTGCTTCCGCCGGTCTTCCGCAAGGCGCTCAAGGAATCCAGTGACGGCCGCGTGCTGTGCCTCATGAAGCACAACAAGTGGGACTGCCTCGTCGGCTTCGGCCTGTCGCGCAAGGAAGAGCTCAACGACCAGCTCGACCGCGAGGAAGAAATGGCCGTGCGCCTCGGCAGGGATTTCGACCGCGACACCCGCGCCAGCCAGCTGTTCGGCTTTATCGAGATGCCCTTCGACGACAGCGGCCGCTTCGTGATGCCGGAGCACCTGCGTGCGCTCGGCAAGATCGAGGACGGTCTCTATTTCCAGGGCGGCGGCCGCTTCTTCACTCTGTGGAACCCTGCCGAACTGGCCAAGATGGACGATGAATGGGCGGGCGCGAAGGCGGCCTGCGAAAGCTTCCTCGCCGAAGCGAAGGCGAAGGGCAAATGAGCGCCGCGCCCCATATCCCCGTCCTCCTCGACGAAGTGATCGAGGCTCTCGACCCGCAGCCGGGCGACGTCGTCATCGACGCGACCTTCGGTGCGGGCGGCTATACGCGCGCGCTGCTGGAGCGCGGCGCGACGGTCCATGCCTTCGACCGGGATCCCGACGCAATTGCTGCGGGTCGCACCTGGCGCGAGACGGGGGAAAACCCGCCGCGCCTTATTCTCCATCCGCATCGTTTCTCCGAAATGCTCGACGTCATGACGTCGACCGGGGTGGCGCGAGTCGATGGCGTGGTGATGGATATCGGTGTGTCTTCAATGCAGCTTGACCAGGCGGAGCGCGGCTTCGCCTTTTCCGCGGACGGTCCGCTCGACATGCGCATGAGCCAGGACGGTGAAAGCGCGGCAGATTTTCTCAATACTGCCGACGAAGCGGCGATTGCCGACGTCATCTATCGCTATGGCGAGGAACGCCAGTCGCGCCGCGTGGCCCGCGCCATCGTCGCCGCGCGCCCGCTGGAGACGACCGGCGAACTGGCGCGCGTGGTGCGCAGCGCCCTGGGGCACAAGCCCCATGACAAGAAGGACCCAGCCACCCGCACTTTCCAGGCCATCAGGATTCACGTGAACGGCGAGCTCGACGAACTGTCCCAGGGGCTGTCCGCCGCCGAACACCTGCTGCGCGAAGGGGGCCGCCTTGCGGTGGTCAGCTTCCACAGCCTCGAAGACCGGATCGTCAAGCGCTTCCTGCGCGAGGCATCCTCAACCCCAAGCGCCTCGCGTCACGTCCCACAGGCGGCGCAGCGCGATCCGGTCTTCATCAAGGTTTCCAAGGCAATCAAGCCGACCGATGCCGAGATCGAGCGCAACCCGCGCGCCCGCTCCTCGGTCCTGCGCCATGCCACGCGCACGGCCACAGAAGCGAGGGAGGCGGCATGATGGCCCGGTCTTCCCGCCTGCACCAGATCGGCTGGCTCCTCTCGCTCGGCGCCTGCCTTGCAGTGCTCCTCGCGCTCACCTTCAAAGTGAACGCGGTGAAGAGCGACGTGCGCCTTGTCGAACGCCAGATCATCGCTGCCGAACGCGCCAAGCTGATGCTCGAAACCGAGTTCCAGACCCGCGCCAGCCAGCAGCAGCTCGCCGCCTGGAACCAGGTCGAGTTCGGATATTCCGCCCCCCGGGCCGACCAGTATGTCGAGCAGGAACGCCAGCTCGCCGCGCTCGGCTCGCCGCGCGGGATGGATGCCCCGGAGCCCATTCGTGTCGCCATGCTCCGCCCTGTCAGCCAGGGTGAAGACGAAGAGAGCCTCTTCGGGGACTGGCTCGGCGAGGAGGAACAACCTCCCGCCGACGCCCGGCGTGACGTCGCAAACGGCCTCGCCACCACGCTTGCCCAGCGCCTGTCGCAGCCGGGCAATGCCACGCTTGCCGCTGCCGAGGTGGCTCGGTGAACGCTTTTTCCGCCATCCATGGCGGGCCCGGCGCGGTTAGCATGGCGGTTGCAAGCGGGCGGGTGCAGCTCGTCACGCTGCGCCAGCGCTCGCTCGACCTCGCGCGCTGGCGCGTGCTGTGGATCGCGCTCGCTTTCGCGCTGGCCGCAATGGTCGCGCTGATGCGCATTTCCTATCTCGGCATGAACGGCGAGGGCGCCCGCGCTACCTCGCTGGCCGATGCCCTGCTGCCCCCGCGCGGCGAGATCACCGACCGCAACGGCGTGCCGCTGGCGCGCGCTTTCCCGGCCTATGCCCTGTGGTTCAATCCCAAGGCGCTGGGCGAGGACGGCGATCCGCTGGTGCGTTCGCCGCGCGAAGTGGCGCGCAAGCTGGTCGCCATCTTCCCCGATCTCGACGAGAACAAGCTGACCGCGCATCTCGCGTCGGGCAAGCAGGGCTACCTGCGCCGCCGCCTGCTGCCGGAAGAAGCCAACCGTGTGCAGGAAATCGGCGAGCTCGCGCTCGAAGTACCGATGGAGCAGGACCGCCACTATCCGCAGGGAGCGATGGGCGCGCACGTGCTCGGCTATGTCGCTGCCGACGGCACGGGCCGCGTCGGGATGGAGCAGGTCCTGAACGACCATCTCAGCAATCCCGCTACCCGCGGCACGCCGGTCGCGCTGTCGATCGACGTGCGCGTGCAGGGCGCGCTGGAGGATGAACTGCGCCGCGGCATGAAGCTGACGCAGGCGCAGGGCGGTGCGGGCATCGTGCTCGACGTCGATACGGGCGAAGTGCTCGCGCTGGCCTCGCTTCCCGAATTCGACCCCAACAAGATCGACGAACGCGGCCAGGCGCTGATGTTCAACCGCGTGACCAACCAGGTCTACGAACTGGGTTCGACCTTCAAGCCGCTGACTGTGGCGGCCGCGATCGATTCCGGCACGATCCGGGACCTCGGCAAGCGCTACGACGCATCGCCCGTGAAGGTCGGCCGCTTCACCATCAAGGACAGCCACGCGATGGGCCCGACGCTCAACGCGGTGGAAACGCTGATCCACTCGTCCAACACCACCACTGCTCGTATCGCCGACGACATGGGGCCGGAACGCCTGCGCCAGTACATGATCGACATGGGCATGAACGAGCGTCCGCACATCGAACTGCCGGCCAAGGGCTTCCCGCTCTGGCCGCGCGGCGACTGGGCGCGCCTGACCAACATGACCGTTGGTTTCGGCCACGGTATCGCCGTGACCCCGCTGCACCTCGCCAGCGCCTATGCCGCCATGGTCAACGGCGGTGTCTGGCGTCCCGCTACACTGAAGAAGCTGGGCGCGGGCGAAGCACCCAAGGGTCGCCGCGTGTTCAAGGCTTCCACCTCCAGCCGGATGCGCCAGATGATGCGCGCCATTGCCGTCTACGGTACCGGCCGCAATGCCGACGCACCGGGTTACCGTGTGGGCGGCAAGACCGGCTCTGCCGAAAAGCCCGGCGGTTCGGCCGGCTATCGCAAGACCGCGCTGGTTTCGACCTTCGCCGCGGCCTTCCCGATGGACCGTCCGCGCTACGTCATTATCGCCATGCTCGACGAGCCCAAGGGCACCGTCGCCTCCAGTTTCCAGCGGACTGCCGCATGGAATGCAGCGCCCATCGTGGGCCGGCTCGTCCCGCGCATCGGGCCGTTGATCGGCGTGCGCCCCGACGATACGCGCGACATCGACATCTCGGCAATCAAGCCGCTGATCCCGGAGGCGCAGGAGTGAAGCTTTCAAGGCTGTGTGAAAAGGCTGGCATGGCGTGTCCCGAAGGGGGCGATGCCAGCGTCACGGGCTTTGCGATCGACAATCGCAAGGTCGCGCCCGGCACGGTCTTCGGCGCGTTCCGCGGCAGCGTTTCCAATGGCGAGGATTACATCCCTGCCGCCATCGAGGCAGGCGCAATCGCAGTCGTCGCACGGCCCGAAGCAAAGGTAGACGGCGCACTCCACATCGCGGCCGACGAACCGCGCAAGGCCTTCGCCCTGCTGGCGGCACAGTTCTTCACCCCCGTGCCCGACCATATCGTCGCGGTCACCGGCACCAACGGCAAGACCTCCACCGTCGAAATGACGCGCCAGATCTGGCGTATGGCGGGCGAGCGCGCGGCCAGCATCGGTACGCTGGGTGTTACCACCCCGGACGAGAGCGTTTCCACCGGCCTTACCACGCCCGACATCGTCACTTTCCTGTCGAACATGAGCGGCCTTGCGCGCGAAGGCGTAACGCATGTCGCCTACGAAGCGTCGAGCCACGGCCTGTGGCAATCGCGCAACGAGGGGGTGCCGGTCGAAGCGGCTGCCTTCACCAATTTCAGCCGCGACCATCTCGACTACCACAAAGACATGGAAGACTATTTCGCGGCCAAGATGCGCCTCTTCGACGAGGTGGCATCGGACGGCGCGACTGCGGTGGTCTGGCTCGACGGCAGCGATTGGAATGCGCGCGTGGTCGAACACGCAAGGGCGCGCGGTCTTTCGGTCATGACGGTCGGCGAAACGGGCGATGACATCCGCCTCGTCAAGCGCGAGCCGACGCAGCTCGGCCAGTCGCTGACGGTCGAGCACGCCGGGGCGCAGCGGACCATCAACCTGCCCCTGATCGGTGCCTACCAGATCTCGAACGCGCTTGTCGCTGCAGGCCTTGCGCTTGCGACCGGTATCGATGCCGGCCGCGTCTGGGACGGCGTTGCCCGCCTGCAGCCCGTGCGCGGGCGGCTGGAACGCGCGGTCATCGCGCCCTCGGGTGCGCCGGTCTATATCGACTATGCCCATACGCCCGACGCGATCAAGGCGGCCATCGCCGCGCTCCGTCCGCATGTCACGGGCCGTCTCATCACGGTCTTCGGTGCCGGCGGCGACCGCGACCACGGCAAGCGCGCGCCGATGGGCGAGGCCGCTGCCAAGGCGAGCGATGTGGTTATCGTCACCGACGACAATCCGCGCGGGGAAGACCCTGCGGATATCCGCCGCGCCGTGCTTGAAGGCGCGAAGGGCGCCCGCGAGATAGCAGGCCGCCGCGACGCCATCTGCGCCGCCATCGGCGAGGCCGGTCCCGACGACATCGTGCTCGTCGCGGGCAAGGGACACGAACTGGGTCAGATCATCGGATCGGGAGAGAACATGAAGGTGCTGCCCTTCGACGATGTGGAAGTCGCGCGCGAATGCGCTGCCGCACTCGCCAGAGGTGACGCATGAGCGCTGCCATATTGCGCCATCCGGCTTTCATCGACTGGCATGCCGACCCGCGCGACCGCTTGCCGCTGACGCTGTGGGATGCCCGCGCCATCGCCGAGGCGACGGGCGGTACGGCCAGCTGCGATTTCCAGGTCGCGGGTGTCGAAATGGACAGCCGCGACGTGGTGCACGGCGATCTCTTCGTCGCGCTGAAGGGCGAGGCGATGGACGGCCACCGCTTCCTCGACAAGGCCTTCGCCAACGGCGCGGTCGCCGCGCTGGTGGACCGCCCGGTCGAATATCCGCACATCCTGGTCGAAGACACGACCGAGGCGTTGAAAGCGCTGGCCCGCGCAGCCCGCGAACGCACGCAGGCGCGTATCATCGGTGTCACCGGATCGGTCGGGAAGACGGGCGTCAAGGAAGCCATCTTCGCCGCGCTCGAACGCGCCAGCCGCGGGGCCGCGCACCGTTCGACCCGCAGCTACAACAACCATGTCGGCGTGCCGCTCAGCCTTGCGCGCATGGGTGCCCGCAGCCGTTTCGGCGTGTTCGAGATGGGCATGAACCATGCCGGCGAGATCGAGGGCCTGACCACGCAGGTCCGCCCGCATGTCGCGGTCATCACCACGATTGCGCCCGCCCATATCGAGAATTTGGGTTCGATGGAGGCCATCGCCGACGCCAAGGCGGAAATCTTTGCCGGGCTGGAGGCTGGCGGCACCGCGGTCATCCCCGCCGACACGCCCCACTACGAGCAGCTGCGCGCCGCTGCAGAGCGTCACGGCGCGAAGATCGTCAGCTTCGGCAAGGCGCGCCATGCAGACATGCGCCTGCTCGATGCCATTCCCAGCGCCAATGGCGGTAGCCTCGTCACTTGCGAATTCGATACCGGCCGCCTGTGCTACACCGTGGCCGAGCCGGGCGAACACTGGATCATCAACTCGCTCGCCGTGATGGCTGCCGTGCGGGCAGCGGGCGGCGACATGGCCGCAGCCGGCCTCGCGCTTGCCGAGATGGGCGGCCTCAAGGGCCGCGGTGCGCGCCACGGGATCGACGCGCCGGGGGGCAAGGCGCTGCTGATCGACGAAAGCTACAACGCCAACCCCGCCAGCATGCGCGCCACGCTTGCGCAGCTGGGCGCAACGCCGTCCACTCGCCGCATCGCGGTACTGGGCGCGATGAAGGAGCTTGGCGACTTCGGCCCGCAATTCCACGCCGACCTCGCGCAGCACGTGATTGCCGCCGACATCGACTATGCGGTGCTGGTGGGCGACGAGATGCGCGCGCTGGCCCGCGAACTGGGGAAACCGGTACTGAACTCGCTTGGCAAGCCGCTCGAGTGGGAGCATTGCCAGACCGCCGACGAGGCGATGGAGCTGCTCGAGGATTTCGGCATCGTGTCGGGCGACGCAGTGCTGGTGAAAGGCTCCAATTCGGTCGGTCTCGGCCGGCTCGTGGACCGTTTCACTCGCCCTGAATAGGAGGCCCGCGCGGCCCGATGCTTTACCTCCTTGCCGAGTACCTGAATTTCGAAGGCCTGTTCAACCTGGTCCGCTACCAGACGGCGCGCGCGGGCGCGACGCTGCTGACCGCGCTGCTGATCGGCCTCGTCATCGGTCCGCGCTTCATCGACATGCTGCGCGTGCGCCAGGGCAAGGGCCAGCCGATCCGCGAAGACGGGCCGCAGACCCACCTCGCCAAGCGCGGCACGCCGACCATGGGCGGCCTGATGATCCTCGTCAGCTTGTTCATTTCCATGCTGCTGTGGATGGACCTGTCGAACCCCTTCATCTGGGCCTGCCTTGCCGTGACCGGCGGTTTCGGCCTGATCGGTTTCCTCGACGATTACGACAAGGTGTCCAAGGCCAGCCACAAGGGCGTGTCGGGCCGCACCCGCCTGTTGTTCGAATTCATCGTGGCAGGCGCAGCCAGCTGGATCATCGTCAGCCAGATCAACACCTTCCTTTACGTGCCGTTCGTCAATGATTTCGGCATCGAGCTGGGCTGGTTCTATTTCGTCTTCGCCGCCTTCGTTATCGTGGGCGCGGGCAATGCGGTGAACCTGACCGACGGGCTGGACGGGCTGGCAACCATGCCGGTGATCATCGCGGCAGGCACCTTCGCCATCATCGCCTATCTCGTCGGCCGCGTGGACTATTCCGCCTATCTCGGCATCCCGCACGTGCCGGGCGCTGGCGAAATGGCCGTGTTCTGCGCCGCGATCATGGGCGCGGGGCTCGCCTTCCTGTGGTTCAACGCGCCGCCGGCTGCGGTCTTCATGGGTGACACGGGCAGCCTTGCCCTTGGCGGCGCGCTGGGCGCGATTGCCGTGGCAACGCATCACGAGGTTGTCCTCGCCATCGTCGGCGGGCTGTTCGTGTTCGAGGCATTGAGCGTCATCATCCAGGTCTTCTGGTTCAAACGCACGGGCAAGCGGGTCTTCCGCATGGCCCCAATCCACCACCATTTCGAGCAGCTCGGTTGGTCCGAGAGCAAGGTCGTGATCCGGTTCTGGATCGTCGCCATCGTGCTCGCACTCCTGGGGCTCGCGACGCTCAAGCTACGATGATCACCTCGCTTGCCTGGAAGGACAAGAGATACGCGGTGCTCGGCCTCGCGCGGTCCGGGCGGGCGACGGTGCGGGCGCTGCTTGCGAGTGGGGCTGAAGTGCTTGCCTGGGACGACAATCCCGAGGCCTGCAAAGCGGTGCGCGACGAGCATAGCGACTTGATGGACGACCGGCTGTTCATCGACGACTTCACCGATTGGACAATGTTCGAATTCGACGCGCTGGTGCTGTCGCCCGGCGTCCCGCTCAACACGCACCCGCTTGCCGCTGCTGCGCGCGAGCAGGACATTCCGATCATCGGCGATATCGAGCTTTTCGCGCAAGCGCGGGCGGATCTGCCGCCGCACAGGGTCGTCGGCATCACCGGCACCAACGGCAAGTCGACCACCACCGCGCTGGTCCACCACATCCTTCAAACCGCAGGCGTGCCGACCACCATGGGCGGCAATATCGGCCTCCCGATCCTGGAGCAGGAGCCGCTGCCCAAGGGCGGTGTCTATGTGCTGGAGCTCTCGAGTTACCAGATCGACCTGACCTATTCCCTCGATTGCGATGTGGCTGTGCTGCTCAACGTGACGCCTGACCATCTCGACCGGTACGACGGGTTCGAGGCCTATCGCGCATCGAAGCTGCGCCTGTTCGCCATGCAGTCGGAAGGGCATACCGGCGTCGATGCCAGCTGCGATCCGGAAATTGCCGAAGCGATCAGGCAGATCGACGGGCCCGGAGAAGTGACCACGCTTGCGACAGGGGCGAAAGACAGCGCGTTTCTCGACCTCGATGGCGCCCTCTCGCTGCAGGGTCCGCACAATGCGCAGAACGCCTATGCGGCCTGGGCTGTCGCTTTCGACCTCGGTGTCGACCGACCGACAGTGAATGCTGCGCTCGCCAATTTCCGCGGCCTTGCCCATCGCATGGAGCGCGTCGCTGAAATCTCCGGCGTCGCCTATGTCAACGACAGCAAGGGCACCAACACTGCTGCCTCCGCACCCGCTCTCGCAGCGTTCGACAACATCCACTGGATCCTCGGAGGGCTCGCCAAGGAACCCGGGCTGGGCGAGTGCGAGGCCGAACTGGGCCACGTGAAAGCCGCCTACACCATCGGCAAGGCGGGTCCCGACTTTGCAGCACTCCTCGAAGGCCGCGTTCCGGTGGAGCAGTGCGAAACGCTCGACCGCGCGGTGAGCGCTGCCGCCGCGAAGGTAGAGGCGGGCGACACCGTCCTGCTCTCGCCGGCCTGCGCCAGCTTCGACCAGTACCGTGACTTCGAAGCGCGCGGCGACCATTTCCGCGAATTGGTGGAGGGCCTGAAATGAGCACCATGCAGCCCTTCGTCCCCGGCGCGAAACGCAAGCCTGCGCATATGCCCGCGGGCAAGCTCTCCCGCTGGAGCGAACTGAAGATCTGGTGGCGCGAGATCGACCGCGCGCTGCTCGGCCTCGTGCTGCTGATGATGACGCTCGGCACGATTGCGGTTGCTGCGGCAAGTCCTGCGAGTGCGGACCGCCTGTCGACCTCGGCGACCTCGCTCGATCCGCTCTACTTCTTCTACCGCCACCTCGCTTGGCAGGCGATCGCGCTGGCGGTGCTGCTGGGCGTATCCATGCTCAGCCGCGAGAACGCGCGGCGCCTTGCCCTGTTGCTGGGCGCCGCCATGCTGGCGCTGCTGTTCGTCGTCCCCTTTATCGGGGTGGAGATCAACGGTGCGCGGCGCTGGATATGGCTCGGCATGCAGTTCCAGCCGTCCGAATTCCTGAAGCCCGCCTTCGCCGTGGGGATGGCGTGGATACTTGCCTGGCGGATGCGCGATCCGAACCTGCCGGTGCTCGGCATATCCACGGCGCTCACGGGTCTCATCTTCTGCCTGCTGATGCTGCAGCCGAATTTCGGCGAGGCGATCCTGTTTGCCGGGATGTGGCTGGTGATGATCCTGGTCGCGGGCATTCCGGTAAAGCGCCTCGGCGGCGTCATCGGCGGCGGCATCGTCGGCATCACCGCGACCTATTTCCTCTACGACAACGCGCGCCACCGCATCGATGCCTTCTTCGGCGGAGGTACGGCGTACGACCAGGTCGATCTTGCCAGCCGCACGCTGCTGGCAGGCGGGTGGACCGGCGCCGGATACGGCCTCGGCATTCGCAAGATGAGCCTGCCTGAAGCGCATACCGACTACATCTTCTCGGTCATCGGCGAGGAATTCGGCCTGATCGCCTGCGCGGTGATCGTCCTGCTCTATCTCGGCATGGTCATTCGCGTGCTGATGCGCCTGATCGACGAGGACGATTTGTTCGCGCTGCTGGCGGGCACCGGCCTTGCCGCGCTGCTGGGCGGGCAGGCCTTCATCAACATCCTCGTCAACCTGCAGCTCTTCCCGTCGAAGGGCATGACGCTGCCGCTCATCAGCTATGGCGGTTCGTCCACCATCGCCGTGTGTTTCGGCATCGGCCTGCTGATCGCGATTACGCGGCGTAATCCGTTCCTGAAAAGGTCGACCCGGGGGCTTGGCGACCTGCTCGGTTTAGGGCAGGCGGAACCGATGGATACCAAACAGGTGCGTGTGACGCGCGATATCTACCAATGAGTGCTTCCAACCGACATTACGTGCTTGCTGCCGGCGGGACCGGCGGCCACCTGCTGCCCGCTTTCGCCCTTGCTGCCGAACTCGACCGGCGCGGTCATCACGTCGCGCTGATCACCGACGAGCGCGGGGCGGAAATTCCCGGCAAGCCCGATTTCATGCCCGCCCATGTCCTGCCCGCGGGCCGGTTCGGCAAGAACCCGCTGCACTGGCTGAAGGGCGCGCGCGCCGTTGCGCAGGGTCGCAGCATGGCGCTGCGCCTCTACGACAGCTTCCAGCCGAGCGCGGTGGTCGGTTTCGGCGGCTATCCCTCGCTTCCCGCCATCCTCGCCTCGACTTCGGCGGGCATCCCCACCGTGGTGCACGAACAGAATGCCGTGCTGGGCCGCGTGAACCGCCTGCTGTCGGGCCGGGTGGACGCCATCGCCACGGCCTATCCCGACGTGCAGCGTCTCAAGCCCAAGCACGAGGGCAAGGTCCACCTCGTCGGCAATCCGGTGCGCGCAGGCGTCCTGTCACTGCGTGACGAACCGTTTCCCGCATTCGGCGAAGATGGCCTGCTGCGGGTCCTGGTCACCGGCGGCAGCCAAGGCGCACGCGTGCTGTCCGAAATCGTGCCCGACGGGCTGGCGATGCTGCCCCCTGCCATCCGTGACCGGCTGCAGGTCACCCAGCAGTGCCGCGCCGAAGACCTCGACAACGTGCGCGAACGCTATCGCAGCCATGGCATTCCCGCCGAACTCGCCACCTATTTCGAGGATATGGCGAGCCGCCTTGCCGATGCGCACCTCTTCATCGGCCGCGCGGGGGCCTCGACCATTGCCGAACTGACCGCCGTGGGCCGGCCCGCGATCCTCGTCCCGCTGCCCATCGCGACCGACGACCACCAGGCCGCCAACACGCGCGAGATGGTGAAGGCCGGCGGCGCGCGCATGATCCGGCAGGAGCGGTTCGAGGCGAAGGAACTCGCCAAGCAGATCCGCGTGCTGGCTGACGATCCCAAGGGCCTCGCCAATGCCGCCCATGCGGCGTGGAACTGTGGCAGGCCCAAGGCGGTGGAAGACCTCGCCGATCTCGTCGAAAGCTTCGGCGGGGCGGACATGATGGACGTCATCCGCGTCGGCGGAAACAATGCCCGCGGGGCGTCGCAGGGTATCCCCGCGGGGCAGGGCGCGAACCGGGAGATGGCCGAATGAAGGGCGTACCAACCGACATCGGCACCATCCATTTCGTCGGCATCGGCGGCATCGGCATGTCGGGCATCGCGGAAGTGATGAACAACCTCGGCTACACGGTGCAAGGCTCCGACATCAACGAAAGCCCGGTGGTCGAACGGCTGCGCGAACAGGGCATTGCGGTAAAGATCGGGCACCAGCCCGAAAACGTCGAGGGCGCGGCCGTGGTAGTCACCTCGACCGCCGTGCGCCGGACCAATCCCGAAGTCGCCCATGCGCTGGAAAACCGCATCCCCGTGGTGCGCCGCGCCGAAATGCTCGCCGAACTCATGCGCCTCAAGTCGACAATCGCGGTCGCGGGCACGCACGGCAAGACGACCACGACCAGCATGATCGCGGCCCTGCTCGATGCGGGCAATATCGATCCCACCGTCATCAATGGCGGCATCATCGAACAGTACGGCTCCAACGCACGCCTCGGCGACAGCGACTGGATGGTGGTCGAGGCGGACGAGAGCGACGGCAGTTTCCTGCGGCTCGACGGGACGATCGCCGTCGTCACCAATATCGATCCCGAGCATCTCGACCATTACGGCGATTTCGACGGGGTGAAGGACGCTTTCGTGGAGTTCATCCACAACGTGCCCTTCTACGGCGCTGCGGTGATGTGCATCGACCATCCGGAAGTGCAGGCCGTGACTGCCAAGGTCCGCGACCGCCGCGTGATCACCTACGGCTTCAGCCTGCAGGCCGACATCTGCGGCGTCAACGTGCAGCCGCACGAAGGCGGCAACCGCTTCGACGTCATCGTCCGCCAGCGCGGCGAGGAAGACCGCCGGATCGAGAACGTGGCCCTGCCGATGCCGGGCCGCCACAACGTTCAGAACGCGCTCGCCGCGATTGCGGTGGCCATCGAGATGGGCTGCCCCGACGATGTGATTTGCAACGGCTTTTCCAGCTTCGGCGGCGTGCGCCGGCGTTTCACCAAGGTTGGCGAAGTCGCCACGCGCGACGGCAAGGCGACCGTCATCGACGATTACGGTCATCACCCGGTCGAAATCCGAGCCGTGCTGGGCGCTGCGCGCGAGGCGACGGGCAACCGCGTGATCGCGGTGATGCAGCCGCATCGCTACACCCGCCTGCGCGACCTGATGGACGACTTCCAGAGCGCCTTCAACGAGGCCGACCTCGTCTACATCACCCCAGTCTATGCCGCGGGCGAAGACCCGATCCCCGGCGTCGATGCCGAAGCGCTTGCCGCCGGTATCAAGTCGCGGGGCCACCGTTCGGTCGCCACCGTGACCGACCGTGATGATCTCGCCCGGCAACTTGCCGGAGAGGTGCAGCAGGGCGATCTCGTCGTCTGCCTCGGCGCCGGCGACATCACGAAATGGGCCGCCGGACTTGCGGACGCGATCGCCAAGGAGCGCGGCGCGTGATGGAGCAGCCCGACGACGTCTTCAACTGGGACAACGGCATGGCGCCCGACTGCGAGGTCGAGGGCGGTGTCGCTACGCCCGTGTCGACGGAAGGGCTGCGCGGCAAGCTGACGCCGGACGCTCCGCTCGCAAAGCTGGTGTGGTTCAAGACCGGCGGCAATGCCGACTGGATGTTCGAACCCGAAGACCTCGACGACTTGCGCCTGTTCCTCGAACGGCTGGAAGGCGAGCTTCCGGTGATGGCGCTCGGCCTCGGATCCAACATGATCGTGCGCGATGGCGGTGTGCCGGGCGTGGTGATCAAGCTGGGCAAGCCCTTCGCCAAGGTTTCGGTCGACGGGCAGGTCGTGACTTGCGGCGGCGGCGCGCACGGCATCCTTGTCGCCAGCGCGGCGCGCGATGCGGGCGTTGCGGGCCTCGAATTCATGCGCGGAATTCCCGGCACCGTGGGCGGCTTCGTGCGCATGAACGGCGGTGCCTACGGGCGCGAGGTGTCGGACTGCCTGATCGACTGCCAGGTAATCCTGCCCGACGGCGCGCTGGTGACGCTGCCGGCGGCGGACCTGCAATATACCTATCGCCATTCCGCCCTGCCCGACGGGGCGGTCGTGGTGTCGGCGCGGTTCGAGGGCACGCCGGGCGATCCGGAAGCCATCGGCGCGGAAATGGACCGCATCGCCGATGCGCGCGAGGCCAGCCAGCCGCTGCGCACCAAGACCGGCGGATCCACTTTCAAGAACCCGCCCGGGATGAAGGCATGGGAACTGGTCGACAAGGCCGGTTGCCGCGGCCTCACCATGGGCGGCGCGCAGGTGAGCGAGAAGCACACGAACTTCCTCATCAACACCGGCACGGCCACCAGCGCCGATATCGAAGGTCTGGGCGAGGAAGTGCGCCGGCGCGTCTACGAAAACTCGGGCGTCATGCTCGAATGGGAAATTCAGCGGGTTGGAAGGCCCTGATACGATGAGCATTCTTGACGCCAAGATCCACGTCGCCGTCCTGATGGGCGGCTGGGCCAACGAACGGCCCGTTTCGCTGATGTCGGGCGAAGGCGTCGCCAAGGCGTTGGAAGCGCGTGGCCACAAGGTCACGCGCATCGACATGGACCGCCAGGTCGCCGCCCGCATTGCCGAGGCCGCTCCCGATGTCGTGTTCAACGCGCTTCACGGCGTTCCGGGCGAAGATGGCACGGTGCAGGGCATGCTCGACCTGATGGGCGTGACCTATACGCATTCGGGCCTCGTCACCTCGGTCATCGCGATCGACAAGCAGCTGACCAAGCAGGCGCTGGTGCCGCATGGCATTCCCATGCCCGGCGGCCGCATCGTGAAAAGCGCAGAGCTGTTCGAGCGCGATCCGCTGCCGCGCCCCTACGTGCTCAAGCCTGTCAACGAAGGCAGCTCGGTCGGCGTCGCGATCGTCACCGACGAGGGCAATTACGGCAATCCGATTGCGCGCGATGCCAAGGGGCCGTGGCAGGAATTCAGGGAACTGCTCGCCGAACCATACATCAAGGGGCGCGAGATGACGTCGGCCGTGGTCGATTTCGAGGATGGTCCGCGCGCGCTTGCGGTCACCGAACTCAAGCCCAAGAGCGGCTTCTACGATTTCGATGCGAAATATACCGACGGCATGACCGACCACGTCTGCCCGGCCGACATTCCCGACAATATCCGCGACCTGTGCCTCGAAATCGCGCTCAAGGCGCACAGGGTGCTGGGCTGCAAGGGCACCAGCCGCACGGACTTCCGCTGGGACGAGGAACAGGGCGAGGACGGGCTCTTCGTGCTCGAGACCAATACCCAGCCTGGCATGACTCCGCTCAGCCTCGTGCCTGAACAGGCGCGCCACATCGGCATGGACTATGGCGAACTGGTTGAAACCATCATCGCCGCAGCCCTGCGCGAGAAGGGGCGGCGCGATGGCTAAGGTCACCCGCAAGCCCACCGGCGTCAGGCGCTCGGCTGCGGCGCGCAGCCGCAACCAGAAGGCGCGGGCGGCCAAGCGGCATACCAGCGGGATGCTCGACAAGGTGATGGCGGCGCTGCCTTTCACCGAAGAGCAGTGGAACAAGTTCTTCCTCTTCCTGATCGTCGCAGCAGGGCTGGGCATCGCATGGACGGTGGCAAGCTTTGCCGGCGTTCCCGAACTCGCGCGTGCCGAGCTGGCGAAGTCCGCCAGCCGTGCAGGTTACGAGGTACGCACAGTGCGCGTCACCGGCGTCGACCGGATGAGCGAACAGCTCGTCTACCAGAAGGTGCTGGGCGAAACCGACCGGCCGATGCCGCTGGTCGAGCTGGAGGAAATCCGCGAGCGCTTGCTCGAATTGCCGTGGGTCAAGGATGCACGCGTCTCGCGCCAACTGCCCGATACGCTGCGCATCGATATCGTCGAGCGCGAGCCGCATGCCGTGCTGGCGAAGCCCGACCGGCTGATGCTGGTCGATGACGAGGGGCACGAGCTCGAACCCGTGTCGGCCGATGCTGCCAAGGGCAAGCTGCTGATTTCCGGTCCGGGCGCGCAGAAGCAGGTCGCCGACCTCGGCCGCCTGCTCGATGCAGCGCCGGCGCTGAAGCCGCAGATCGTTGCCGCCGAATGGGTCGGCAATCGCCGCTGGAACCTCACCTTCCGCACCGGCCAGATGCTGGCGCTTCCCGAAGGCGAGATGGGGCCGGCGGCGCTGGTCAAGTTCGCCGAGATGGACGGGCGCAACCGGCTTATCGGGGGGCAGGCGGTCGCCATCGACATGCGCGTCCCCGACCGCGCCTACCTGCGGTGCAAGGACGGCCCATGTCCGCGCGGGATGAGCGCGCAGTAATGGCCACGCAGCTTCCTCTGCCGCGCGTCACCCGCGTGTTCGGTGCAGTGAACATCGGTTCCTTCCGCGTCTCGGCCATGATCATGGGCCAGGCCGAAGACGGCGAAATGGTTGTGCTCGGCTCGTCCCACCGCAAGAGCGAGGGCATCAAGCGCGGCTATGTCACCGACATGCGCCTTGCGACGCACGCCATCCGCAACGCCGTCGAAAAAGCGGAAGCGAACGCCAACACCTCGGTGTCGAGTGTTTGGATCGGCTGTGCGGGCGCTGGCCTGTCGAGCAAGATCGCCAGCGTCGAAATCGCCATCGGCGGGCGCCGCATCGACGAGGACGACCTCGAACACCTGCTCTATGCCGCGCGCGACCATATCCAGCCCGACGGGCGCATGGTTCTGCACGCGCAGCCAGCCCACTACACGCTCGACGGGGCGCACGGCATTGCCAATCCCACCGGCCTTCATGCGGAATCGCTGGGCGTGGATATCCATGTTACGCTGGCCGAGGGCGCGCCGGTCAGGAACCTCATCGAAGCGGTGCAGAGCGCGCATCTCGATGTCGAAGGCGTGGTCGCCAGCCCGCTTGCCGCGGCCTATGCCTGCCTGTCCGCCGAAGAGCGCGAGCTCGGCGTGGCGCTGGTCGAAATCGGCGCGCAGGTTACCAATGTCTCGGTCCATGCCGGCGGGATGCTGCTGGGCCTGCGCTCGATCCCGGTCGGCTCCAACGACATCACCGATGCCATCGCCTCTTCTCTGGGTATCCGGCGCAGCCAGGCAGAGCGCCTCAAATGCGTTTCGGGATCGGCCATCGCGACGCCGAGCGACCACCGCGAGATGATCCCGGTGAACGCGCCGGACGAGGAACCCAGCGGCCAGCCTGCGCGCGGCGCGGACGAACACAACCGCATCCCGCGCGCCGAACTCGTGTCGGTCGTCACCGACCGGCTGGGCGCGATGACCTCCGAAATCGCCAAGGGCCTGAAAGCCATGGGCTTTTCTGGCAGCAGCGGCGGACAGGTCGTCCTGACGGGCGGCGGGGCGGAACTGCACGGCATTGCCGAATTCATGCAGGGTGCGCTCGGCCTGCCAGTGCGGACCGGCAAGCCGCCGGCCCTGCGCGGCCTGCCCGAAGCCCATGCGACACCCGGCTTCGCGACGCTGGCGGGCCTGTGCCTTTATGCCTCGGAAGACCCGGTCGACATCCGGTCCATCGGCCCCAGCTACCAGCCCTCGCGGCGCTATTCCGGTCTCGGCTTGCTCAACCGCGTGGTCCAGGCGGTGAAGGAGTACTTCTGATGGTTGAACACCGAGGTAACACGCGCTTTAGGCCTTGTGGATAAGGCTATTTACCTTTGGCGCGGCGATTCGCTTTCTGCCAAAGGTGTGACATAACCGTTTTCAGTCGACTTTTTACTTCGAGGAAAGCTCAATGAGCATCAATATCGGCCCCGCTTCCAGCGACGATTTGCGTCCCAAGATCATGGTGATCGGCGTCGGTGGCGCCGGCGGCAATGCGATCGCGAACATGATGGCGGCCGAGATCGAGGGCGTGGAATTCATCGTGGCCAATACCGATGCGCAGGCACTGTCCAGCTCGTCGGCCGAAAAGCGCATCCAGCTCGGTCCCGACATCACCGGCGGCCTCGGCGCAGGCGCCCGTCCCGAAGTGGGCAAGGCTGCGGCCGAAGAAACGGTCGAGGACATCGAAGACGCGCTCGACGGCTGCAACATGGTCTTCATCGCGGCCGGCATGGGCGGCGGCACCGGCACCGGTGCAGCGCCCGTCATCGCAGAAGCCGCACGCCGCAAGGGCGTGCTGACCGTCGGCGTCGTGACCAAGCCGTTCCTGTTCGAAGGCACCCGCCGCATGCGCGCTGCGGAAGCCGGTATCGAGGAACTGCAGAAGCACGTCGACACGCTGATCGTCATTCCGAACCAGAACCTGTTCCTGGTCGCGAAGGCGGAAACCACCTTCAAGGAAGCCTTCATGCTCGCCGACGAGGTGCTGCAGCAGGGCGTGCGTTCGATCACCGATCTCATGGTCATGCCGGGCCTCATCAACCTCGACTTCGCCGACGTGCGTTCGGTGATGAGCGAAATGGGCAAGGCCATGATGGGCACCGGCGAGGGCGAGGGCGAGAACCGCGCGCTCGAGGCCGCCGAACTGGCGATTGCCAACCCGCTGCTCGACGGCGTGTCCATGGCCGGCGCCAAGGGCGTGATCATCTCGATCATCGGCGGCGAGGACATGAAGCTGCTCGAAGTCGACGAGGCCGCGAACCACATCCGCGAGCTGGTCGACGAAGACGCCAACATTATCTGGGGTAGCGCATTCAACCCCGACCTACAGGGCAAGATCCGCGTCTCGGTCGTTGCCACCGGCATAGAACAGAGCGGTTCGGCTGCTGCAGCGCCGACGCGCAGTTTCTCCATGTCGGAATCGCGTGCGCCGCAGCGCCCGGTGCTCGACCTGCCGAGCGAGAGCGTGACCGACGACGAACCTTTCGAACTGAGCGAAGGCCTCTCGGCCGAGCCGGAAGAAGACGTGCTCGACACCATGGCCGAAGACGAGGGCATCTCCTCGCTCGGGCTGTCGTCCGCCAGCGCCGACGATTTCGGTGACGAGGACGAGGAAGACGACGATGTCGACGGCATCGTCGATCCGCTCGCCGGCCTGCGCAACGAAGAGACCGAGCGCTTCGACAACTATGACGAGGACGACCTGCCTTCGCCTGCCGACGACACCGGCTTCGGTGACGGCTGGACCGACGATGGCGACGGCGCTGCCGGTTCGCCGCTCGACCTGTCCGACCCGCTCGACGGCGATGCCGGCCAGGACGAACTGCAGCTCGGCGCGGACCAGTATGCCGATGGGCAGAGCCCGCTCGCCAGCAAGCCCGGCCGCAAGCAGGCGATCCTTGGCGGCGGCGCAGGTGGCGGTGACGCCGGCGGCAATGCGCCGGCTTCGCAGGGCAGCACGCTGTTCGAACGCATGGCGAACCTGTCGCGCGGCTCGTCCCAGTCCGAAAGCGACGACGATGACGATGGCGACGAGGACGAGGGCAGCAGCGGCTCGCTCAACATCCCGCGCTTCCTTGGACGCCAGAACAACCAGTAAGGTTTTCGAACCCCGCTGCGCCCCGGGCGCGGCAAGGGCAGGCCATGTATCGACCGATGAAAAACAGCAGATGGCGCGGCGCGGCCCTGGTCGCGCTCGCCATCGCCGCGACCCCGCTTGCAGCGCAGGAAGTGGTCCAGCCGCTCCCGCCGGAAGGTTCTGACGACCTCAATTCGGCATTGCAGCGGCTGGCGCGCAATTCGGGCGACGTCGCAGCCCTGCTCGACGCTGGTGAAGCGGCGCTCAAGCTTGGCGACATTCCCGCAGCCATCGGTTTCTTCGGCCGTGCCCAGGACATCGCGCCGGCCAACTCGCGCATCACGCTGGGCCTTGCGCGCGCCTATACCTATTCCCGCCGTCCGGTTGAGGCGTTGCAGCTTTTCGCCGAGGCAGAGCGGGCAGGGGTGGCACCGGCGCTGATGGCCGCCGACCGCGGGCTTGCCTTCGACCTCGTCGGCGATGCGGCGAGTGCGCAGGCGCTGTACCGGCTGGCGCTGTCGCAGGGCGAGAATTCCGATATCCGGCGCAATCTTGCGCTCAGCCAGGCAATTTCCGGCGACAAGGCCGGGTTCGAGGCGACGCTGCTGCCGTTGCTGCAGCAGGGCGACAATGCCGCGTTCCGCACCCGCGCGTTCGGCCTTGCCGTGCTGGGCGAGGTCGAGGCTGCGGTGAAGATCGCGCGCGACATGATGCCCACGCCCATGGCTTCGCGCGTGGAACCTTACCTGCGCTACATGCCGCAGTTGACGCCCGCGCAGCAGGCCGCGGCCGGGACGCTTGGCGTATTCCCGCGCACGGCAGCGATCGGGCGCGACGATCCGGCGATCGCCGGTTTCGACAGCTCTGCAGTGCGCGGCGCGGATGCAGGCCTCGCCCCGCAAGGCCCGCCGATGGGTTCGCAGCTCGAGCGCACCCGCGCGCAGCAGCAGGCACAGGCCCCAAGGCCGACACCGGCGCCGACGCCTGCCCCATCGCCCGAACCGCGCCGCGCCGCACCGCAGGTGGCGAGCACGATCCCGGCCTTCGAGCGCTCGGTCACGAGCCGTCCGCGCGTCGAACCCGTGGTGCAGCGACCTGCGCCGCCGCCGCCACCTCCTCCGGCGCCTGCTCCCGCGCCGACGCCCGCGCCTGCACCCACACCGCAGATTGCGTCGACCGTCAGCGAGCCGGTAGTCGTTGCGCGCGGAGAGCTTCCGGCCATGACACCCGTGTCGCAGGCCGCGCCTCCTCCGGCGCCTCCGCCAGCACCGCCGCCTCCCGCGCCTGCACCGGCCGAGCCGGAGCCGAGCGTCGCGGATGCTTTCGCCGATTTCGACCTTGTGCAAACCAGTGCCACGCCGCGCGCCGGTGCGGTGGATATCACCCGCATCAAGGCCCCGCGCGAAGTGGAAGCACCGCCTCCGCCGCCCCCGCCGAAGCATCCTGCCCGCCATTGGGTACAGGTCGCGACCGGCAAGGATCTGAAGGCGCTGGGCTTCGATTGGCGCCGGATTTCGCGCAAGGCGGATGGCGCGCTCGGCAAGAAGGGCCCGTTCACCACGCCGTGGGGTGAAGCGAACCGCCTGCTGGCCGGGCCTTACGAATCGCGCGATGCCGCGCGTGCCATGGTGACCCGCCTGAAAGAGCTGGAAATCGACAGTTTCCCGTTCTCCAGCGACGAGGGCCAGGAGATTGCACCGCTCGATTGAGCGGACCTCGCCTATCCGTATCCGGCAGCTTGTGCACAGGGTTTGCACAAGCCGCTTGCGTTCTCCCCAGCACCCTCGCGCAGGCCGATTGCCAAGCCGCCACGCCGTTCTGCAAAAGGCCTCCCATGAGAGCCACGGGATCGCCAGAATGAGAACCTCGGAAAGCCGGTTCGAGGCCGAAGAGGACGCCGCTCCACTCGACATGCTGATGGCCCTGTTCGAGGCCCGCGGCTGGGCCTGCGGGTCGTCGGGCGAGGAAATGAGCGGCGAGGTGCCGGGCAGCTGGACCAGTTACCAGCTGCGCGGGATATGGCGCCCTGAGGACCTGGTCCTGCAACTGCTGTGCCTGCCGGAAATCCGCATCCCGGATGAAAAGCGGGCGGTTGCGCAGGAGCTGGTGACGCTGGTCAACGAGCAGATGTGGCTCGGCCATTTCGACATCTGGTCGAACGGCGGCGTGCTGCTCTATCGCAACGGCACCATCCTCGGCGACGAAGGGCTGCTTAGCCTGTCGCAGGCGCAGTCGCTGGTCGAAATCGCGGTCGAGGAATGCGACCGCTTCTACCCGGCGTTCCAATTCGTGCTGTGGGGCGACAAGACCCCGCGCGAGGCGCTGAAGGCGGCCATGGTGGATGCGGCCGGAGAAGCCTGACCGCAGGGCCCAAATGGTTGATTTGCGTTAGCCAAGGGCATTCCGGTTTCGCTTGAAATCGACCGGAGAAACACCGATATTCGTGTCCGGAGCGCCGCACTATTGTGTGAGGCGCGCAGAGGAGTTTTGACAATGTCCGACTGGAACGACACCGACCGTAGGACGGGCGCAACGTCCGTACCGCGCGCGGGCGACGCCGTATCCCGCCAGACCACTTTCGATGCTGGCCTGCGCCAGCACATGCTGTCGATCTACAACATGATGGCATCGGGCGTGCTGCTGACCGGCATCGTCGCGCTGCTGTTCGTCAACACCGCGCTGTTCGAAGCGGCCTACCGGGTCGTGCCGACCGCGGCAGGCAACGCCATCCAGCCGACCATGCTGGGCTGGATCATCTCGCTTGCGCCACTGGCCTTCATCCTCGTCCTCAGCTTCGGCGGGGTGGCGCGGTTCAGCAAGACCACGCTGCAGGCCATGTTCTGGTCCTTCGCGGTGCTGTTCGGCATGTCGATGTCGACGATTTTCGCCACTTACACCGGTGAATCGATCGCTTCGGCCTTCTTCGCCTCGGCTGCTGCCTTCGCGGGCCTCAGCCTGTTCGGCTACACCACGCAGAAGAACCTGTCCGGTTGGGGCAGCTTCCTGCTGATGGGCCTGATCGGCATCATCGTGGCAATGCTGCTGAACGCGTTCTTCTTCCAGTCGGGCGCCATGGGCCTGGTGATCAACATTCTCGGCGTGCTGATCTTCGCCGGTTTCACCGCCTACGACACCCAGCGCCTGAAGAATGAATACAGCTATGTCCGCGGTACCGAATATGCGGGCAAGGCCGTCGTGATGGGCGCTCTCAGCCTCTATCTCGACTTCATCAACCTGTTCATGTTCCTGCTGCAGTTCCTGGGCAACCGCGAGTAATTCGCTCCGCCCGTCGCAGCAGCGACTCTCTTCATCGTGCCCGGGGCGTAACTTGCGCCCCGGGCATTTTCTTTGGCCCTGCTTGCGGCTAGGTTTCGGCCACGCTTCATCGCCGGTCAATGCAGGCAGGCGCATGTTGGGGTCGCACATGCTTGAGGAGGGTCAGCGCGCCGTGAGCCGCCGTTCGAACATCACAATCCGCTTCACCGCCGTCGCCGGCGGTCTGCTAGCTCTTGCCGCCTGTGCCACTCCGCCGCCGCCGCCCCCGCCGCCTCCGCCGCCTCCGCCGCCTCCGCCGGTGGTGGTCCCGCCGCGTCCGGTCCCGCCGATGGGCGCGACGACCGGCATGACGATCCCGCTGGTGGCGAATGGCGTTCGCCAGACCGTCAATGCCAACCTCACACCGTCGCAGACGACCTGGAACCTGCGTTCGGCGCTGAACGTGGCTGCGCTCAATTGCCCCGAGCCGATGCGCACCTCGATCGTCGACAATTACGGGGCATTCCTGAAGCGCAATGCGCGCCAGCTATCCGCCACCAACCGCGCCCTGCAGAGCGAATTCCGCCAGAAGTACGGCGCGACTTATCGCGACGTGCAGGATTCCTACATGACGCAGGTCTACAACTATTTTGCTCTGCCGCCGGCGTTGAAGAACTTCTGCGACGTGTCCTATTCCGTCAGCCAGGAAGTGCTGCTGGCAGAGCCGAACACGCTCGACAGCTTTGCGGCGGTCGCGCTGCCGCGGATCGAGTCGGTGTTCAACGATTTCTACCGCGCATACGAGCAGTACCGCGTCGATCTGGCGGCCTGGGATTCGCGTTACGGCCCGCCGTCGGTGACCACCACGGTGCAGGGCTACACCAACCCGCTCGACCCGAGGGTCAATGTCGCACCGGGCCAGACGCTGGTGAACTCCATGCCGGCTACCGCGCCGCGTAGCGCCACGGCTTCGACGCAGGCACCCCCCGCTTCCGCGCAGCAACCGGTCGTGGTCGCCACGCAGAACCCCGCGACGGGCGAAACCACCACGGCACTGCCGACGCAGGGACCGATCTTCCAGTCGGGCGAAGTCGTGCAGGGCCAGGTCGGTCAGGTCGATACGCCGGACCCGCGATAAGCGTCGTCAGACCGGCGAATAGTCGGGAAAATTGCGCGCGCAGGCGGCCAGCATCGCGCGGGTCGCCTCCACATCCGCCACATCCAGCCCTTGGGGTGCGGCCTGCATCTTCTCGCGCGGGGGGAAGGTGCCATAGCCTGCAAACAGCGCATGCCAGCTCATCGCGGCATAGGCCGGTTCCTGCCCGTAAATGGCAGCGTTCGCCTCGGTAATGGGCTGGTGCGTGAACCATGCCGTCATCATCGATTTGAGATTGTCGGACAGCGCCTGATTGGCGGCATTTTCCCGCCAGTAATCCGTGTCGCTGCGCTGGTTCACCCGGTAGTGGGCGACGATGTAGTCGCGGATTCCGTCGTAGCGGGCAGCGATACGCTGGTTGAACTCGTCACGGTGCCGGTCGGTAAAGCCGCCGCTTTCATAGGCGCTGGCGAAATCGAGCGCGGTGGCGATGACGATATGCAGCGCAGTCGCCTCGAGCGGTTCGATGAAACCTTGTGAAAGTCCGGCTGCAAGGCAGTTGCGCGTCCAGCTGTTCTCCAGCCGGCCGACCTTCATCTGCAGGAAGCGCGCCTGCGGTTCGTCCGGTCCGAGGCCGAGCGCCGCGCGCAATTCGGCTTCTGCCTCCTCGTCGGAAATGTGGCGGGAGGAATAGACATAACCGTTCCCCACGCGCGTCGTCAGCGGGATCGACCAGCGCCAACCGGCCTTCATCGCCACGCTTTCGGTCTGAGGGACCACGGGACCGGAATGAGGGGTGGGCAAGACCACTGCGCGGTCGTTGAACAGGTTCTCGTCGAAAGGGATGAACCGTTCGCCTAGTTTCTGCTGGGCGATCAGCGCGGCGAAGCCCGAACAGTCGACGAAGAGGTCGCCCTCGATCCGTTCCCCGCCTTCGCACAGGAGCGCAGCCACGTCGCCGTGCGCATCCAGTTCGACGTCCTCCACCTTCAGCGCCCGGTGTCCGACGCCGCGCGGCACGGCCCAGTCGCGCAGGAACGCACCGAGCTTGTGGGCATCGAAATGGTAGCCGTAGCTTTGCGGGAACGGAAAGTTGGCGTCCGGCTGCGGCCCCTTGCGGCCCGCAGCGAGCGTCGCAGCAAGAAACCAGTCATCCGGGTGGGCGGGGACATCCACCCCGCGTCGGCGCAGTGCGCAATTATGGGTGAAGCCGGGCTCGGTGTGCAGGTCGACAGGGCCGGGGAAAGGATGGAAATAGCTCTCGCAGCCCTCCCGCTCGCTCCACCCGGTGAAACGGATGCCGAGTTTGTATGTTGCGTCGCAGGCAGCCATCCAGTCCGCTTCGGCAATGCCGAGATGGTCGAAAAAAGCCTTGAGCTGCGGGGTAGAGCCTTCGCCCACGCCAATGATGCCGATGGCGGGGCTTTCGACGACAGTGACGCTGCCCCCGCGGCCGCCCCATTCGCGGCGCAGCAGGCAGGCGGTGATCCAGCCTGCACTGCCGCCGCCCAGCACGACGACGCGGGGCGGTTTGGCCGCGTCCATCACCCCAGCGGCACGAACTCGATCGCAAAGCCGCCCGCAGGGGCAAGGCGAAGGTCGAGCGTCTTGTCGGAGGTCACGGTCATGGTCTCGACCTCCATCGCATGGCGATCGGCTCCAAGTCCATCGGCCTTTGCCCCGTCGCGCCACACGGTCGCGCGGTAGCTCTTGCCCGGGTCGAGGAAGCTGAGTGGCACCTTTGCCTGCCGTTCCTTGTCATCGGTCACGGCACCGACGTACCAGTTGAGCGTGTTGCGATCCCGCCGGGCGATAACCGCGAATTCGCCGACCTTGCCGTCGACCAGCATGCTTTCCGCCCAGTCGGCCGGCACGCGCTTCACGAAGTCCAGCGCCTGCGGATACTTCGCAATGTTTTCCGGCAGGTCGGCAACCATCTGGATGGGCGAATAGATCGCCACGTAGAAGGCCAGTTGGCGGGCAAGCGTGCTAGGAATGTCTGCCGCTTCGGCCCCGCGTCCTTCGAGCGAGAAGACGCCCGGCGTATAGTCCATCGGCCCTGCCAGCAGGCGGGTGAAGATCATCTCGGGTACGTGCCCGGCATCGTTCTTGGGCACGCCCCAGGCATCATACTCCGCACCGCGCGCGCCTTCGCGGCTGACCCAGTTGGGGTAGGTGCGGCGCAGGCCCGTGTCCTTGATCGGCTCGTGCGGATTGACGGCGATCTTGTGCTCGGCGGCTTCCTTCACGACCTTGAGGTGGTGGCGCGACATTTCCTGCCCGTCGTGCCAGACCAGGATCTCGCCTTCGCCGTTTTCGTCTGCGGGGGCGATCACGCTGCCCGCATCGGCGACATAGCCGGTCTTGACCGCATCGATGCCGAGCCGTTCGTAGAACGCCATGGCGTCGGCCAGCTGCTCTTCGTAGACCTTGATGTTGCCGCCCGTCTCATGGTGGCCGATGATGCGCACGCCCTTTTCGCGGGCATAGGCGGCCACCGCCTCGATATCGAAATCGGGATAGGCGGTGGTGAAGTCGAAATCGCGGCCATTGCCGAACCAGTTGCCGTCCCAGCCCAGGTTCCAGCCCTCGATCAGCACACCGCGAAAACCGTGTTCCGCGGCGAAATCGATGTGCTTCTTGGCATTCTCGGTGGTCGCGCCATGCTTGGCACCGCTCGCCCAGCTGGTGTTGTCGAGATGCATTTCCCACCAGATGCCGATGTACTTGTGGGGCGTGAACCAGCTGACGTCGCCGAGCTTGTTCGGCTCGTTGAGGTTGAGGATGATATTGCTCTCGAATAGGCCCTTGGGGTTGCTAGCGATCTGGATCGTGCGCCAGGGCGTGGTGAAGGCACCTTCGCGGATGACCTTGGGCCCGCGGGGCGAAGGCGAGAGCAGGGCCCGCAGGCGCGTGCCGTCCATGCGCTTCAGCCACATACCCGAATAATCGACCAGCGCAGCCTCGTGGAAGGAGAGGTGGAGTCCATTGTCCATGACCATGGTGACTGGCGTGTGGACCGTGGAAAGCGCGCTTACCGGAGTCTTCTGGTAGAGGTATTCGTAGCGGTTCCAGTCACCTGCAGGGATCGACCAGGCGGTGCCGTCGCCCGCGATGTTGAACTCGGTCAGTTCGTCGGCGATCCGGTAGACCGGCTGCGACGCGCTTTCGGGAAATTCGATGCGAAAGCCCATGCCGTTGTCGAACACGCGCATCCGCACCGTGATCTCGCGCGCCGATGTATCGCGCTGGCGGAAGGTCACTGCGAGCTCGTTATGAAAGTCCTGCACCCACTGGCGTTCGCCCCAAGGTTGTTCCCAGCTGCTCTGGTGCGCTTCCTCGCGGAAGGAGACGACTTCGAAATTGCGGCGCATGGGATCGGCATCGGTGAAGTTGAAGCCGAGGTTCGACTTGGTGATCACTGGCACGCCGTCGCGTGTGACCTCGTAATAGGGAATGCCTTCGCCGTCCGCGTCCAGCGTTACCTTGATCCGGCCGTCGGGCGAGGTGACGGTTTCCGCCTGTGCCGCACTGATGGGAAGGAGCGATGCGCCCAGCAGCAGGGCAAGTTGGCGGATCATGCGGCAGTCTCCAGGATGATGGCGGAGTAGGGGGGAAGTGCGGTCAAACTGGCGCCGCCGATGGCGACCAGCGGCTGGCCGTTGCAATCCTCGCAGGCAATCGTGCCCGCGCCGAGGTTGAAACGGCAGCACAGGCGCTGGCCGCCGGCCTCGCGGACCAGTTCGAGCAGGTCGCCGTCATGCTTGCAAGCGACCACGGGGCCGTGGTGCAGCGCCGGATTGGCCTTGCGCAGGGCAATCGCCTGGCGCGTGAATTCGAGTAGCGAGCCCGGCGCGCCGTCTTGGGCGGATACGGCCTTGCCGAGATTCTCGTCGCCCACCGGCAGCCATGGCTGGCTGCTGCCGAAACCTGCATCCCCGCTGGCATCCCAAGGCATGGGAGTGCGGGCGCCGTCGCGACTAAGGGTCAGCGGCCAGTTGGCGATGGCTTCGGGATCGTGCAGCTGGTCGAACGGGATATCGACCTGCGTGAGGCCCAGTTCTTCGCCGTAATAGAGGATGGCATTGCCGCGCAGGCTCATCAGCAGGAGCACCTTGAGCCGGGCAAAGGCGTCGCGGTCCTGCGGAGCGCACCAGCGGCTCAGCGCGCGGGGCGCGTCGTGGTTCTCGAATGCCCAGCTCGGCCAGCCGATACCGTCTTCATCGGGCCATTCGGCCAGCGCGGAGCACACCAGCGTCGGCGTCAGCTTCTCGGCATAGAGGAAGTTGAACCCGTAGGCGGAATTGAGATGGCTCTCGCCTTCCGTGAAGGCCTTCATCTCGCGTTCTGCATCGTCCCCGCCAACTTCCGCGACGGTGAACACACCTTCGTATTCGTCGGTCAGGGCGCGGATACGCTCGATGAAGGCGGGAATGTCGGGGTGCGACTGGTTGTAGGTCTTGAGCTGGAAATCGAACGGGCGCGTGCGCTGCCGGTCGGTCGCCGGCGCCGGCGGATTGTCGCGCAGTTGCGGGTCGTGCATCGCGAAATTGAGCGCATCGATGCGGAAGCCGTCGACCCCTCGTTCCAGCCAGAAGCGCATGACGTCCAGCACTGCCTGCTGTACCTGCGGATTGTGCAGGTTCATCTGCGGCTGGCTGTTGAGGAAGTTGTGCAGGTAATACTGGCCGCGGCGCGCGTCCCAGGTCCATGCCGGCCCGCCGAACACCGACTGCCAGTTGGAAGGTGGCGAGCCGTCCGGCTTGGCATCGGCCCAGACATACCAGTCGGCCTTTGCATTATCGCGGCTGGAACGGCTTTCGGCGAACCAGTCGTGCTCGTCAGAGGTGTGCGAATAAACCTGGTCGATCAGCACCTTGAGGCCCAGTTCGTGCGCGCGGGCGACCAGCGCGTCGAAATCGGTCAGCGAGCCGAAGATCGGGTCGACGTCGCAATAGTCGGACACGTCGTATCCGAAATCCTTCATCGGCGACTTGAAGAAGGGCGAAATCCAGATCGCATCGACACCCAGGCCGGCAATGTGCGGCAGTTTTTCGGTGATGCCGGGAAGGTCTCCGATGCCGTCTCCGTTCGAATCGCGGAAACTGCGCGGATAGATCTGGTAGATCACCGCACCCTTCCACCAGGGCAGGTTGGCAGCGTCGGTGTGAACGTTCACAATTCGACTTGCGCGGTTCATTTCGAGGTCTCCGAAACGCGGCACACGGCCCAGCCGAACGCGGGAAGGTTAAAGGCGGCGCTGCCCGGCGCGGTTACTGCTGCGGGACAGGCTCCTGCAAGCGTGTCGAGGCGGCGGGCATCGTAGCCGAGCATCACATTGGCGCTGCGCTGGGCGCCGGTGGTATTGAACACGGCGAGATATTCCGTCCCATCGTCCGGATCGAACCTGCTGACGGCGAAAATGCCCGGCTCCTGCTCGTAATGGCGCACTTCCTGGCGGCCGCGGGTGAGGGCGGGGTGCGCGCGCCGGATGGCTGAGAATTCCGCGATCAGGCGGAACAGCGGATGGTTCTCGTCGAAATTGCTGTCGGCAGTGGTTGCATCCGTGCCGATCAGGTCGTTGTCGTTGTAAACCGCGGTGCGCGAAGGGAACATGTCTTCGCGGGCTAGCTGGTCGTTGCCGTCGCCGACGAAGCCCTGCTCGTCTCCGTAATAGATGACCGGGCTGCCGCGCAGGCTCAGCATCATTGCATGGCCGAGCATAACCCGCTTCAGCAGTTCGTCCTGTGAGATATCGGGCTTGTCCCATCTGATGAGCGTCGAGAAGCGGCCCATGTCGTGGTTGCCGAGGAAGGTGGGCAGTTTGCCCGCGGTTTCCTCGCCGCCTTCATACAGAACGTCGCCGTCGAACATATGCGCCAGGACGACCGTTCCCTTGTCCCGCCCGAGCAGTTCGCGCATCGCTGCCTGGAAAGCGAAATCGAGCACGGCGGGCAGTTTGTCGCGGCGCGTGTATTCGGCGATGTAGCCGTTTTCCGGGATGTCCTTGTAGACCTCGCCGAACATGTGGAAGTTGGGGATGCCGTTCTCTTTCGCCACGGCTTCGAGGGCGGGCACGAACTCCTGCCAGAAACCGGGATCGACATGGCGCGCGGTGTCGATGCGGAAGCCGTCGACGCCGGTATTGCGTACCCAGTCGCCGAAAATCTCGATCATGCCTGCCCGCACGCGCGGGTGCTCGGTGAACAGGTCGTCGAGGCCGGAGAAATCGCCGAAGCGGCTGTCTTCGCCCGTGAAGGAGCTGTTTCCGCGGTTATGGTAGAAGATCGGATCGTTGAGCCAGGCGGGGACCTTCACGTCCTTTTCCGCCTCGGGCACGACAGGGATGTAGGCGTAGTTCGGATCGGTCAGCTTGGCGAAATTTGCCTCGCTGCTGTCGCTATCGCCCATGAAACCTTCGTTGATGCGCGCACCATCGGGGCCGCCGCGCGTCGAATAGGGATAGTCGCCCTTGCTGCGGTATTCGAAATTGGTCGCATCGCCATCGGCATAGGTGATGACGTCGGCCGTGTGGTTGGTGATGATGTCCATGTAGACCTTCATGCCGCGCGCATGGGCGGCGTCGACGAAGGCCTTGAACTCTTCCCGCGTGCCGAAATGGCCGTCGGGACGGGTGAAATCGGTGACCCAGTAACCGTGGTATCCCGCGCTCTCGTCACCCGGAGGTCCCTGCACCGGCTTGTTCTGGAAGATCGGCGCGAACCAGATGGCAGTGACGCCCAGCTTCTCCAGATAGTCGAGCCGGTCGGTCAGCCCCTTTAGGTCGCCCCCGTGGAAGAAACCCTTGGCCGTGGGGTCGTAACCCGTCTGCAGGCGGTCGCCCGTGAAATCGCCCAGATCGTTCGTCGGGTCGCCGTTCTCGAACCGGTCGGGCAGGACGAAATAGACGATTTCCTCGCTTGGCAGGCGGTCCCTGAAATTCACTTCCGGCCCGGTCGAAACGGCAGCGGGCGGGGTCTGCGCCGTCGCACAGGCCGCGAGGCCCAGGGCCAGGAGGGGAAGGGACTTGCGGATCATGCGGGGACTTCCTGCTGGGGAGGGGCTTTGATGAATTGCTGCACGAAATCGAGATGTCGCGGCATCTGCTTCACCTCTTCGATGAGGGCGAATTCCGTGCCGTCGAGGAGCTGGCGCAGTTCCTCTTCTGCAAGCGTGTCGGCGATCGGGTTGTAGCCTCGCGCTTCCACGCCCTGTCCGACGAACACTTGGAACCAGCCCACTTCGGTGAACAGTTCCTCGTGCTCGCGGTGAATGAAACCGGAGGCCCGCCAGTTTTCCAGCTTGGCCTCCAGCGTGTCCGGCAATTCCATGTGCCGGACTGTGTCCCAGAAGGGCTCTCCCTCACGTTCGTTGGCCGTGTAGTGAAGGACGAGAAAATCGCGGATGCGGGTCCATTCGAAATCGGCCTGGTCGTTGAACCAGTCGACGATGGCCGGATCGGGCCGGCCAGCCGGAAGGACCGACAGGAACCTGCTGATCGCGCTCTGGATGAGGTGGATGCTGGTCGATTCCAGCGGCTCCATGAAACCGGCTGCGAGGCCCAGAGCAAGGCAATTGCCCTGCCAATGGCGCCGGCGCTTGCCGGTGGTGAAGCGGATGGGGCGCGGATCACCCAGCGGCTCGCCATCGAGGTTGGAAAGCAGGGTTTCGGCAGCCTCGTCGTCCGACAGGTGTGCCGAGGAATAGACCATGCCGTTGCCGATGCGATGCTGCAGCGGGATGCGCCACTGCCAGCCTGCCTTGCGCGCACTGGACCGCGTATAGGGTGTGAAATCGCCGCCATTGGCGCAAGGGACGGCCATGGCGCGGTCGCATGGTAGGTATTGGGTCCAGTCATCGAACCCAGCGCCCAGCGCTTGTTCGATCAGCAGGCCGCGAAACCCGGTGCAGTCGATGAAGAAATCGCCCTCGATGCGCTCTCCACCCTCGAGCGAGAGGGCTGCGATGGTGCCGGTGTCGCCGTGCTGTTCGACCTGCGCGATCATGCCTTCCTTGCGCACGACCCCCCGGGCCTCCGAGAAGCGCCGGAGGTAAGCGGCATAGAGGCCTGCGTCGAAATGGTAGGCATAGGGCATTTCGGGCGATTGCGGTGTGCGGCGCCCGCGCTGCATGCGCATGGTACGCGCAGCGAGTTCATTGAGCGAATAGCGGATCAGCGGCTTGGCAATGCCGAGCTTTGCAGCACGGAGCCAGTAATGCTGGAAGGGCAGAAGTCCGACGCCGCGGCCGATATTGCCGAAGGCGTGCATGTAGCTTTCGCCTTCGCGCCGCCAGCCGTCGAATTCGATGCCGAGCTTGAAGCTGCCCTTGGTTTCACGGACGAACTCCGCCTCGTCGAGACCGAGCGCGCCGTTGAACAGATGGATCTGCGGGATCGTTGCCTCGCCTACGCCGACCGTGCCGATGGCATCGCTTTCGACGAGAGTGATCGAGGTCCCGGGCTGGGCGAAACGGGCAAGGGCCGCCGCTGCCATCCAGCCGGCGGTTCCGCCCCCGGCTATCACGTATCTGGTAATGGTGTCCTGGGTCATGGCTCTGGGCTCCCGTCACGCCGGATGCGCGGGCCATAGCATGGCTGCGCATCCGGCGTATCGGGGACGGGGCGGTCCGGAGGAGATGTGGACCGCCCCGCCGTCGATAGCCGATCAGAACTTGTAGGAAACGCCGACCAGGTAAGTCCGGCCGTATTCCTCGTAGTCGACAATGAACTCGCGATTGCCGTCGGTGTAGTTGATGAACGGCTCATCGGTGAGGTTCAGCGCCTGCAGGGTGAAGGCGAGACCGTCGAGCGACGAACCTTCCTGGAAGCGATAGCCGATCTGCGCATCGAAGATCGATTCCGCATAGGTCTGGCGGAACGAACGGCTGGCCGAGATGCCGATAAATTCGGCAAGGAAGCCGGTACGATAGCGGTGGCTGACACGCGCTTCGAAGCCGCTGTTTTCATAGTAGACGGTGGAGTTGACCACCCACTTCGACAGACCGGGTGTGTCGACGTTGAACGTGTCGCCATTGGACAGGGTCACGTCGAGCTTGCTGTCGGTGTACGACGCGCTCGACTGGACGCCGAAGCCCGGGAGGAAACCGGTCATGTCGCCCAGCGGGAGGGCGATGCTGCCTTCCACGCCGAAGATGTAGCCTTCCGCACCGTTGTCCGGACCACCCACGAGGCCCTGCGTCTGGTTGCCGGTGGCAGCGAATGCAAGCTGCTGGGTCGGCGTCAGGGTCGGGACGAGGTAGGAGAAGTCACGCAGAACCGGAGCGTTCGGGTTCACGAAGTCGTCCAGCCACTTGTAGTAGGTCGCAAGCGCCAGGTAGCCTTCGCCGCCGAAGTACCATTCGAACGAGGCGTCGATGCCGTCTGCGACATAGGGACGCAGCTGCGGGTTGCCGCCGCCACCGCTGAAGATCGAGTTGAACCCGCTCGACGGGGGCTGGTTGGCGATGCTGGCGTTATACGAAGCGTTCAGCTGGTCCATGCGCGGACGGGCCAGAGTGCGGGCTGCACCCAGGCGCAGCTTCATGTCCGGCGAGATTTCGAAGTTGAACGTCGCGCTGGGCAGGACGTGGGCGTATTCGTCGCCGCCGGCCACCGGGATCAGCGCTGCGCCGATACCGCCGTTCGACTGGAAGCCGTCCGAGCTCTGGTCGGTGAAGACCAACTGCACGCCGATGTTGCCTTCGACCGGGATCGCGCCGAGCGAACCTTCGAGGTCGGCACGAAGCCAGCCGTTCCAGACCTTCTCGTTAACGGACCAGTCACCCGGGAAGGGCAGGCTGGAGCTCTGCACGTCGGTCAGGATGTAGGTGCCGTTGTTGAGCAGGACGAAGGGATCGTAGGCGACCTGCGGACCGAAGCCGAGGAAGTCGAGGCTGGCGATCGGGGTCAGCAGCGCATCGCTCGGGATCGGCAGGCGGGTCACTGCGCCGTTGGCGGCATAGACCGAGGGGCCGCCGGCAAGGCTCAGGAAGTTCTGCACGATGTCACGCGACTTGGTGCGATCGTCGAAGGCGATACCGGCAACGAGGTTCTTGACCCAGCCGCTGTCGACCTTGCCGATGACTTCCGCACGGGCCGACCACAGTTCGTCGTCCGTCGAGGTGTCGTTGATGAAGCCGGCCTGCACGATGCCGCCGGCACCCCAACCACGCGGGTCGGTCAGCTGGATGAGGCTGGTGTCCGAATAGTCGATCGTGTTGGTGAAGTTGAACGGGAAACCGCTCGACGGACGGGTGTAGGTCACCGTGTCCGACGGACCGGAAGCATTGGCCGCATAGGTCAGGCCCGAATAGCTTTCGATCTGCTGCAGGCGGCGGTCCGAGCTCGAGTAGGAGACGTCGAAGTTGAGGATGACGTCGTCGTTCTCGTACTTGGTGTTCCAGCCGGCAGCGAAGGTTTCGGTGTCCTTGCGGTCGTAGTCGTTGCGGACCACGGGCTGGACGCCGGTGAAGGTCACGCTGTCGGGGAATTCACCGCCGCTGTTGTCGGTGATCGTTGCACCCGAACCCCAGCCGGGGTTGAGCGGGAATTCGATGCCGCGCTGCGGGATACGCTCGCGATAGTCGGCATAGAAGATGTCGATCGTGGTGTTCCACTCGAGGCTCGGCTCCCATTCGAGGGTCCCGAACACGCCCAGGCGATCGAGGTCGACCGACTTGGCGAAGGGCTTCATGCCGCCAAGGACGTTGTAACCGGCGTCGTTGGGATAGCCCCAGGCGTTGAACTTCTTCACCTGGCTCGGGCTCGACTGGTAGGCGACGCCGACCGCGAGGCCGAGCGTGTCGTCGGCGAACTGGTCGACATAGGTACCGGTGGCGCGATAGCCCCAGCCCTTCACGTCGGGGTTGAGCGAGCCGTCTTCGTTGAACTCGAGGCGACCCGAAAGCGAAACGATGCGCTCACCCTTGGCGAGCGGGCGGATGGTGCGAAGGTCGACCGTACCGGCCAGGCCCTGGCCGATGAGACCGGCGTAAGGCACCTTGTAGATGACGCCCTGGTCGATGAGTTCGGCTGGATACTGGTCGTATTCGACGGCGCGGTTGTCGCCAGAGGACACGAGCTGGCGGCCGTTCAGCAGCGAAGTCGAATAGTCGGGGCCGAGGCCGCGGATCGAGAGGCTCTGCGCACGGCCGTCGATACGCTGGACGGCGAGGCCGGGCAGGCGGCCCAGCGTTTCCGCGATCGAGACGTCGGGCAGCTTGCCGATGTCTTCCGAGCTGAATGCTTCTGCGATAACCGGCGCGTCGCGCTTCAGGTTGATCGCGGTTTCGAGCGCCTGGCGGTAGCCTTCGACGACGATGATGTTGTCTTCGCCCGGCTCTTCCTGCGAGGCGGTTTCATCGCCCGGCTCGACCGAGGCTTCCTGCGCCATTGCGGGCGTTGCGAATGCGGCCAGTGCGATAGTGACGGCGCCGGCGCTGATGCCCCCGACGAGCTTGGAACGAAATGCCATAATCGTGCTCTCCCTGATGGCCGGTCCTGGCTTTTCTTAAGGACCGACTCGATACCCCACAGGCGGCGGAAACCCGCCCGTATTGCGGCTTGAATACGTGTCCGCAGGCGGGCTCAGGAAGACAGCATACGTATACGCAACCGGTTCGCAGGGGGGCGAGTCGCGGAAATGCCACACAGCTGAAAGCCGGTCAGTCGAGGAACAGATTGAGTGTCAGCCGACCTTTTCTCGGGTCGGGATCGGGCACGAAATCTGCCCCCAAATCAGCGCAGTGGAGCGTGTTTCCGCGATAGATGACCATGGAGTTGAATGCGTCGGAGACGCGGTGGATTTGCTCGAAAATCGCTGTGTCGCCGGAGATGTATGCGGGGCCCGGAAGCCCGTGTTCGGCAGTCGCGGCCTCCAGTTGCGAGCGGTAGGTGCCGAACCGCTCGCCATCGACGCTTTCAAAGCCGGTTGCCCGCTGGCGATAAAAGGCTGTCCCGCCGCGATGGGCCTTGTCGAGGTAGAGCAGCACCGCAAGCCGCTCGCGCTCGGTGCCGTCGAAATGCGGCAGGCGCTGGATGGGTGCCAGGTCCGCTGGCGCATGGGTGACAACCGAAAGGTAGCACTCGCGAAAACGCGACAGCCGCGGCAGGGCGAAGACCTCGGCCAGTCGTTCCAGCAGCGGTGCGACCAATGGCATGCTGATCTTTTCGGACACGGCCGCGCGGATGCCGGGATAGAAGGCCCCATGGGTCCCGAACCGGTGCCGGGCCGCGATCTCGACCACCGCATTGGCATCTACCAGCGCATCGGCCACGGTCACGACCGGCTGCGCTTCGGCGCCGAATGTCTCCATTGAGATTGTAGCTCGGGGCGAAAGGGCGAGGGGGCTTTCCATCTTCGCCACGTCCAATACCGCGTTTTTATTCGCTTTGAAGGGCCTGCCGCTTTGCATGATCGCTTTGTCGCGCTTATGGTCCGGCCGTGGACCGGTTCTCCGGTCCGGAGGAGAGAGATGGGACGCAAGCCGACTGGTCGCCCGACCAGTTTCGACATTGCCTATGCTGCCGGAGTATCGCAGCCGACCGTAAGCCGCGCCCTTCGCGGCGACCGTTCCGTGAGCGCGCAGACGCGAGAGAAAATCCGCCAGATCGCGCAGGATCTCAATTACACGGTCGACAAAAACGCATCCTCGCTCCGCTCGCAGCGCTCCAACACGATCGCCTTGCTGTTCTTCGAGGACCCGACGCCCGACGAGAGCATGATCAATCCCTTCTTCCTTGCCATGCTGGGTTCGATCACGCGGGCCTGTGCGGATCGCGGGCTGGACCTGCTCATCTCGTTCCAGCGCATGGAGGACGATTGGCACGTGAAGTACCAGGATAGCCACCGTGCCGACGGGCTCATCCTGCTCGGCTATGGCGACTACACGCTTTACACGCCCAAGCTTCAGAAGCTGGTGGATCAGGGCACGCATTATGCGCGCTGGGGTTCGGTCAGTCACGATGCCAGCGGCGCGACCGTGGGGACCGACAATGTCGATGCCGGCAGGCAGGTGGCCGCCCATTTCCTCAAGACCGGACGGCGTGACGTGGTCTTCCTTGGCGAGGCGGGGGACACCAGCCCGGAATTTGCCGGCCGCTACGAGGGGCTGCGCTCCGCTCTGGAAGAGGCTGGCCTTGCCGCGCCGCCCTGCTTCGCTGCGATCACCACGGAAGAGGCGGGTTATGCCGCAGCCCGGACCTTGCTTGCCAGCGGCCGTGCCTGCGATGCCATTTTCGCCGCGAGCGACCTCATCGCGATCGGCGCCATGCGCGCGCTTGCCGAAGCGGGCAAGCGGGTGCCGGCGGACATCGCGGTGGTCGGATTCGACGACATTCCTGCCGCCAGCCTCACCACCCCGCCGCTGACAACGGTGATGCAGGACATCAAGGGGGCCGGGGAGGCGCTGGTCGATGCGCTTCTTGCACAGATCGAAGGGCGCGAAATTCCGCCGCACAAGCTGCCCGGCAAGCTCGTCACGAGGGGCAGCACGGCGCCGGTCTGAGGCGCTACGTATTCGTATACGTGTTTGCGCAAAGGCCCGCTTCGTGCGAGCCACCTTCCGGATAGACCGGGCATGACGACCCGGCCGGGAGAGGACTGTTCGCATGGCGACCACGAGCGCGGCCGAAACCGCACAGCTAGAAACACGCAAGCCGCAGGTCGGCTGGGGCCAGCTGGCCAACATCAGCTTCGGATTCTTCGGCATCCAGATCGGCTTCGTGCTGCAGAATTCCAACATGAGCCGCATCTTCCAGACGGTGGGCGCTTCGCTCGACGACTTGCCCGCACTCTGGGTCGCTGCACCGCTTACCGGCTTGATCGTCCAGCCCATCATCGGGCACCTGTCGGACAAGACCTGGAACCGGTTCGGCCGCCGCCGGCCCTATTTCATGACCGGTGCGCTGCTGGCCGCGATCTCGCTGCTGCTCATGCCGCTGGCACCTGCATTCGGCGCGCCGTTGCTGTTTGCCGCTGCCCTGCTGTGGGTGCTCGATGCCAGCCTCAACATCTCGATGGAGCCGTTTCGCGCTTTCGTCGGCGACATGCTCGACAAGTCGCAGCATGCAACCGGCTACGCGGTCCAGACCGCCTTTATCGGCGCGGGCGCGGTCGTCGCCGCCATCTTCCCTTGGCTGCTCGAGCAATTCGGCGTGAGCAACGTGGCCCCGGCAGGCGAAATTCCCGACACGGTCAAATGGAGCTTCTGGGCGGGCGCTGCAGCATTGTTCGTCGCCATCGGCTGGACGGTCGTGACCACCAAGGAATTCAGCCCCGAGGAAATGGCCGCCTTCGAGAGCGAGCGCGAAGCCGAAGCAGGCCAGAGCGTGCGGGCGCTGGCGGCGAAGACCTACACCTCTGCCGCCGTCTGGATGGCACTGGGCCTCGCAGTCGCTCTTAGCGTGAGCCCGCTCGGGCTGGAGAAGGAAATCCTCCTGCTTGGCGCGCTGCTCGCCGGTTACGGCCTGCTCAGCATGATCGCCATCTCGATGGCGAAGAAGGGCCAGCACGCCAACATGCTGTCGAGCATCGTGGGCGATTTCAGCGGGATGCCAGACACGATGAAGCGGCTGGCCGTGGTCCAGTTCTTCAGCTGGTCGTCGCTCTTCATCATGTGGATCTATTCGGGGCCCATCGTGTCGCAATATTTCTACGGCAGCGCCGACCCGACCACCGCCGCCTATAACGAAGGCGCGAACTGGTGGAACCTGATCTACACCGTCCAGAACGGTGTTGCCGCGGTTGCCGCACTCATCCTGCTGCCTGCCTTGTCGAGGAAGATCGGCAAGGCGTGGACGCATACGACGTGCCTGTCGCTCGGTGCGCTCGGCTTCCTCGGGTATTTCGTGCTGCGCGATCCGAACCTGTTGATCGTGTGCGAAATTCTCAAGGGGATCGCCTGGGCCTCGATCCTGGCCATGCCCTATGCGATCCTCGCAAGCTCGCTGCCGCAGGCCAAGCTCGGCATTTACATGGGCCTGTTCAATATATTCATCGTGGTCCCCCAATTGCTGGTGGCGACGGTCATGGGCAGCATCATGAAGGCGTTCTTCCCTGGCGATCCGGTGTGGACGATGCTGTTTGCGGCCGGAAGCTGGATGATAGCTGCACTGGCCATGCGGCGAGTGGCCGTAGCGGCGTGAGCGGCACGGGCCTGATCGGCGCGGTCGAGGGCGGGGGGACCAAATTCGTCCTCGCGCTTGCAACGCCCGAGGGCGAGCTCGTCGAGCGCCACAGGATCGACACGAGGGCAGGCGAGGAGACACTTGCCGAGATGTCCGGCTGGTTTGCCGGGGCGCAGGCCAGGCACGGTGCCATCGCGGCTTTCGGGATCGCCAGCTTCGGTCCGATCGGGATCGATCCGCAAGCGCCCGACTACGGCGTCTTCGGCACTACCCCGAAACCGGGTTGGCCGGGGGCGAGCTACTGTGAAGCTCTCGACAGGTTCGGGGTGCCTGTCGCTATCGATACCGATGTGAACGGTGCGGCGCTGGGAGAATATCGCGCCGACAGCAGCTGTTCGACGCTTGCCTACACGACCGTGGGAACCGGCATCGGAACCGGCGTGGTCAAGCTGGGCCGCCCGCTCACGGGTTTTTCGCATTACGAAGCCGGACACATCCGCCCGGTCCGCGATCCGTCGCGGGACGAGTTCGCCGGGCGTTGCCCCTATCATGGCGATTGCCTCGAAGGTCTCGCCAGCGGTCCGGCGATCCTCGAACGCTGGGGGCATGACCTCTCCAGCGCGAGCGGGGAGCAGATCGCGCTCATCGCAGGCTATCTTGCCGATCTCGCTGCGACGCTCGTGCTGCTGCACATGCCCGACCGACTGGTATTCGGCGGCGGCGTCATGAAGGCGAGCGGGATCATGGACAGCCTGCGCCAACAGACACGGGCCAAGCTCGGCGGTTACGTGCCGGCTTATGACGGCGACCTTTCGGATCGCATCGTGGCTCCGCGCCTCGGCGATGATGCAGGGATCGTCGGTGCAATCGAACTCGGGCGCCGCATGCTGGAGAGGGTATGACGATGGGCAAGGCTTCTAGCTGGGCATTGGTCGCTGCACTGGCAGGCTTTCTATTCGGTTTCGACACGGCCGTGATTTCCGGTGCCGAACAGGCGGTGCAGCGGGTGTGGCAGATGTCGGATACCGTGCATGGCCTTGCCATCTCGGCTGCACTCTGGGGTACGGTCGTAGGCGCCCTGCTGGGCGGCTGGCCGGCCGACCGCTTCGGGCGCAAGAAAACGCTCGTCTGGATCGGTGTGCTTTACGCTGTTTCGGCCATCGGTTCGGCGCTGGCATGGGATCCGGCAAGCTTCATGTTCTTCCGCCTGGTCGGCGGAATCGGCGTGGGTGCAAGCTCGGTTGCCGCACCCGCCTATATCGCCGAGATCGCCCCGCGCGAGAGCCGTGGGCGACTGGTCGCACTGTTTCAGTTCATGATCGTTTTCGGCATCCTCGTTGCCTTTGCATCCAACTGGCTCATCGGCGGCATGGGCGAGGACAGCTGGCGCTGGATGCTGGGCGCAGAGACGCTTCCCGCGCTGGCCTACCTCCTGGCGACCTTTGGCATTCCGGAAAGCCCGAGGTGGCTTTGCGTCAATCGTGGCGAGACGGAAAAGGCGCGGGCAATCCTCGCCTCGATCAATCCAGACACGGTCGATGAAACGCTCGCGGCAATCCGAGCGGAAGCGGCGGAGGATGCGCGCAGCATGGCCTGGTCGCGGTTCTTCGACGGGCATTTGCGGCGTCCCATCCTGCTGGCTTTGCTGATTGCATTCTTCAACCAGTTGAGCGGCATTAACGCGATCATCTATTACGCGCCGCGCATCTTCGAAATGAGCGGAGCCGCTGCGTCGACCGCACTGCTCGCTACTGTCGGTATCGGGACGGTGAACCTTGTCTTCACCTTCGTTGGTCTCGCCCTGATCGATCGCGCGGGGCGAAAGCCGCTGATGTATCTGGGCAGCGTCGGGTACATAATCTCGCTTTCGATGACCGCCTACGGTTTTGCCAGCGGCCAGTTCGCCCTGGTTCTACCCTTCATCTTTGCCTTCATCGCCGCCCATGCCGTCGGGCAGGGTGCGGTGATCTGGGTCTACATCAGTGAAATCTTTCCCAGTGCCGCACGGGCAAAGGGCCAGAGCCTGGGAGCGGGCACCCATTGGGTGTTCGCCGCGGCACTGACGCTCGTCATGCCGGCCGTCCTCGCCAGCGTGTCGCCTGTGACCATCTTCCTGTTCTTTGCCGGGATGATGGTTCTGCAGCTCGCCTGGGTGCGGATTTCCATGATCGAAACGCGCGGGAAGTCGCTTGAAGACGTCGCCGCCGAACTTGCCAACCCGAACCGGAGTGCTTCCGAATGAAACGTCTGATTGCTGCATCCGCCGCTCTTGCACTGGCTGGCGGAGCCTACGCCATGGGTGATGCGCCCGAAGAGCCTGAAGCCAGCCCGTGGGAACCGCGCGACGTGGTCACGCTCGAGAACCCGGAATGGGCGCGCGACGCTGTGCTCTACCAGATCAACACCCGCCAGTTCACTGAAGAGGGCACTTTCCGCGCCGCGCAGGAGGAACTGCCGCGCCTAAAGGAACTGGGCGTCGACGTGCTGTGGCTCATGCCGATCCACCCGATCGGCAAGGAAAACCGCAAGGGCACGCTCGGCAGTCCCTATTCGGTACAGGACTATTACGGAGTGAACCCGGAATTCGGCACGAAGGAGGACCTCAAGGCCTTCGTCGATGCCGCGCACGCGCAAGGGTTCAAGGTCATCCTCGACCTCGTCGCCAACCACACCGCGTGGGACAACGCCCTGCGCACCGAACATCCCGACTGGTACGAGAAGAGCTGGGACGGCGATTTCCGCCCCACGCCTTGGTGGGACTGGTCGGATATCGTCGATCTCGACTGGACCAAGCCCGGCGTGCGCGAACACGTCGGCGGGGCGATGGAATACTGGGTGCGCGAATTCGGCATCGACGGCTACCGCGCCGACGTGGCCGGATATGTCCCGCTCGATTTCTGGGAAACCATGCGGCCGCGCCTCGAGGCGATCCGGCCGGTGTTCATGCTTGGCGAGGTGCAGCAGACCGCGTGGCACCACAAGGCCTTCGACGCGACCTATGGCTGGGACTGGCACGTCACCTCGAAAAACGTGGCGCAGGGCAAGGGAAATGCGACCAGCTTCTATGGCTATTACGCCGAGAACGAGAGCCTGTGGCCGCGCCAGGCCATGCGCATGACCTATATCGAGAACCACGACAGCAACGCCTGGGAAGGCACGATGGCCGAAAACTACGGCCCCGCGCTGAATGCCATGACGGCCCTGTCCTTCACCGGCGAAGGGCTCGCCATGGTGCACAACGGCATGGAGGCCTGCAATGCCAAGCGGCTCGAATTCTTCGAGAAGGACGCGATCGACTGGAGCCAGGGCGAGGGCTGCGACTACGCAGCGCTGGTCAAGGAACTGATCGCGTTCCGCAAGGCGAACCCCGCGCTCGAAAACGGCAAGTGGGGTGCGCGCATGCACCAGGTCGTCACCGACAGGCCGCAGGAAGTGCTGGCATGGGCGCGGCAGGAAGAAGGCAACAAGGTCGTCGGCCTGTTCAACTTCTCCGGCTCGGAAGTGACCGCGAAGCTGGCCGACGGGCTGGCCGCCGGCACCTATGATGAGTTCCGCGGCACGGACAAGGTGACGCTGAGGGCAGGCGACAGCGTGACGCTGCCGGCATGGGGTTTCCGCCTGCTTTCGACCAAGGGCGAATAGGGCCTCTCCCGGCTCTCGCCGTTTCCGGCTTGAAAACAATCCTATCCCGCAGGCGACCAAATGGCGCTTGCGGGACGGGAGGCTTCTGGCCATCTCACAGGCTCGCCGATAGAGATTACGCAGACCCCGGGCCCGACCGTCGATGACCCTTACCCATCTCCAGCGCCTCGAAGCCGAGAGCATCCACATCATGCGCGAAGTGGTGGCGGAGGCGGACAAGCCGGTGATGCTCTATTCGATCGGCAAGGACAGCGCGGTCATGCTGCACCTGGCGAAAAAGGCCTTCTACCCTTCGCCGCCGCCGTTCCCGCTGCTCCATGTCGATACGACCTGGAAATTCCGCGACATGTACGATCTGCGCGAGAAGAGCGCGCGCGATGCCGGCATGGAACTGCTCGTGCACCGCAATCCGGAAGCCGAGGAGCGGGGTATCAACCCCTTCGACCATGGCCCCCTCCATACCGACATGTGGAAGACGCAAGGGCTGAAGCAGGCACTCGACAAATACGGTTTCGATGCCGCTTTCGGCGGCGCGCGCCGCGACGAGGAAAAGAGCCGCGCGAAAGAGCGCATCTTCTCGTTCCGCACCGCCAGCCATGGCTGGGACCCCAAGAACCAGCGCCCCGAACTCTGGAACCTCTACAATGCCCGCAAGGCCAAGGGCGAGAGCATCCGTGTCTTCCCCCTGTCCAACTGGACCGAGCTCGACATCTGGCAATACATCCATCTCGAAAACATCGAGATCGTGCCGCTCTATTTCTCCGCCCGGCGGCCGACCTTCGAATACGAGGGCGGGCTGTTCATGGCGGACGATATCGAACGGTTGGAAAAGGTCATGGGCGGCCGACCCGAGATTACCGAACGTTCGATCCGTTTCCGCACGCTCGGCTGTTTCCCGCTGACCGGCGCGGTGGAGAGCGAGGCGGCGACGCTGCCCGAGATCATCCAGGAAATGCTGCTGACCACCACGTCGGAACGGCAGGGCCGCGTCATCGACAAGGATGGCGGTGATGCCTCGATGGAGAAGAAGAAGCAGGAGGGCTATTTCTGATGTCGCAGCCCACCTACCAGACCGACGCGCTGATCGCGGAGGACATCGACGCCTATCTCGACAAGCACCAGCACAAGTCGATGCTGCGCTTCATCACCTGCGGCAGCGTCGATGACGGCAAGTCCACGCTGATCGGACGCCTGCTCTACGACAGCCGCATGATTTTCGAAGACCAGCTCGCCGCGCTGGAAAGCGACAGCAAGCGGGTGGGGACGCAGGGGCAGGAGATCGACTTCGCTCTTTTGGTCGACGGTCTCGCTGCCGAACGCGAGCAGGGCATCACAATCGACGTCGCCTACCGCTTCTTCACGACCGAGAGCCGCAAGTTCATCGTCGCGGACTGCCCGGGCCACGAACAATATACGCGCAACATGGTGACCGGCGCCTCGACCGCAGACCTCGCCGTCATCCTGATCGATGCGCGCAAGGGCGTTTTGACGCAGACGCGCCGCCACAGCTTCCTGTGCCACCAGCTCGGCATCCGCCATCTCGTGCTGGCGGTGAACAAGATGGACCTGATCGGTTACGACCGGGCAGCCTATGACGCGATCGTGGCCAACTATGCGGATTTCGCGCAGAGCATCGGTATCGAGGGCTTCACCGCCATCCCGATTTCGGGCCTTGCGGGCGACAATATCACCGCGCGCTCGGGCAATACCGGCTGGTACGATGGCCCCACGCTGATGGAGCACCTGGAAGCGGTCGAGGTTCGAAGCGACGCCAATCTCGCGCGCCCGTTCCGCATGCCGGTGCAGTGGGTGAACCGCCCGAACCTCGATTTCCGCGGATTTTCCGGCCTGATTGCCTCGGGCAGCGTGAAGCCGGGCGACGAAGTGCGCTCGCTTCCCTCGGGCAAGACCAGCCGCGTGAAGGCGGTCGTGACGATGGACGGAGATCTTCCCGGAGCAGGCGCGGGCCAGTCGGTCACGCTCACGCTGGAAGACGAGATCGACTGCTCGCGCGGCGATGTCCTGGCTGCCGCCGACAGTCCGCCGCAGGTCGCCGACCAGTTCGAGAGCACGATCGTCTGGATGGACGAGGAACCGCTGGTCGTCGGGCGCGGCTACTGGCTCAAGCTCGGCACGCAGACCGTCAGCGTGACCGTGGCCGAACCCAAGTTCGAGATCGACGTCAATTCGATGGACCGCCTCGCGGCCAAGACGCTGCATCTGAACCAGATCGGCGTTGCCGAAATCACCACGGACCGACGTGTCGTGTTCGAGCCTTACGAGCAGAACCGCACGCTGGGCGGCTATATCCTCGTCGACAAGCTGACCAACCGCACGGTCGGGGCGGGGATGATCCACTTCGCCCTGCGCCGCGCGCAAAACGTGCACTGGCAGGCGACCGACATCACGCGTGACGACCACGCCGCAATGAAGAACCAGAAGCCGCGCGTGCTGTGGTTCACGGGCCTGTCCGGCTCGGGCAAGTCGACCATCGCCAACGAAGTGGAAAAGAAGCTGGCGATGATGAACCGCCACACTTTCCTGCTGGACGGCGACAACATCCGTCACGGCCTCAACAAGGACCTCGGCTTTACGGAAAGCGACCGCATCGAGAACATCCGTCGCATCGGCGAAGTCGCCAAGCTGATGACCGATGCAGGCCTTATCGTGCTGACCGCTTTCATCAGCCCGTTCCGTGCCGACCGCCAGCTGGTCCGCGACATGATGGGCGAGGGCGAGTTTATCGAGATTCACGTCGACACCCCGCTCGAAGTGGCGGAAGCGCGCGACGTGAAGGGCCTCTACAAGAAGGCGCGCGAAGGCAAGCTGAAGAATTTCACCGGCATCGACAGCCCCTACGAAGTCCCGGAAAACCCGGAAATCCGCGTGAACACGGTGGAAATGACCCCGGAAGAGGCTGCCGACTACGTGATCTCGAAGATCCTGCCCCTCAAATAGGGGAGGGCCGGATCAGTCGACGAAATCGTCGACCCGCTCGATGATGATCGCCGGGGCCATGCCGCCTGCCGCGCACATGGTGACGAGGCCGTAGCGCTTGTCCTGGCGTTCCAGCTCGTCGACCATCGTGCCGATCAGGATCGAACCGGTCGCCCCGATCGGGTGGCCGAGAGCGATCGAGCCGCCGTTGACGTTGACCTTGTCCCAGTCGAGATCGAGGTCGCGCACGAACTTGGCAGCGACCACGGCAAAGGCCTCGTTGATTTCGTAAAGGTCGATGTCGTCCTTGGTCAGGCCGGCCTTTTCCAGCACCTTCTTCGCGGCGGGGACCGGCGCGTTGAGCATCAGCGTGGGGTCATCGCCCATATTGGCAGTCGCCACGATGCGGGCACGCGGCTTGAGGCCGTGCTTCTGCGCATAATCCTTGCTGGTCACCAGCACGGCGGCGGCACCGTCGACCACGCCCGAGCTGTTGCCCGCGTGGTGGAAATGCTTGATCTCGAGGTCGGAATACTTGGCATTGACCAGGCCCGCGAAGGTCGTGCCGTTCTTGTCGAGCGGGACATTGGCGATCTTGGCGAAAGCCGGCTCCAGCTGGCCGAGGCCCTCCATGGTGGTTTCGGGGCGCGGGTATTCCTCGCGGTCGAGCACGACATTGCCGTCGTCGTCGACCACGGGCACGACCGACTTCGCAAACCGGTTCTCCGCAATCGCCCGCGCAGCGCGCTGCTGGCTGCGATAGCCGACCTCGTCCAGTTCCTCGCGGGTGAAGCCTTCCATCGTGGCGATGGCATCGCCGCACACGCCCTGGTGGCTCTGCGGGTGGGTGCGCATCAGGCGCTCGTTATAGCTGCCCATCATCGGAGGGCGCAGGCCCGCGGCCATCTTTTCCTTCGACATCTGGGCGGTAAGGCTCATCATTTCGGTGCCGCCTGCCACGACGCAATCTTCCATGCCGCTCATCACCTGCGCTGCAGCCAGGGCGACCGAAGTGATCCCGCCGCCGCAGAAGCGGTCGAGCGTCGTACCGGAGGAGGTGATGTCGTAGCCTGCATCGAGCGCGGCCATGCGGCCCATGTCGCCCGCCTGCATGCCGTCCTGCGTGCTAACCGACCAGATCACGTCGTCGACGGTCTTGGTGTCGAGATGGTTGCGGTCCTTGATCGCCTTCAGGCAGGTCGCGGCGAGGTGCTGCGGATGCATTGCGGCCAGCGCGCCCTTGCCCTGCTTGCCGATTCCGCGCGGAGTGCGGACGGCGTCGATGATATAGGCTTCGGACATGGCTTGATCCTCTCTCGTCTTGTCGAATCTTGCGGCTTTTGCCGGTTGACGTTTGCGTAAACCTCAAGCAGCAAGGGCGCAAGAACAGTTTCAGTTTGCAATGGAGAGAGCGAGATGTCCGAGGAAGTGCTGACCGAGGTCGACAACGGCGTCCTGATTGTCACGATCAACCGTCCCGAAGCCAAGAACGCCATGAACAAGGCTGCTGCCGAGGGAATCGCTGCGGCGATGGACCGTCTCGACGCGGATGACGACCTGCGCGTCGGCATCCTGACCGGCGCTGGCGGCACCTTCTGTTCGGGCATGGACCTCAAGGGATTCCTGCGTGGCGAATCGCCCAGCATCGAAGGTCGCGGCTTTGGCGGCGTGGTGCAGGCCCCACCCAAGAAGCCGCTGATCGCGGCCGTCGAAGGCTATGCGCTGGCCGGCGGGCTCGAACTGATGATCGCCTGCGATCTCGTGGTGGCGAACAAGGAAGCCAAGTTCGGCATCCCCGAAGCCAAGCGCGGCCTCGTAGCGGCAGCCGGCGGCGTGATGATGCTGCCCGACCAGATCCCCGAACGCGTTGCCATGGAACTGGCGCTGACCGGCGATTTCATCGGCGCGGACCGCGCATATGAACTCGGCCTCATCAACCGCGTGGTCGATGGTTCGGCGCTGATCGGTGCGCGCGAGCTGGCCGACCGGATCGTTGCCAACGGCCCGCTTGCGGTCCGCGTGTCCAAGCAGATCATCAAGGAATCGCGCGGCTGGCCGATGGACGAACGCTACAATCGCCAGGCCCAGCTGATCGCGCCCGTCTTCGTTTCCGAAGACGCACGCGAAGGCGCCGCCGCCTTTGCCGAGAAGCGCAAGCCGAACTGGAAGGGCAAGTAAGACCCTAAAGAGCGATAGAACGACACGAGAGAGGAACCCCCGGAATGCCCGTCATCGACGTACCCCAGCCCGCTTTCATGGACGACGAGGAAATCTCGATCTTCGCCGATGCCGTGGGCAAGTTCTACCAGCAGCATGCCCCTGAAAAGCGCGTGCTCAAATGGCGCGAGGAAGGCCAGGTCGAACGCGATTTCTGGCGCGAGGCGGGCGAGGCGGGCCTGCTCGGCGTGTCGGTGCCGGAGGAATACGGCGGCCATGGCGGCGACTTCCGCCATGACATGGTGGTGATTGACCAGCAGGCCAAGCACGGCGTCGAAGGCTTTGCCGCCAGCCTGCACAACACGGTGATCCTGCCCTACCTCGTGCGCCACGGCACCGAAGAGCAGAAGAAGAAGTACCTGCCCAAGCTGGTCACCGGCGAGCTCGTCAGCGCCATCGCCATGACCGAGCCGGGCGTGGGGTCCGACCTCCAGAGCGTCACCACGACAGCGCTGAAGGACGGCAATGGCTATCGCATCAACGGGGCCAAGACCTATATTTCCAACGGGCAGACGGCCGATTTCATCATCGTCGTCGCCAAGACCGACCCGAACGAGCGCGCCAAGGGCATTTCGCTCATGCTGCTCGAGACGGAAGGGGCCGAGGGCTTCCAGCGCGGCAAGAAGCTCGACAAGATCGGGCTGGACGCGGCCGATACCTCCGAACTGTTCTTCGACGATGTCTTCGTCCCGGCGGAAAACGTACTCGGCGGTGTGGAAGGCAAAGGCTTCTACCAGCTGATGGGCGAACTGCCGCAGGAACGCCTGATCATCGCCATGGGCGCGATGACCGGGATCGAGAAGGCGCTCGAGACCACGATGGAATTCGTCAAGTCGCGCAAGGCTTTCGGCCAGACTATCTGGGACTTCCAGAACACGCAGTTCGTGATGGCCGATCTGAAGGCGCGCGCGACTGCGGCACGGATTTTCGTCAACGATTGCATCGAAAAGCACCTCAAGCGCGAACTCAGTGTCGATACGGCCTGCATGGCCAAGTACTGGGTCACCGAGCTGCAGGGTGAAGTGGTCGACAAGTGCCTCCAGTTCCATGGCGGTGCAGGCTTCATCAACGACTACCCGATCGCGCGCATGTATCGTGACAGCCGCATCACCCGCATTTTCGGCGGGTCGAACGAAGTCATGAAAATGGTGATTGCGCGCTCGATGTAGTGTTCTGCCTCGATCCTTGGGGCTAGTGATCTGGTCCCAGGGAATTCGGGGAGGGGCTCTTGCACAGGCGCGCTCCATTATCGGTTTCGCATCACGGCCTGCTGGTCGCCGGCTTCCTTGCCTGGGCCATGGTGCTGGGTGGGGGCGGATCGCCCAGTCCCAAGGCCGAAATCATCGTCCAGATCGGTTTCGTCGGGGCCGCTATCGCCTGGCTGTGGTGGGCGCGACGCGGCGAAAGTGCTCCTGCCGGGCAGGTACCCCGGCAATTGGTGGTCCTCGGCTGCGCGCTGCTCGCAGTCCCTCTTGTCCAGCTCGTGCCGCTGCCGCCTGCGATCTGGCAGGCGCTGCCGGGCCGGGAGCTTGAAGCCGCCTCGCTGGCGCTGGTCGGGGCGCAGGACAGCTGGCGACCGCTGACCATCAGCGCACCGCGCACGCTGGCAGGGCTGCTGGCGCTGGTCCCTGCCGTTGGCCTCATGTGGGCGACCGCAACGCTCGGCTCGCGGGACCGCCGGGCCGTGGTGCTGACAATCGCGCTCGTCGCCATCGCAAGCGCTGTACTCGGCGCGCTGCAACTGGCGGGAAGCGAGGGGGCTTTCCAGCTCTACGAGAAGAGCCATCGCGGGTGGCTGACGGGCTTCCATTCCAATCGCAATGCAGCCGTGGACGTGCTGCTCATCGGATCGCTGGCGCTGAGCGCGTGGTTTGCCGGCAAAGCGATGCCGCCTGCCATCGCGCGCCGCCGTGTGCCTGTACTGCTGGCGGGGCAGGCCGTCCTGCTTCTGGCCGCAGTGCTGACGGGCTCGCGTGCAGGGATCCTGCTGATCCTGCCGGTGCTGGCGCTCAACTCCGCCATCCTTGCGCCGGTGGGGATGGGCAGTGCCCCTAAGTGGGCTGCACGGGGCGCTGCGGGTATCGTCCTGCTCTTGCTGGCCCTCCCGCTCGTTCTGGCAGGCAACCAGCGGCTGGCAGGCGTTGCATCGCGCTTCGACGTCACGAGCGATGCACGGCTACTGGTCTGGCGCGATACGTTGGCCGCCATCGAGGCCTATTTCCCCATCGGTAGCGGCGTGGGGACCTTTCCGGTGGCTTTCACGCCTTACGAGAGTTTCGAGAGCTTCGCGCCACCCTCGATCAACCGGGCACACAACGATTATCTCGAACTTCTGCTCGAGATGGGCATAGTCGCTCCCGTCCTGCTCGTGCTTGGTGCCGTTCTGCTGGTCTCGCTGGTCCGCATGGCCCTGCGCGAGCCGCCCGAAGAGCGCACTCCACAGTTCTTTGCCCTTGGCGTGCTTGGCGTCATTGCGCTGCATTCCCTCGTGGATTACCCCTTGCGAAACATGGCGATCGCCTGCCTTGCAGGGGTGGCGGCCGGGCTCCTTGGCCCAGTCAGGCCGCCCTTCCGGGCCCGACGGGAAACGGAACAGGATTGATGAGACGGCTCTTGCAGACGGCAGGCGGACAGCACGCAATCGCGTTTGCCTGCGTGCTGGGCCTCACGGCCTGTCAGGCGCCGCTCGATCCGGTGGTTCCTGCCGGACAGGCCGGATACGATGCGGTGGCAGTCGAACCCGCCGCGACCCTGCCGAGCCGCTACACCCTTTCGCCCGGCGATGTGGTGTCGGTTCGGGTCTTCGATGAACCCGAACTCTCGGTGGAAGAGGTCGCGCTCGACAATGCGGGCAATGTGACGCTGCCGTTGGTGGGAGAGGTTCGGGCGGTAGGCCTTAGCGCCGCCGAACTCGCTGCCGCGGTGGAGGCCGCCTACGCGACCAATTACCTGCGCGATCCCCGCGTCACTGTCCTTGTCAAGCAGGGGCGAGGCCGCACCATTGCCGTTGAAGGCGAGGTCGAGCAGCCCGGCGTCTTCCCTTATGCAGAGGGGCAGACTCTGCTGTCGGCCCTGGCCCTTGCGCGTAGCCCGACGGAAACAGCCAAGCTCGACGAGGTGATGATTTTCCGCACCGTCGACGGGCAGCGGCAGGCAGGCCGCTTCGACCTGCGGGCCATCCGCGGCGGCCGGATGCCCGACGTTGCGCTCGTCCCCGGCGATGTCGTGGTGGTCGGATATTCCAGCATCCGCGGCGCGTGGCAGGATGTCCTGCGCGCCTTGCCCGTATTCGGCATCTTCAGGCCCATCGGATGACCGAACAGACGCTTCCTGCCATGCCCACCGTGCGTGACCGCTATGCGGCCGCCTATGCCGCATCGGGCGAAAACGGCATCAGCGCCGCGATCCGCGCGGTGCTGGGCGCGATCCGCCGGTACGCCTGGATGGCGGTGGGCATCGTTGGTGCGGCCATCGCTCTGGCGCTGGTGGTCACCATGCTCGACACGCCGCGCTTCACCGCGACGTCCAGCGTCCAGATCAACGACCAGAGCGACGAAGTGCTGGGCGGCGAATTCGAAACCCAGATCGCCCCGCCGTCCGACTGGGACATCGACCGCTTCCTCAACACGCAGCTCGACGTTCTGCGCAGCCGCGCATTGGCGGAGCGGGTGGCCGACGGCCTCGACCTTGCCAATGACGAGCGATTCTTCGGCGCGATGGAAGTCGCGCCGCAGTCCGTGCCGACGGAAGAGCGCGAGAAGCGCAAGCTGGCGATCGACCTGCTGCAGGACAACACGGCGGTCGAACTGCGCCGGTCGACGCGCATCGCGCTGGTTGCATTCTCCAGCACCGATGCGGAAATCACGGCGCGCATCGCCAATGCCTTTGCGGAAGAATTCATCCAGCAGAACCTGCAGCGGCGGTTCGACAGTTCGGCCTACGCCCGCAATTTCGTGGCCGAGCAGCTGGAAGAAGCGCGCGCCTCGCTCGAACAGTCGGAAGCCGCGCTCAACGATTACGCGCGCCAGACGGGTCTTATCCGTACGCGCGATGCCTTTGCGCCAACGGGGCCGGAACTGGCCGCCGGCACGGTCACATCGTCCAGCCTGCTGCAATACAACCAGGCTGCGATCCGCGCGCGCGAGGCACGCATTGCCGCCCAGTCGCGCTGGGACGCGGTGAGGAATGCCCCGCTCCTCTCGTCGCAGCCGGTCCTGTCCAATCCGACGATCCAGGCCCTGATGACCCGCCGCGCGCAGCTTGAAAGCGAATTGCAGGTCGCGCGCGAACGCTATCTTGCAGGCCATCCCGCCACCTCGCGGCTCGAAGGCGACCTTGCCGCCGTCAATGGCCAGCTGACCCGAACCGCGAACGAGGTGCGCCAGTCGATCCGGTCCGAATACCTCGCTGCGGAAGCTGCGGAGAAGCGGCTGGAAGGGCAGGTCAGCCAGGCGCGCGGTGCCACGCTTGCCGAACAGGACCAGTCGGTGCGCTACAACGTCCTCGCGCGCGAGGCGGATACGGCCCGTTCGATCTACGATGGCCTGCTCCAGCGCTACCGCGAACTGAACGCCTCGGCGGGTATCGCCTCGAGCAACATCACCATCATCGACCGCGCCGAAGTACCCGGAGACCCGTCGTCGCCCAGCCTGCCGCGCAATCTCGCCATCGGCCTGCTGATCGGCCTTGCCCTCGCGGGTATCGCGATCTTCCTGCGCGACCAGTTGGACGATGTGATCCACACGCCCGAGGACGTGGAAGAGAAGCTCGGCCTTTCGCTGCTCGGCGTGGTGCCGCGGGCGGAAGGCCAGTCCCCGCTCGAAGCCTTGGCGGAGCCGAAATCGCCGATTGCGGAAGCCTACAACTCGATGCGCGGGGCGTTGCTCTATTCGACGCCGACCGGCCTGCCGAAGGTCATCGTGGTCACCAGTGCTCAGGCGGCCGAAGGCAAGAGCACGACCAGCTTCGCCATTGCCGCGGGCCTCGCCCGCATCGGTATTGCGCCGCTGCTGATCGATGCCGACCTTCGCCGACCTGCGCTGCACAAGCTGGTGGGCATCAGCAGTGAGCGTGGCCTGACCGACCTGCTGATCGCACAGGGCGAGCCGGGCGATGTGGCGACCCGCGTCAAGCATGGCGAGACCGAGTTCGACCTGCTTCCGGCAGGCCCGCTGCCGCCCAGCCCGACGGAACTTCTGTCCTCCCCGCGCATGGCCCAGCTGCTCGAAAGCTTCAGCCAGCGTTACGGCGTCGTCATCGTCGACAGCCCGCCGATCCTCGGCCTTGCCGATGCGCCGATGCTCGCCGCCATCGCCGATGGCACGATCTTCGTGGTAGAGGCAGAGCGCGGGCATAGCGGCGCGCTGAAGGCTGCCCTGCGGCGCTTGCGCTCGATGGAGCCGACCATCCTCGGCGCGGCGCTGGCCAAGTTCGATCCCAGCCGCTCGGGCAACCGGTACTCCGCCTATTACGGCTACGACTACTATTCCTACACCGACAAGGAAGGACGCGGCGCGGCATGACGATGCTGCGGGGGCGCTGGCCGGCAACGCTCGGCATCGCCCTCTTCGCTGCCCTTGCGCTCTTCTCCGGCTTCGACCGGCTGAGTTCGCACCAGCCCGGCGACGAGCGCCTCGTCCCGGCACCATTCCGCGCCGATGCCGCCCGGGTGACTGCCGCACGGCACCTGGTTGCGGGGGAGCTGGACCTTGCGGCGGCCTCGGCGCGCGAGGCGATCCTCGCGGATCCTGCCGATGCGCGCGGTCCGGCCTTCCTTGGCGCGGCAGCCTATGCAAGCGGCGACGAGGCCCTGGGCGGGGAAGCGATGAAGGTCGCGGCCGCGATCAGCGCACGCGAGCCGCTGGCGCAGGGCGCGTTCACGGCGATCGCGATGGACGAGGGCCGTGTCGCCGATGCCGCGCGCCATTTCGACATCCTCTTGAGGGTTCATCCGGAAACCCGCGTCCTCGACGGGCTGTTCGCAATCATGGAATCGCGCGAGGAAGGCAGGGCGGAACTTGCCCGGCGGCTCGGCACGCAGTCGCTCTGGACCGATGCCTATCTGCGCGCCGAAGGGCAGGATGCGGCCGTCCTGCGCGAGCGGGCGGCATTCCTGACCCGCAATGCCGGAGCCATTCCGCTCGGCTGTGCGCGGATCGACCCGCTGGTACGCGAGCTGGCCCGACGCAATTACCGCGCCGATGCGCAGGCTCTCCAGCGGGCTCAGTGTTCCGGAGCTTCCAACGGGCAGTTGCTGGCCGATCCGGCCTTCGACAAGCTGGGCGAGGATGCGCTGTTCGGCTGGCGGCGGCACGGGTCGGGCGGTGTCCGCATCGCGGCAGTGGGCGGGGCGGTGGAACTGACCAACCGGACCAGCGTGACGCGGCTCGTCCTCTCGCAGCCGGTGGCCTTGGAAGCGGGCGAGTACCGGGCATTTGCCAGCGTCGCGGGTTCGCAGAGCGATACGCTGCTCGCCTCGCTCGATTGCGGCCAGCCCGAAAGGCCGTCTCAGGCAGGCGGTGCGCTGGCGCGTGGCCAATTGCTGCGCGCAAAGGGGTGCGAGGACGAAGTCTTCAGCATCTGGCTGCGTCCCGGTAGCGGCACCGTGACGCTGGACAATGTGCGCCTCCAGCGGGTGGGGCAAGGCGACTAGAGCAGCGCAGCGTAGGCGGCCTCCCAGCGCTTCGCGACGCTGGCCTGCGAGAACGGACCCGAAGCGAGATTCCGCGCCGCAAGGGACATCGCATCCCATTCGCTATCGGGCATGGCAAAAGCTGCGAGCAGCGCGGCGGCGATTGTGTCGCTACCGGTACCGCAGTCGATGGCCGCGCCTGCAGCAAATCCTTCGGGCAAATGGCAGGCCTCGCTCATCAGCGTGGGCACGCCTGCCGCCCATGCTTCGAGCACCGCCATCGGCAGGCCTTCGCTTTGCGAGGGAAGCACGAGGAAACGAGCGAGGTCGAGCAGCGCCGCTTTCTGCGATCCGAAGGCCGTACCCACGATCTCGATACCCGATGCGCCGCCTTGCGGCATCGCGCTTTCCAGCGCCGCTATCCCCTCGTCGTCGCCCCATCCGGCTACCGTCAGCACTGCATCGGCGGGCAGGCGATCGCGCACCTGTAGCCATGCATCGACGAGGGCAGTCAGGTTCTTCTTGGGGTGGATCCGCCCGAGGTAGAGCGCCATCGGCGGGCGCTTGTCCATTTGCGCCCCCGACATGGGCGGGGCGGCGTTGGGCACGATATCGATCCGCGAAGCGCCGGTTTCGGCAGCGATGTCGCGGGCTTCCGCTTCGGTGAGGGCGTGGAAAGCGCTGGCCGAAGACCATGCCTCGCGCTCCCACAGGACGCGTGCTGCGTGCTTCTTCCACGCATTGCGAGAGGTGATCCACGGATCGAGCATGCCGTGCGGACTGATGACTAGCGGCTTTCCCGTTGTCCGGGCAAAGCGGCCCGCCACATGGCTGGGATACTGCCAGAGGCCATGCAGGTGGAGGAGGTCGAGCCCTGCGCCCGCCACGAGGGCGTCCAGGTCCGCCGCAAAACCCAGCGCCTGCGGTCCGCGCGGTTCGGCCAGCAGCACCTCGGCATCGCCGAAACGCCAGCGGTCCTCCTCGCTCGCTGCATCGCGCACGCCAATAACGACCGGCACCGCGCCGAGGGCGCGCAACATCTGCGCCTGCCCGATCACCGCTTCGAACACGCCGCCATTGCGGCGCGAGACCCACGAGGACAGCAGGCCGATCCGCTTGCCCGCGAGGGGGGAGAGGCTACTCAGGCCTCCACCACTTTCTGTTCGATCGCGCCGAAGATGGAGTGGCCTTCCGCGTCGCGCATTTCGACGCGCACCGTGTCGCCCGGCTTCATGAAGGGGGTCTTGGCTTCGCCGTCCGCGATCGTTTCGATCATGCGGATTTCCGCGATGCAGCTGTAGCCGAGGCCGCCTTCTGCGACCGGCTTGCCCGGATCGCCATCGGGGCCCTGGTTCGAGACGGTGCCTGAGCCGATGATGCTGCCTGCGCACAGGTTCCGTGTCTTGGCGGCATGGGCCACCAGATCGGCGAGGCTGAAGGTCGCATCGACGCCCGCATTGGCACGGCCGAAGGGCTGGCCGTTGTAATCGACCATCAGCGGCAGGTGGATGACATTGCCCGACCAGGCATCGCCCAGCTCGTCCGGCGTGACGGCGACCGGCGAGAAGGCGCTGGCAGGCTTGGACTGGAAGAAGCCGAAGCCTTTGGCCAGTTCGCCCGGGATCAGGCCGCGAAGGGACACGTCGTTGACCAGCATGACCAGCTTGATGTGCCCTGCTGCTTCCTCGGACGTGACGCCCATCGGCACGTCGTCGGTGATGACGGCGACTTCGCCTTCCATGTCGCAGCCCCACTTGGTGTCGCCAAGCGGGATATCGTCGCGCGGGGCGAGGAAGCTGTCGCTGCCGCCCTGGTACATCAGCGGGTCGTGGTAGAAGCTCTCCGGCACTTCCGCGCCGCGCGCCTTGCGGACCAGTTCGACGTGGTTGATGTAGGCCGAGCCGTCGGCCCACTGGTAGGCCCGCGGCAGCGGCGAATGCGCCTCGCGCTCGTGGAAGCGTTCGCACGGCACGACCTGGTGTTCGACATCGATGTAAAGCGCTTCGAGCCTGGGCGCGATCTCGTCCCAATTGTCGAGCGCGGCCTGCAGCGTCGGGGCGATGTTGTCGGCGGCGCAGTAGCGCGTCAGGTCCTTGGAGACGACCACCAGCTTGCCGTCGCGGGTTCCGTCCTTGATTGTGGCGAGCTTCATGTCGGTCAGTTCCTCTCAGGATTGTCTATCTGGTTGTCCGGATGCGCCCGCTTGAAGGCGGGCAGGGCAAGGCAGGCCTGCTCGATCCGGGTGATGTGGGGCATGGCGCCAAAGTCGAAAGCGAAGCGCTGCGCATTGTAGACCTGCGGCAACAGGCAGACCTCGAAGAAGCCGGGCCTGTCGAACAGGAAGTCGCCCGTTCCCAGCTGCGCAAGCCGCGCTTCGAGCGGTTCGAGCGTGCGGGCGAGCCAGTGGCGGTACCACACGCCGATCTCGTCCTGCGACTTGCCGTATTCATTGGCGAGGTACTTGAGCACCGGCAGGTTCAGCGGCGCGTGGAGTTCTGTGGCGATGGCATAGGCCAGTTCGCGCGCGGTGTAGCGGTCTTCGACGTCCGCCGGCAGCAGCGGGTTTTCGGGATAGGCCTCGTCCAGCCATTCGAGCTGCGCCATCGACTGCGCGCGGTCGCGCCCGTCGGCTTCGAGCAGCGGGACCGAGCCGAACGGATTGCGGCTGGTGAAGGCTTGGCCCTTCTGCTCCGAAGTCAGCAGGTTCACCGGCACGTATTCGTAATCCAGCCCCTTCAGTTCCAGCGCGATGCGCAGGCGATAGCTGGTCGACGAGCGGTAGTAGCCATGCAGCTTCATCATGCGGCCTCTCCTACAGCTTGGAACAGATGGAACACGGTCCAGGCGGAAAAAGCGCCGGGCGTGCCAGAGCCTGCTTTTGCGCGGGTTGCTGCGGTTCTCGGCTCTCTCATGAGACCCTGATGCCACCACGCGCAAAAGTAGGAAAGGGGATCAGAACGCGGCGATCCCGGTGATGGCTCGACCGAGGATCAGCGCATGGACGTCATGCGTGCCTTCGTAGGTGTTGACCGTTTCCAGGTTCACCATGTGACGGATCACCTGGTATTCTTCGGAAATGCCGTTGCCGCCGTGCATGTCGCGGGCCTTGCGCGCGATATCCAGCGCCTTGCCGACATTGTTGCGCTTCACGATCGAGATCATGTCGGGCGAGAATTTGCCTTCGTCCATCAGGCGGCCGACGCGCAAGGATCCCTGCAGGCCGAGCGAGATTTCGGTCATCATGTCGGCAAGCTTCAGCTGGTAGAGCTGCTTCGATGCCAGCGGCACGCCGAACTGGTGACGGTCGAGGCCGTACTGGCGCGCGGCGTGCATGCAGAATTCCGCTGCCCCCAGCGCGCCCCAGCTGATGCCGTAACGCGCGCGGTTGAGGCAGCCGAAGGGACCTTTGAGGCCCTGCACTTCGGGCAGCAGCGCGTCCGCACCCACCTTGACCTCGTCCATGACGATCATGCCGGTGGTCGAGGCGCGCAGCGACAGCTTGCCCTTGATCTTGGGAGCGGAAAGCCCCTCCATTCCCTTTTCGAGGATGAAGCCGCGGATGCCACCGCCGTGCGCCTCGCTCTTCGCCCAGACGACGAAGACGTCGGCGAAGGGGGCGTTGGAAATCCAGGTCTTGGAACCGGAGATCTTGTAGCCGTCGCCATCCTTCTTCGCGACGGTCTTCATGCCGGCCGGGTCGGAGCCCGCGTCGGGTTCGGTCAGGCCGAAGCAGCCGATCAGTTCGCCGCTGGCGAGGCCGGGCAGGTATTTGCGCTTCTGTTCTTCCGAACCATAGGCGTGAATCGGATACATCACGAGGCTGGACTGGACCGAAGCCATCGAGCGGTAGCCGCTGTCGACGCGCTCGATTTCGCGCGCGATGAGGCCGTAGGCGACATAGCTGGCACCTGCGCCGCCGTATTCCTCGGGCACGGTCGCACCCAGCAGGCCGGCCTGGCCCATCAGCGGGAAGAGTTCGGGCGCGTCCATTTCCTCGCGATAGGCGTCGGTGACGCGCGGCTGCAGTTCGCCCTGTGCAAAGGCATTGGCTGCATCGCGGATCATCCGCTCTTCCTCGGTCAGCTGGTCGTCGAGGTTGAACGGGTCTTCCCAGTCGAAGGGCACCATCCCGCTGTTAGGGCCGGCCATATAGTCTCCTTTGTTACGGGTCGGGCACTGGCACCAAGCGCGGCGCGGTGCAAGGCCGGACAAGCGCCCTTTCAGGCCACTTCTGCATCGCCTGTAGAAAAGAGGGCATATTCGCCCTCGTCGCATATTCCCGTGACCCATTCCTCGCCCACTTTGAGCCAGGCGTGGAAGCGTGGGTGGTCGCCTGGCGCGCGCTGGGTGCCGATGTAAAGGTCGGAGGCGATCCCGCGCCGCTCCAGCATCCAGCGGGCCGCCAGTGCCTGCGGCAGGCAATTGGGCGCGCCGGGCACATTGCGCAGCGCGCGCATCACGGCAAGGCGCATGCGCCTGACCGTGCCGAGATCGACGGCCTCGCGCCCGCCTCGGGGTGAAGCGCAGCCGATCGAACCGAAGCGCGAACGCCAGCGCCGCGGCGGCACCATCGCGACCAGCAGCCTTGCGTAAAGCAGCAGTCCCATCGCCTCGAAAGTGGCGATCCGCTCGGCGCCGTCTAGGGCAAGGAAGGACTGGAGCTTCGACATGAAGCCCCCAGCATATCACGAGCGGGCGTGCTTTGCCTCACTTAACGAGCGGCAGGGCCTTGCGGCAGTCTTCGGCACATTCGCGGCACATGGTCGCGCAAAGCTGGCAGTGCGGATTGTCGTGCTGAGCGCATTCGGCAGCGCAGGTCTCGCAGGCCTTGATGCAGGTTTCCAGCTGGGCGCGCAGGACCTCGATGTTCTGCGCGGTGCGGCGCACGGCGAGGCGGGCGGTGGCGGCGCAGACGTCGGCGCAGTCGAGGCAGTTCCTGATGCATTGCGCCATGTCCATGTCCTCTGCCACGCAGGCATCGGCGCAGGAGGTACAGAACAGCGAACACAGCATCGCGTGGCGCGCGGCGAGGACCAGTTCCTCGGTCTCGTCCTGCACCTGCGGATGGGCGGCGATCATCTTGGGAAGGGACATGGCGAACTCCTTGAATTGTCTTGCGTATGACAAGCCAATGGACGGAGCGCGCGGTAGGTTCCGGCAAGCGGAACTCAGTGGGTCAGGGCAGCTTCCTGCACCGAATGGATGACTTCGGCAGGCGGGCAGGGCTTCATCAGTGCGCGGGCACCGGGGAAGCGCTCATGCACCTCGTCGGGTGTCAACTGGCCGGAATGGAAGATGACCTTCACGTCTTCCGCCATCATCTGTTCGGCAAGCGGATAGACGATGCCATCGCCAAGCTGGACGTCGAGGATCGCGATGTCGGGCTTGTTCTTCTGGTAGGCGAGCATGGCCGACGAAAGGTCGTCGAACGGGCCTTCCACGACGTACCCGGCTTCCGCCACGGTATCGCACAGGTCGTAGCCGATAATCAGTTCATCCTCGGCCACGAGAATGCGCAACGGCTGCTGCAATTGTCCCATCCGTGTCTCCTCACGCGCTCTCGACCCAAATGATTAACGCGTTGGGAGGGGATGGTTCCCGGATCAGGCGGTGGCGCCGTATTTCTGCGTAAAGCCTGCCGTGTCGCCCTTGGCGAGGAAGGCGGCCTGGCCGACCCAGTCATCGCGGCGGATACGGCCTCCGAAGCGGCCGAGCTGCGCGTCGATCCGGTCGATTTCGGCATCGTCCCAGGCGGCGATCTGTTCGAACCGCGTCACGCCGAGCGAGGCGAGCGTTGCGGCAAGCTTCGGACCGACGCCCTTGATGCGGGTGAGGTCGTCACCGCCGGTCGCGGCGGGAGCGGGCGCAGCCGTTTGCGTCGCATCGCGCGTGGCGGCAGGCGCACTGTCGATCAGCGCGGCATTGCGCTGCGCTTTTTCCGCGCCTTCGTCCAGCACGTCGCTTTTCGCGCCGGTGACGCGGGTGCGCTTGCCTGCGTGGAAGAGGTAGAATGCGACGACCAGCCCGATGACGAGGGCGACGACGACCAGCAGCCACTGTTCGGCGATGAGTTCGCTCATAGCGTATCCTTCTCCTGCATATCTTCCGTATCCGGCGCTGGTGCGCGGCCCCAAATGGTCCAGCCGATGGCGAGGCCGATCCCGTAGGCGGCCAGCATGAGGGCGGTGGTTTCGAGCCAGATGGGCATCAGCGCGGTCCCGGCGTATCGACTGGCGTGGGTTTGAGCGGCTCGATCCGGACGACCGAGAATTCGATGCGGCGATTGGCCGGATCGTTGGGAGCCAGGCCCTCGACCGGCTCTGCCGATCCGACGCCCTGCGCGCGCAGACCATCGCGCGGGATGCCGCGCTGGACCAGCGCCTCGCGCACGGCACGCGCACGGTCCATGCTGAGCGCGATATTACCCGGCTCGGTGCCCGTGTCGTCGGTATGGCCGGTAATCGCGATGATCGAGCCGAGGCAGGGGCGCAGCGCGTCCGCCACCTCGTCGATCAGGATCATGCTGACCGGCAGCAGTTCCGCGCTCGCTTCCTCGAAACGGATCGAGCGGGTGCGCAGCAGCCCTTCGACGTCTTCCTGGCAGTGCAGCGGCTCGTATTCGATCGCGCCTGCTGAGGCATTGGCGAAACCGTCTTCCCAGCTCGTCCCGCCCACGCCGGGAAGCGAGGCGACCAGTCGTGCAGCTTCTGCGCGGCGGCCTTCGTCGAGCTTTTCGCCGCCAGAGAGCATGGGATGGCGCGTGGGCGCACCGAAGCGGTCCGTGAACTGCGCGCTGACCATGCCGAGACCGGCTTCCTTCAATGCCGCATCGGCCTGTCCGGAGAGGCGCGTACCCATTGCATCGGCGCCAGGACCGCTCGCCGCATAGCCGAGCGCCGCCACGAGGGCGGCACCGAGCGCGATTGTGAGGGCGGGGCGCGACGTCATCGCCCCGCCTTCTAGCCGCGCGCCGCGTGGGTGCAAGACCTGCGGCGCGCGGGGCGGGGTATTACATCTGCGCTTCGGCCGTGCGGGCGAGCTCGACGAACTCCTGTCGCCAGAAATCGCGCTGACTTCCGGCGAGCCGGACGACCTGGTCCCATCCGAAATCTGCGAGCAGCGCATCGCCGCGCAGCTTCTGTCCATAGGCCGCAACGGCAGTGGCAAAGGCGAAGTCGCCCTGCGGCAGGCGCCGTGTTTCCAGTGCAGTTGCAGGCAGGCGGTACTGCAGCAGCTTCGACTGCGATGCGCCGGGCAGCTTGTAACGCAGTTGGACGAAGGCGGCCTCGCTCGCGTCGCCTGCGGGCGCCTTGCCCTTGTTCGCCGCATAGCGCCGATCGCCGATCCAGCCTTTCGCACCTGCGGGGATCACCTCGTAGAGCGCGGTGACCTGGTGGCCTGCCCCGATATCGCCGGCATCGACGCGGTCGTTGGCAAAATCCTCTTCGCGCAGCACGCGGTTCTCGTAGCCGATCAGGCGGTACTGGCTGACCGCGGCGGGATTGAATTCGACCTGGATCTTGACGTCCTTGGCGATGGTGAAAAGCGTCGAGCTCATCTCGTCGCGCAGCACCTTCTTCGCTTCGAGCGCGCTGTCGATATAGGCGTAATTGCCGTTACCGTGATTGGCGATCTGCTCCATCATCGCCTCGTTGTAATTGCCTGTCCCGAAGCCGAGCGTGGTCAGCGTGATGCCGCTGTCGCGCTTCCGCTCGATCATGTCGATCAGCATATCGGTGTTGGAAATGCCGACGTTGAAATCACCATCGGTAGCCAGGATCACGCGGTTCACTCCGCCTTCGATGAAGCCTTTTTGCGCCATGGCATAGGCCAGTTCGAGCCCGGCAGCGCCCGCCGTCGATCCGCCTGCCTCGAGCTGCGAGAGCGCGGCGCGCACCCGGCCCGGACTGCTTGTGGGTTCGAGCACCACGCCGGTCGAACCGGCATAGACCACGATCGAGACCTTGTCCTGCGAGCGCATCTCGCCCGCGAGGCCCGACAGCGCGCGCTTGACCAGCGGCAGCTTGTCCGCGTCCTGCATCGAGCCAGAGCCGTCGACGAGGAAGACGAGGTTCGCCGCCGGACGCTGGTCTCGCGGCAAGTCGTATCCACGCAGCCCCACGCGCACCAGCTTCGCTTGCGCGTTCCACGGGCTGGCTGCCGTGTCGAGCGTGACCGAGAACGGCTTGGAGCGGTCCTGCGGCGCGGCGTAGTCATAGCGGAAGTAGTTGATCATCTCTTCCGTGCGCACGGCATCCTGCGGAGGCAATTGCCCCATGGTCAGGAAGCGGCGGGCATTCGCATAGGCGCCCGTATCTACATCGACCGAGAAGGTGGACACCGGCTCCACCGCGGCAATCCGGATGGGCGACACCGCCTCCCCGGCATAGCGTTCGCGGTCTTCCGGCGGGATCAGCGCGGGATCGCCGGTCCAGGGCGCCATGACGGGCGGGGGAGCGGCGACGGCCTCGGCACTTTCGTACATCGGCGCATAGGCCGGTTCGGCAATATCCAACGTGGTGACGTGTTCGACCTGCTCGTTCCGGTTGGTCGCTTCGCATCCGGCGAGCATCAGCAAGGCCATGGTGGATGCCAGCGCCATCGAGCCGCCGGCAAGACGTGTCCTATTGTCCATTTTCTTCCTCTCCACGATTCGTTCTCCCGGATGTGATGTTATTACATAAATAATGGCATCAACAAGGCCAAATTGTGGCATAAATAAGGCGGGAGTCAATCGGGCGTGCGTCGATGCGCGCCGAAACCGGCTGCAAGACGCAGGTAAAATCTTGAATCTATAGTGTTTCTGGAAAACGAGGCAGGACGCGTCCTATTCGGGCGTGTTTGCCTTATTTCGCTGGAAAAGCACCCGGTCTTCGGGGCCGAAGCCCCGTTTCCAGATGATGAAGCCGTATGTCAGCAGGATCGCCGGTATGCCGAATGCCAATTCGGCCCATTCGGGAAGCTGCGTCGCGGCCCAGCCGACCAGCACTGCCGGTGCGACTGCATAGACCAGCGCCCAGCGCCAGTTGTTGATCGGATATCCGAGGATGCGGGTCAGCAGCAGGGCCTTCACGAGGCTTGCCACGCCCAGCGCGATCATCAGGGCGATGGCGGCTGCTGCGGCCTTGAACGGCTCTCCGTAACCCAGCCGCTCGACCAGCAGGATCAGCGTGATCGTCAGCGCCGCCTGGAAAGCGATGGTGCCAACCGAGATGGCAAGGTTGCGGCCCCGCGCGACGTAGATCAGCACCGCTTCGGACACCACCGCAGTTGCCGCGACCACTTCTGCTGCCAGCAGGAAGGCCAGCGCGCCCGTGCCGCCGACGAATTCCGGCCCGACGAGGCCCATGACCGCTTCGCCCGGAACGCCCAGCGCCAACGCGATGCCGGCCTGTGCGGCAATGATCCAGAAGCCCACCTGGCAGACCTGCTTGGCGATCGCCTCGTAGTTCTTCGTCTTGAGGTTCTTGGTGATGACGGGCCCGAGGATCGGTTCGAAACTGGTCTTGAGCTTCTGCGGCAGGCTCGCGACCTGCTGGGCGATGTAATAGACGCCGACCGCGGCAGGCGCTGCGAACAGGCCGAGGATGAAAATATCGAGACGGCGCGTGCCCCATTCGATCGCATCGGCCGTCGCCAGCGGCAGGGCGCGCGCGGTGACCTTGCGCATATAGCCGAATTCGGGCCGCCAGCGGCGCGGCGGGCCATAGCTGCGGAAGAAAGACCACAGGCCGACCGCTAGCCCGGCATAGATCGAGGCGAGATAGGCCAGTGCTAGTCCGCTGTCGGCAAGCGCGGGAATGAAGACGAAAACGCCCGCCATGATGGATATCGTCCACGGCTCTACCACCGCGCGGGCGCGCACCGTGGTGGCGATGTCATAGCGATAGGCCTGCGCTGCCAGCACGATTTCGGTCAGCGCATAGCCGGGAATGGCAAGGACGATCAGCCGGTCGAGCTGGGTGAACTCGCCGCTCGGGAAGAGCGGGGCGGGCACGAACCAGAAGAAGACCGCGGCAATCGCGGAAAAGACGATCGCCAGCAGCATCCCGTCATAGACGAGGTTCGCAGGATGCGCGTCCTCCCCTTCGGCAAGACGCTGCGCAAGGCCGCGCTTCTCGCCCATGGAACACAGCAGCGCGACCAGTTCGACGACCACCAGTGCCGATGCAAAGCGGCCCAGCGCATCGGGGCCGTAAAGGCGGCCCGCGATGAACAGGAAGGGCAGGCGCGCCAGCAGGCGCAGCAGGAAGCCGAAGAAATTCTGCCGTCCGCCCTTGGCAAGGGCAGTGAGATCTTCATCCTGCGCGGCGGCACTCATCCGGCATCGCCCAGTTCGGCCTTGAGCGGGCGGGCAAGGATGCCTTCGACCACAGCCTTGGGATTGCCGCCCTGCAGCAGCGCATAGACCGCGGCGACGATGGGCATGGCGACGGCGTGGCGCGCGGCCAGTTCGACCAGCACGGGCGCGGTATGCGCGCCTTCGGCAACGGTGCGCCGGTCCGCCATCAGCGCCTCGGCGCTCTGGCCTTCGCCCAGCGCCTTGCCGAGCGAGAAATTGCGGCTGGAAGTGGAAGAGCAGGTTAGCACGAGGTCGCCGAGGCCGCACAGGCCCGCCAGCGTTTCCGCCCTTGCGCCCAGCGCCTCGCCGAAGCGCAGCATTTCGGCATAGCCGCGCGCGATCAGCGCCGCGCGGGCGTTCTGGCCGAGGCCGAGGCCGTCGACCACGCCGCAGGCAATGGCGAGGACGTTCTTCACCGCGCCGCCGATCTCTGCACCGGTCACGTCGTCGGAATAATAAGGGCGGAAGGCGGGGCGGGCGACGACGGGCGAGAGCCTGTCCCATTGCGCCTCACCGCCGGCGCAGGCGAGCGTCACGGCAGTCGGCAGCCCTGCGGCCACTTCATGTGCGAAGGTGGGGCCGGACAATACGGCAATGGCGCTGCCGGGGGCGGCTTCCTTCGCCACGTGGTTCATCAGGCGTCCCGAACCGGCTTCGATACCCTTGGAACACAGCACCAAGTCGCGCGGGTGGGACGGCATGGCAGCCAGCACGCTGCCCATGTGCTGGGCCGGCGTGACCACCAGCAGCACGTCGAGCGCGGCCATGTCGGCAAGGTCGGAGGTGGCGGTAATGCTCTCGGCGAGGCGTGCGCTCGGCAGGAACAGCGAATTGGTGTGCGCGGCATTGATCTCGGCGACCAGCTCTTCCTCGCGCGCCCAGATGCGCACTGCGCGCCCGTCGCTTGCCAGCATCTGCGCCAGCGCCGTGCCCCATGCACCGGCTCCCAGAACCCCGACGCTCGTCATGCCTTCACTCCTGCACCGCGCACGGGTTCTGCCTCGGGATCGAGCGGCCAGCGCGGGCGGGCCGAAATATCGAGCGGGTCGGGCGCAAAGCCGTCCATCTGCAGGCGCTCGACACCGGCCCAGGCGATCATCGCCGCATTGTCGGTGCAGAGGCGGGGCGGCGGCGCGGTGAAGCGCATCGAATGCTCTCCCGCGAGGGTTTCGAGCGCATAGCGCACGGTCGCATTGGCGGCCACGCCGCCTGCCACCACCAGTGTTTCAACGGGTCCCATCGCTGCCAGCGCTATCCGCAGCCGGTCGATGACGCAATCGACTGCGGCCTGCTGGAAGCTCGCCGCGATGTCCTCGGGCGCATATTTCCCGCTCTCGTGAGCGCGCATCACGGCGCTCTTGAGGCCAGCGAAGGAGAAATGCGGTTCGCCGCTGCCGACCATGGGGCGGGGCAGCGGGACGGCCTTCGCATCGCCCGTCGCCGCCAGCCGTTCGACCGCAGGGCCGCCGGGGAAGCCGAGGCCGAGGATCTTGGCGGTCTTGTCGAACGCCTCGCCCAGCGCATCGTCGATGGTCGTCGCCAACCGGCGATAGCGGCCGACCCCGTCGACGCGCAGGATCTGGCAGTGCCCGCCCGACACCAGCAGCAGGGCATAGGGAAATGCGAGCTCGGCATCGGCAAGGCGCGGGCTTAGCGCATGACCTTCGAGGTGGTTGATGGCGATAAGCGGCGTATCGCTCGCCATTGCCAGCGCCTTGGCGCTGACCAGCCCGACCATGACCCCGCCGATGAGGCCGGGGCCGGCCGTAGCCGCAATGGCATCGCAATCGTCCAACGTGACGCCTGCATCCTCCAGCACGCCCGCGATCATCGGGGCGAGCCGTTCGGCATGGGCACGCGCGGCGATTTCGGGCACGACCCCGCCGAAGGGGGCGTGTTCCTCGTCCTGCGAGGCGATCCTTTGCGCGACGATCCGCCGGTTGCCGTCGACCAGCGCGGCGGCGGTTTCGTCGCAGGAACTTTCGATACCGAGAACAAGCGTCATAACTTCGCTTTCCCTTAGCGGTCTCGCTCGCTAGGGCAAGCGACCGCAATGTCCGACACACCGATCATGCGCCTTGGAACCCGCCGTTCACCGCTCGCCATGGCGCAGGCCGAAGAGACGCGCGCGCGCCTGTGCGCCGCCCACGGCTGGGACGTGGGAGCGGTCGAACTCGTCCCCGTTATCGCCAGCGGCGACCGGATCCAGGATCGCCCGCTCGCCGAAATCGGTGGCAAGGCGCTGTGGACGCGCGAACTCGACATCTGGCTGAACGAGGGCCGCATCGACGCCGCGGTCCATTCGATGAAGGACGTGGAGACGATCCGCCCCGATGCGCTGGCCATCGGCGCGATCCTGCCGCGCGCGGACAAGGCCGACGTGCTGCTGGGCGCAGCCTCCATCGCGGCCATTCCCACAGGTGCACGGGTCGGCACCAGCGCCCCGCGCCGGGCCGCGCAATTGCTCCATGCCCGCCCCGATCTCCAAGTGGTCGGCATTCGCGGCAATGTCGCCACGCGCATGGCGAAGCTGGAAGCGGGCGAGGCAGATGCGACTTTCCTTGCCGCTGCGGGTCTGATGCGGCTGGGCGAGGACAATACCGGCACGCGGCTCGATCCGCAGGAATGGCTGCCCGCGCCTGCGCAGGCCGCCATCGGTGTCGAATGCCGCACCAGCGACGAACGCACGCGCGAGCTTCTTTCCGCCATCGACCACGAACAGAGCCGGCAGGAAGTGCTGGCCGAACGCGCCCTGCTCGAAGGGCTGGGCGGGACCTGCCACAGCCCCATCGCCGTGCTCACCACGCAAGAGGGCGAGCGCCTGCACATGCGCGCCGCCATCTACAGCCCCGACGGATCGATCCGCGTCGAAAGCGAAGCGCGCTTCGAGCCGGGCGACACGGACGAGGCCATCGCCCTTGCGGGCGACATGCTGCGCGAGGCGCCGAGGGAAGTGTCGGTCAATTTCGGGCAGATGGGGTGAGCCGCCCGGTCTTCGTCTTCCGGCCCGAACCGGGCCTGTCCGTAACGCTGGAAACCGCCCGTGCACTGGGGCTGGACGCGCGCGGATGCCCGCTTTTTGAGGTCGAACCCGCCGAATGGGGCGCGCCGACCGCCGATGATTACGACGGACTGTTGGTCGGCAGTTCCAACGTCTTCCGGCACGGCGGCATCAATCTCGACCGGTTGGTCAAGCTGCCCGTTTATGCCGTGGGCGAAGCGACAGCCGAGGGCGCGCGCGAAAAGGGATTCATCGTGTCGCGCACGGGTCGCGGCGGCCTGCAGGCGCTGCTCGACGAGGCGAAGCTGGACGGTCGCCGCCTGCTGCGGCTGGCCGGCGAGGCGCATGTCGAACTGGACCCGCCCGAAGGCACCCATATCGACACCCGCGTGGTCTATCGCACCGTGCGGCTCGATATTCCGGAGGACATGGCAGCAGCGCTGGGCAAGGGCGGCATCGTGCTGCTCCATTCGGGCGAGGCCGCAGTGCGCCTGCGCGAGGAATGCGAGCGGCTGGGCATCGACCGGTCGGCCATCACCGTCGCGGCGCTCGGCCCGCGGATTGCCGGCATGGCAGGCGATGGCTGGCAATCCGTCCACACCTCGAGCCACCCTCGCGATGCCGAGCTACTGGCCTTGGTGGAACAACTGTGCCAGACAGGAGCGGGGTAATCAGGCGTCCGGAAAGTGGCGTCGGGGTCGTGGATTGGAGTATGATGGACGAGTATTCGAGCACTCGGCGGGCCGGGGACAGCACGCGCTCCATGCTGCTTGCCGTGACCGGCGCATTTGCGCTGGGGGCTGCCCTGGTGGGCTACGTCGCCTGGCGGATGAACGCCTCGGAAGAAGTTGCGCAAGAACCGGCACAGATCGCCGAACCCGCTGCCACTGAAACTGCTGCACCCAGCCCCACGCCCAGCGCCAGTGAAAGCGCCGCCGCACAGGCGGTGGAACGTGTCGCCGAGCAACAGGGCGGCATCGACCAGCGCCTTGCCGCTGCCGAACAGCGCCTCGCCCGGCTGGACCTCCAGGCCGAAGCATCGGCAGGCAATGTCGCCCGCGCCGAAGGGCTGCTTATTGCCTTCGCCACGCGCCGCGCGATCGATAAGGGGGCCGAACTTGGCTACCTCGCCGACCAGCTGCGCCTGCGTTTCGGCGATGCGCTGCCCAATGCGGTGAACACTATCCTAACCTTCTCGCGCGAGCCGGTTACGCTCGACCAGCTGATCGCCCGGCTCGACGGGCTCGCCCCGCAATTGCAGTCGGGCGAGGGCAAGCCGAGCCTCGAACGCTTTGCCGACGAACTGGGCGCGCTGTTCACCATCCGCCGCGAAAGCGCGCCGTCGCCGCAGCCCGAAAAGCGGCTGGAACGGGCACGCCTGTTCCTGCAGTCGGGCCGCGCGGATGCCGCCGTTGCGGAGGTTCGCAACCTGCCGGGCGCGGTCAATGCTGAAGGCTGGCTGCGCGATGCGGAACGCTATGCCTCGGCGCAGCGTGCGCTGGACCTGATCGAGACCGCAGCCGTGCTCGAACCGCGCCGCCTGCGTGACGGGGCTGGCAACCGGATCGAACAGCCGAGCCCGGTGGAGTAGGCGCTCAGGCCTTCATCAGCTCGGGCACGTCGCCCGAAACGCCGCGGGCCTCGTCCATAAAGAACTTCTTGAGCCAGCCTGACCGCTGGACGCCCGCCATGCCGAGCCTGCGCACCGCGCTGGCCGCCTTGCCGGGTACGCCGAACAGGCGGGTGAGGCTGTCGGTTGCGCCCATGACCATGATAGAATCGAGCGCGCGCCACTTCTCGTAGCGGTCCAGCACCTGCGCATCGCCGATGTCGAGGCCGAGCCGGCGCGCATCGCCCAGCACTTCGACCAATGCACCGACATCGCGCAGGCCGAGATTGAGGCCCTGTCCTGCGATCGGATGCATCCCGTGAGCACTGTCGCCGACCAGCGCCATGCGCTCGCCCACGATGCGCGCGGTGTGCTGGAAGGTGAGCGGGTAGGAGGTGCGCGGACTGTTCAGAGTGAGGTCGCCGAGCAGGTCTCCCATGCGCTTCTGCACTTCGGCAAGGAAGGCACGCTCGCCCATTTTCAGCACGCCGGCCGCGTCTTTCTCGTCCACCGTCCAGACCAGCGCGCTGCGGTGCTGGCCGTCGGGCCCGTCGAGCAGCGGCAGGAGCGCGAAAGGTCCTGCGGGATAGAAGATTTCCCATGCCACGCCGCCATGCGGTTTCGAGTGGTCCAGCCCGGTGATGATGGCGCGGTGCGAATAGTCCCAGCTCGCCATCTTGAGCGCGGCATCCTCGCGCGTGGGGGAGCGGCGGCCTTCGGCGCCGACCAGCAAATCGGCCTTGAGCACCTGTCCGTCCGTCAGCGTGGCGGAGACGCCATAGGCATCGCGGTGGCGTTCGGTCACGTCGACCGGCGCGTGGAGCGTGATGAGCGGTTCCGCTTTCACCGCGTCGAACAACGCGGTGCGCAGCACGCGGTTGGCGAACATCCGGCCCAGCGAGCCTTCGTGTTCTTCGGGCGTGAAGTCGAGGCGGCCCGGCTTCATCTGATCGAGAACGGCAATGCTCTCGATCGGGCAGCCATGCGGCTCCAGCGTTTCGGCGAGGCCGATGTTGCGGAACAGGCGCCAGCTGGCGGTCGAGATGGCGGAAGCCCGCCCGTCGAAGCCTTCCGCGGTCAGTTCCGCCGGGTCGGCCCGGTCGACCAGGTGGCTGGTAAAGCCCTGTTTCGCGGCTGCCAGCGCCAGTGTGGAGCCGACGAGTCCGCCGCCGAGAATGAGCAGGTCGCGCTTGTCTGTCATGGGCACCGTCCCTAGAGCGGGCGGCGTGACACTGGCAAGGATTATGGACGTCTGGCGGGTCAGGATGGCAGCGATCCTGATCGCTGTCCTGTGCCTGCTGCCGGTGGTGTCCCACGCGCAGGAGCGCGCGCCTCGCTATGGCGACGACAATATCGCGGTCCAGCTGTACGCCAATGGTGCGCCGAAAGCGGGCGAGGAATGGCTGCTGGCCCTGCGGTTCACGCCGAGTGCGCCCGAATGGCACGGCTATTGGGCGAACCCGGGCGATGCGGGGCAGGGCATGGATCTCCAACTCGACCTGCCCGACGGCTGGGTGGTCGGAAAGCCGCTCTACCCCCTGCCGCAGACCCTGCTGATCGGCGGGCTGATGAACCACATTTTCGAGGGCGAGTATGCCGTCCTCGTGCCGGTAATGCCGCCCGAGGGTGCCGACGTGGCCGGTATCGCGTCGGTAACGGGCTATGTCGAATACCTTGCCTGCACCGACCGCGTCTGCGTGCCGCAGGATGCGGCGCTGCGGGCTACGTCAGGCGGCGACTTCGCTACCTGGCGCGCAGCAGTCGCGCCGCTGCTCGACAGCACGGCAGGCTTCGAGATTACAGGCGAACGCCTGCGCATCGGCATCCCGCTGCCCGCCTCGATGGAACTGGGCGATCTCCACCTTTTCCTCGAGAATGCCGACCTCGGGAACGGCCTGAGGCCGCAATATGCCGCGATCCAGACATGGGTGCGCGAGGGCAATCTCCTCGTTGCCGAACTGCCGCTGACCCGTATCGGGAAAGCGGGCGGAGACACGCCCGCCCAAGTCGAAGGCATTCTCTCGCTGGGCGAAGGGCGCGGCGTGCGTTTCGTCGCCGAACCTGCCGACGTACCGCTCGAAGCAGTGAAGCCCCTGAGGGGCCCGGATGTCATGCCCGAATTGTGGGTGCTGCTCCTCGCATCGCTGCTTGGCGGGCTGCTGCTCAACGTGATGCCCTGCGTGTTTCCGATCCTCAGCCTCAAGGCGCTGGCGCTGGCGAAGGCTGGCGGCGACGAGGCGGCGGCGCGGCGCGATGCGCTGGCCTATACCGCAGGCGTCGTGCTGGCCTGTGCGGGGCTGGGCGCGCTGATCCTCTTGCTGCGGTCGGCAGGGCAACAGGTGGGCTGGGCGTTCCAGTTGCAGGAGCCCGCGATCATCGCGTCGCTCTTCGTGCTGTCTGCGGCAATCACGGCCAATTTCTTCGGCCTGTTTTCCATTCCGGGGATCGCGATTTCGGGCGGAAAGCCCAGTTCGGGCGGCTCCTTCGCCACAGGCCTGCTCGCCGCATTTGTTGCCACGCCTTGCACCGGCCCCTTCATGGCGCTCGCGCTGGGTGCGGCGCTGGTGCTGCGCCCGGTAGAGGGGCTGGCCATCTTCACCGCGCTCGGCGTGGGTCTTGCGCTGCCTTTCCTGCTGGTCGGTTTCGTGCCCGCGATCCGCAAGCGCCTGCCTGCACCGGGACCATGGATGGAGCGTTTCCGCCGCTGGATGGCGCTGCCGATGGGCCTCACTGCGCTCGCTCTGGCCTGGTTGCTCTGGCGTGTGGGCGGGCCGCTTTTCTTCCTCGCCGGAACGGGCGTCGCGGCAGGCATATTGCTGGCGCTTGGCGCTTTCCTGCCCTCGCGCGCCGGAGAGAAGCGCGACACGCGGCTGACCGCGGTCGGCCTCGCCATAGCGGCGATATCGGGCCTCGCGATGGCCGAAACGTTCGACCCGCCTGTCGCGGAAGAGGCCGAGAGCCTGCTCGCTCCGCGTCCCTTCTCGCAAGACGCGCTGGCCGAAGCGCGGGCAAGCGGGAAGCCGGTCTTCGTCTGGTTCACCGCCGACTGGTGCGTCACCTGCAAGGTCAACGAGAGCGTCGCCATCGAGCGCGAGGAAGCGCGCGCGGCCTTCGAGCAGGCGGGCGTCGTATCGCTGCGCGGAGACTGGACGCGCAAGGACGAAGAAATCGCCAGCTTCCTTGCCAGCCAAGGGGCGGCAGGTGTGCCGCTTTACCTGTGGTATCCGGCCGGCGGCGACGCGCAGCAATTGCCGCAGGTGCTTACGCCGGATCTGCTTCCGCAGCTTGCTCAGTCGGGGGCGGAGCGCACTCGCCGATAAATTCGCCCGGAAGGCGGCTGGGGTTAAGTTTGAGCGATCCTGCACCCGGCACGGTCGCTTCCACGCTCCGCGGGCCGGTCAGCACTTCGAGGCGCGGATCGTCGGCGGCAATCCGGCCGCGCCAGACCCATGCTTCTTCCGCTTCTTCCGCATCGATCCACAGGCGTTCGACATGGCCGTTGCCGATGAGCGCTAGGACCGCCTTTGCATCGGGATCGGCTTCCGCGAAACGCGTGTAACGGATGCGCCCTTCCTCGCAGGCGAGAGCGAAATAGGGTGCAGCGCCAGGCTTGCCGTAGAGCAGCCGTTCACCGTCGGTGCTGCGCGCCCAGACTGCCCCGTCCGTATCGGGCGAGGCTATCGGCGTGCGCGGCGCGGTGCGTTCGCCCGCGATCCGCTCGCGCGTGACGTATTCGTCCGAGGCGGGCGGTTTGCAGGCAGACAGCAGGAGAAGGGCGCAAAGCGCGGGCAGGCGGACCATGACCGGCAGCTATGCCACGCGCTGGGTGTGCGTCAACGCGCCCGGATGAAAGCCCTGAGATCGGCGCTGAGTTTTACCCGGTCTTCGTCGCGCACATACATCATGTGCCCCGCGTCGTAGTAGCGGAAGGTCAGCCGGTCCTGCGGGATCCCCACCCGGTTGAGCGAATATTCCGCGCCGAAGAAGGGGGTCGCGAAATCGTACCAGCCCTGCGCGTTGAACAGGCGCAGCCCTGCGTTTTCGCGCATCGCCTTGCCGACGAAGGGCGCGACGTTGAGATAGGCGTTGCGGCCCCAGCCGCTGCCCAGCGACCAGTCCCAGTGCTGCCCCGGCTCGCGTCCGATCGACTGGTATTCGCGGCTCGTCTCGAAACCGAGGCTGTCGCGCAACCAGGAGTTGATCGCGGCCGTGTAGCCTGCATCAATGCCGTAGAAGCTGGGGTCGTTGTCCGGCGTCTCGCCTGCATTGTCATAATCGCGGCCGGTATAGCGCGCATCGAGGCGCCCAATGGTGAGGCCGCGGTCGCGCAACAGTTCCTTGTAGAACCGCTCCGACGTCACGCGCAGTTCCGCCTGGTCGAGATAGGCTTCGGAAAGGCCCGTCAGGCGCGACAGCTCCGCACGCACGGCCGCGCGTTCGGCGGCGGACAGGTCCTGTCCCTTCAGCAGTGCGGTCGCATAGGGGCCGATGGCGAATTGGCGTGCTTCTTCCGCGATCGCTTCGACCGACGGCGCTTGCACCTTGCCGTGATAGAATGCGGCCGCCGCCATGTTCGGCAGTGTGAGGATATAGGCCATCTCGTTGCCCGGCGTCGGTTCGCGCCCGGCGAAATCGAGGATGGTGGAAACGAGGATCAGCCCGTTCAGCCCCACATCGTTGAAGGTGCCGCCTTCCAGCTCGTCCACCACCATCGCGGTGCGTGTCGTGCCGTAGCTTTCGCCGCCGAGGTACTTGGGGCTATTCCAGCGGCCGTTGTCGTTGATCCAGCGCCGGATGACCTGCGCCACGGCCTTCGCGTCCTGCCTGAGGCCGTAGTATTTCTTCGGGTCTGTTCCGTCGGTGAGATAGCTGAAGCCCGTGCCCGGGGGATCGATAAAGACGAGGTCGGCGACGTCGATCAGGCTGTCGGGATTGTCGAGCAGCGGGTAGGGCGGCGCGCCGTCGTCGCGCGCGTCGGAGGGTATGGCGACCCGCTTCGGCCCCCATGCGCCCATCTGCAGCCACACCGAACCCGAACCGGGGCCACCATTGTAGATGAAGAACACGGGCCGCGAGGTATCGCGCGGGCTCTTCACATAGCTGGTGGTGACGATCACCGCTTCCTGCTTGCCATCGTCGCCGGTGAGGATCGTCTCGCCCACGGTCGCCTTGTAGGCGATGCGCTGCCCGCCGAAGGTGCCGGACAACTCGCGGCTCTGGACCTGCGGCGTGATTTCCCTGGCGGATTTCTCGGCCTTTTCGGCCTTGTCCTGCGCAGTGGCGGCTTGCGGGATCATGGCGAAAGCGCTCGCGGCGGCGAGGCCGGCGGCAAGGGTGCGGAATGTCATCGATTGCCCTCTCATCATTGGCCCGCGGTATGCAAAGCCATGGGCGGAGCGTCAATCTAGGGCTTGCCGCCCATGCGCTTGTAGCGCGTCTTACCGTAGCGGGTCTTGCGGGTGCCGGGGCGGCCTGCATCGCTGCGCCCGACGCGCGGGGCCTTCTTTTCTTCGTCGCCAAGGCCGAGCTCGTCGTTTTCGAGTCGGCGGATCTCGTCGCGCAGGCGCCCGGCTTCCTCGAATTCGAGATCGGCGGCGGCAGCGCGCATGCGCTTTTCGAGGTCCTCGATATAGGCGCGCAGGTTGTGGCCGACGAGGTTGTTGCGTTCGTCATCGCCCGTATCGACGGTTACGCCATCCTGCGCGGCGGTATGTGCGACGATGTCGGCGATCTGGCGCTTGATCGTCTGCGGCGTGATGCCGTGTTCCTCATTGTAGGCGCGCTGCTTCTCGCGGCGGCGCTCGGTTTCCGCCATGGCGCGCTCCATGCTGCCGGTCACGCGGTCGGCATAGAGGATCACGCGGCCATCGACGTTACGCGCGGCGCGGCCGATGGTCTGGATCAGCGAGGTTTCCGAACGCAGGAAGCCCTCCTTGTCGGCATCGAGAATGCAGACGAGACCGCATTCGGGAATGTCGAGGCCTTCGCGCAGCAGGTTAATGCCGACCAGCACGTCATAGACGCCAAGTCGCAGGTCGCGGATCAGCTCGATACGTTCCAGCGTCTCCACGTCGGAATGCATGTAACGCACACGCACGCCCGCCTCGTGCATGAATTCGGTGAGGTCTTCCGCCATCCGCTTGGTCAGCGTGGTGACAAGCGTGCGGTAGCCCAGCTTGGCGGTCTTCTTGCATTCCTCGATGCAGTCCTGGACCTGGTCTTCCACCGGCTTGATCTCGACCGGCGGGTCGATGAGGCCGGTGGGGCGGATGACCTGTTCGGCAAAGACGCCGCCGGTCTGCTCCATCTCCCACGAACCGGGCGTGGCCGAGACGGCAAAGGTCTGCGGGCGCATCGCGTCCCACTCGTTGAAGCGCAGCGGGCGGTTGTCGATGCAGGACGGCAGGCGGAAGCCGTATTCGGCCAGCGTAAGCTTGCGGCGGTGGTCCCCGCGCGCCATCGCGCCGATCTGCGGCACGGTCTGGTGGCTTTCGTCCACGAACAGCAGCGCATTGTCGGGCAGGTATTCGAACAGCGTCGGCGGCGGCTCGCCCGGCAGGCGGCCGGTGAGGAAGCGGCTGTAGTTCTCGATCCCCGCGCACGAACCGGTGGCAGCGATCATCTCGAGGTCGAAATTGGTGCGCTGCTCCAGCCGCTGGGCTTCGAGCAGGCGGCCTTCCTCGTGCAGTTCCTTGAGCCGTTCCTGCAGCTCGAACTTGATGGCCTCGGCGGCTTGTTTCATCGTCGGGCCGGGAGTGACGTAGTGCGAATTCGCATAGACACGCACCTTGTCGAGCGTGGTGCCCTTCTTGCCGGTGAGCGGGTCGAATTCGCTGATTTCCTCGATCTCGTCGCCGAAGAAGCTGATCCGCCAGGCCATGTCCTCGTAATGCGAGGGGAAGATTTCGAGACTGTCGCCGCGCACACGGAAATTGCCGCGAGCGAAGGCGGCATCGTTGCGCTTGTATTGCAGCGCCACCAGCTTTCGGATCAGCTCGCGCTGGTCGACCGTTTCGCCGGTCTTGATGTCGAAGATCATCGCCGAATAAGTCTCGACCGAGCCGATACCATAGAGGCAGCTGACCGAAGCGACGATGATCACGTCGTCGCGCTCCAGCAGGGCGCGGGTGGCCGAGTGGCGCATCCGGTCGATCGCCTCGTTCACCGAGCTTTCCTTCTCGATGTAGGTGTCGGACCGCGGCACGTAGGCTTCGGGCTGGTAGTAGTCGTAATAGCTGACGAAATACTCGACCGCGTTTTCGGGGAAGAAGCTCTTGAACTCGCCATAGAGCTGCGCGGCGAGGATCTTGTTCGGTGCCAGGATCAGGGCGGGGCGCTGCAGTTCCTCGATCACCTTGGCCATGGTGAAGGTCTTGCCCGAACCGGTCACGCCCAGCAGCACCTGCGTCTGTTCGCCGTCCTTCGCCGCGCTTGTCAGTTCCGCGATCGCGGTCGGCTGGTCGCCCGAAGGCGTGTAGTCGGACACGAGCTTGAACGGCCGCCCGCCCATCGACTTTTCCGGGCGTGCAGGCTTGTGCGGCACGAACTCGCCGGTGGTGTCGGGTTCTTCGAGTCCGCGTCGGATAACTAGCTCTGCCATGCGCGCACATATGGGGAACGTTCCGGCGCGGTGCAACGCCGCTTGCGTCGCGCCCAGCGGCTGCTAGCGTCGCGGGCAAATCACTACGGAGCTTTCCATGCGCCTTCCCATTACGCTTGCCATCGCCAGTCTCGCCCTCGCATCCTGCGGTAGCTCGGACGATGCGGACACGGACGGGGACGGCAGCGTCTCGGCCGAAGAGATCAAGGCCGCCACCGCCAAGGTGAAGCCGCTGGAAGCGGGCCAGTACAAGATGAACATGGAACTGGTCGAGCTGGTCGATCCGACCATGAGCGAGCAGGAAATCGCGCAGGCGAAGGAATTCATGGGCGCCATGGGCGGCATGGCTCCGCCGCGCTGCCTCAATGAAGAGGACGCCAAGAAGGGCATGGTCGGCGTGGCCGAGCAGCTCCAGAACGGCGACTGCAACGTCGACAGCCTGACCTCCAATGCCGACGGCATGCAGGCGGCCATGACCTGCAAGGCGGCAGGCGGCGATGCGAAGGTCTCGCTCGCCAGCACCTCGACCGGTACGGCGTCCGAAATGACCATGACCGCCATCGAACCGTCCGAACAGGGCGAGAAGAAGGTCACGATGAAGGTCTCCATGACGCGGACCGGCGACTGCACCTGACCTGCGCCATGCGGCACTTGCGTCCGTGATGTGACGCGGGGCGGTTCAAGGAACCGAAATCCGGCGTAGTGGATTATTACGGAACGATGGCAACGTTACCGTTCTACGAATCGCGCCAGGAAATGAGCCGCCGGCTGGCGCTGGCGGCCGAACCGTGCCCCGACGACGCGCGCGGGCCGCGGGCCCTGCTGCTGGCCAAGGAGTTCCTGTGGCCGGTAGAGCCGATCCGGCGCCGGTTCGAGGATTTTACTGTCGAGAAAGCGCGCAATCCGCGCCACGTGATGCTGCTGCCCGGCTTCGGAGCGCACCCGATCCGCATGCGCTGGATGGCGCGCAAGCTGGAAGAGGCGGGTCATACTGCCAAACGCTGGGGCCTCGGCTACAACCTCGGTGCGACCGCTGACCGTTTCGCCAAGGTGGAGCGCCGCCTGCTCGACCTCCATTCGCGCTATGGCGAGCCGATCGTGCTGGTCGGCTGGAGCCTTGGCGGGGTGATGGCGCGCGAACTGGCCAAGAAGCACCCCGGCAAAGTCGCCAAGGTCGTGACCATGGGATCGCCCTTTTCCGGCTCGCCCCGTGCGAACAATGGTTGGCGCGCCTATCAGGCGATTGCCGGACACCGGGTGGACGAACCCGAGATCGACACCGTGGTGAGCGAAAAGCCGCCGGTCGAAACGGTCGCCTTCTGGTCGCCGCGCGACGGCATCGTGCACCCGCGCTCCGCCTGCGGGCGGCCGGGCGAACGCGACCGTGCCGTTGCCCTGCGCTGCTCGCACATGGGTTTCGTCCTCACGCACGAGGCCATGGGCGCGCTTCTTTCGGAACTTGATCGCGCTTGAGCCTTTAGTCTGTTAAGCAGGACGCCGGGTCCTGCAGCCCCGCGCGTCCTGCGTGGGGGTCAGACTATCGGGGGTTCATGAGCGGCGAGGCCGAATTCTTCAACGAGATGCGCGAACCCGACGGATCGGTTCGCGATGCCTACGCCGACTATTGCGGCTGGTTCAACGACCAGGACAGCAAGCTGCTGAAGCGCAAGCACGCGGAGGCCGAAACCAACTTCCGCAAGACCGGCATTACCTTCAACGTCTATGGCGAGGACGAGGCGGAAGAGCGCCTCATCCCCTTCGACATGGTCCCGCGCATCATCACGGCGGGCGAATGGCGTCGCCTCACGCGCGGCATCGAACAGCGCGTGTCCGCGCTCAATGCCTTCATGCACGACCTCTACCACAGGCAGGAAATCGTGCGCGCCGGACGCCTGCCGCAGCGCCTGCTGCGCGACAACGAGGCGTGGCTGCCCAACATGGTCGGCTTCACGCCGCCGGGCGGGGTCTACACCCATATCGTCGGCATTGACCTCGTGCGCACGGGGCCGGACGAGTTCTTCGTGCTGGAAGACAATGCTCGCACGCCATCGGGTGTCAGCTACATGCTGGAAAATCGCGAAACCATGATGGCGATGTTCCCCGAGCTCTTCCTGCGCTGCCCAGTCGAGAGCGTTTCGGATTATCCGCGCCGCCTTGCCAAGAGCCTTGCCGCCTGCGCGCCCGATTGCGCGGGCGACAAGCCGGTGGTCGCGGTGCTGACGCCGGGCATCTACAATTCCGCCTATTTCGAACACGCCTTCCTCGCCGACCAGATGGGCGCGGAGCTGGTGGAGGGCAGCGACCTGCGCGTCGTCGATGGCCGCGTCGCGATGCGTACGACCAGCGGCTACAAGGCTGTCGACGTCATCTATCGCCGCGTGGACGATGAATTCCTCGATCCGCTCACGTTCAATCCCGACAGCATGCTCGGCGTGCCGGGGATCATGGATGTGTACCGCGCGGGCGGGGTAACCATTGCCAACGCGCCGGGTACGGGTGTGTGCGACGACAAGGCGATTTATTCCTTCATGCCCGAAATCGTCGAGTTCTACACCGGCGAGAAGCCCTTGCTGCCGAATGTGGAAACGTGGCGTTGCGCAGACGAGGACAGCCTGAAATATGTCCTCGACAACCTCGGCGAGCTGGTCGTGAAGGAAGTGCACGGTTCGGGCGGTTACGGCATGCTGGTCGGTCCCGCCTCGACCAAGAAGGAAATCGAGGACTTCCGCGCCAAGCTGGTCGACAACCCCTCGAACTACATCGCTCAGCCGACGCTTTCGCTCTCGACCTGCCCGATCTTCACCAAGAAGGGCCTCGCGCCGCGCCATGTGGACCTGCGCCCCTTTGTGCTGGTCTCGCCCGACAAGATCGACATCACGCCCGGCGGCCTGACCCGCGTAGCGCTGAAGGAAGGCTCCCTGGTCGTGAATTCGAGCCAGGGCGGCGGCACGAAAGATACCTGGGTGCTCAAGGACTGATGCTGGGAAGAACCGCCAACGGACTGTTCTGGATGTTCCGCTATCTCGAGCGGGCCGAGAATACCGCGCGGCTGATCGACGCAGGGCTGCGCATGGCACTAACCCGCGACCTCGTCACTGCTGAAGAGGAATGGCGCTCTGTGATCGCCACCGCGGGGCAGCGCGCTGGCTACGAGGCCAAGCACGGCACCTACACCGGTAACCAGACCTGGAATTACATGCTGCGAGAGAAGGGTAACTCGTCATCGGTGCTGTCGATGTTCAGCCTCGTGCGACAGAACGCACGGCTGGCGCGCAACGCCATCAGCGGCGAATTGTGGGAAGCGATCAACGAGAACTGGCTAGTGATCGAGGACCAGCTGTCCAAGCCCGTGGGCGAGAACCGCGTACTCGATACGGTAGCGACGATCCGCCGTGCCGGTACAATGGCACATGGCGCACTGGCCGGGTCCATGCTGCGCGACGAAGGCTATCACTTCGCGCGCGCGGGCACCTTTATCGAGCGGGCCGACAGTATCGCGCGCATCCTCGACATCAAGTACTACCTCCTGCTGCCTTCGCTCTCCTATGTCGGGTCCAGCCTCGATACGGGACAATGGGACCAGGTGCTCCGGTCGGTTTCGGGCGACCGCGCCTACCGCTGGCTCAACGCAGGCCAGATCGATGCACGCGGGATCTGCGAATTCCTGATCCTCGACGAGAGTTTCCCGCGCAGCCTCGCCTTCTGCTATTGTGCGCTGCGAGACGACCTCGCCGCCCTTGCGCGCCTGCACGGCAGCGAAGGCCACAGCAACATGCTGATGCGCGATGCCGATACGCGACTGACCGAACTGACCATCGACGACATCTTCGATCAGGGCCTGCACGAATTCCTCGTGGAATTCACCGCGAACAATGCTTCGATCGCCGATGCCATTGCCAACGACTACAGGTTCCTTGTCTGATGCGCCTCTCGATCCGCCATACGACCCGCTACCGTTTCGACCAGCCCGTGGTGCACGCATTGCAGCGGCTGCGGCTGGTGCCCAAGCAGACGCAGGGGCAGGAAATCCTCGACTGGTCGATGGAATACGAGAACGCCCGCGAGGAACTGCAGTTCGAGGATCAGCACCATAACACCACAACTCTGGTGTCGGTCGAACAGGGCACGCGCGAGGTCACGATTACCTGCAGGGGCAGGGTCGACACGCACGACCATGCCGGTGTTATCGGACAGCACGCGGGGCATCTGCCCCTGTGGAGCTTCCTCACGCAGAGCAAGCTTACCCGCCCTGGTCCGGGCATGCGCAAGTTCATCGGCGAAATGCGCAAGTCCGACGCAGACCGGCTGGAAATGCTGCACGAGCTTTCGCGCGCGATCCTGGGCCGGGTGGAATATACGATCGGAGCCACTCATCCCGGCACTTCGGCAGAGGAAAGCTTCGCCGCGCGCGCAGGGGTCTGCCAGGACCATGCGCACATCTTCATCGGCAGTGCGCGGGCCATGGACATCCCGGCGCGCTATGTCTCCGGCTACCTGATGATGAATGATCGCGTCGAACAGGACGCGACCCACGCCTGGGCAGAAGCCTATGTCGAAGGGCTTGGCTGGGTGGGCTTCGACGTGTCCAACGGGATCTCCCCCGATACGCGCTATGTCAGGGTTGCCACGGGGCGGGATTATCGCGATGCCGCGCCGGTGACGGGCATCAGCTTCGGCAATACGACCCAGGTGCTCGAAGTCGACGTGGCGGTCGAACAGCAGCAAGTGCAGCAGTAATCGCGAGAGTGGACCGGGAATGACCTATTGCGTGGGAATGGTGCTCGAAAAGGGCCTCGTCCTGATGAGCGACACCCGCACCAATTCAGGCGTCGACAACATCTCGGTCTTCCGCAAGATGTTCACCTGGCAGGTCCCGGGCGAACGGATCATTACGCTGATGACGGCGGGCAATCTCGCCACGACGCAGGCAGTCATCAGCCAGCTCGAAGAACGCGCGAAGGAACCGGACGAGCGCGACAACGCGATCCTCAAGTCGCCGACCATGTTCCAGGTGGCGACCGAAATCGGGCGACTGCTGCGCGACATCATTTCCGAACGGCAGGGCGTGAACGGCGACCGCGGGCATGGCCGCTTTACGGCCTCGATCATTGTCGCAGGCCAGATCAAGGGCATGGAGCCGCGCTTGTTCATGGTCTACCCCGAAGGCAATTTCATCGAGGCCAGCCTCGATACACCCTTCTTCCAGATCGGTGAAACCAAGTACGGCCGCCCCATCATCATCCGCGGCTACGACCGACAGATGAGCCTTGAAGACGGGGTGAAGCTGCTCATGGTCAGTTTTGATTCCACGCTGAAGGCCAATCTCTCGGTCGGCCTGCCGCTCGACCTGCAAGTCATCGAACGCGACAGCTACGAGTCCAGCCACCAGCACCGCGTGACCCATGACGACCCCTATTTCCAGGCAATTTCGTCGAGCTGGGGTGACGCGCTCAAGAACGCGTTTCACTCGCTTCCCGACTACAGTTTCTACTTCGAGGACTAAGCACGGAGAAGTACATCCGGTGCGGGTGGAGTTTTCGGTGAGGAATCCCGCCAGAGTTCCAGTCTTTACGGAAGTATTCGCTCCGCATCCGTAGTTTTACGGAATGCGCATTCTTCCCTAGGGTGGCAAAGTTCTCCTTATGGAACAACAGCATACCCTTCACATCGTCGACGGCTCCAGCAGGGCGCGGGCAGAGCAGGCGCATCTCGGCTTCGACATCGGACACCACTGCGAAGTCTATGCGGATGTCGATGAACTCATCGCCGCCGCACCGGACAGGGGCGTGGTCATCGCCTGCGACGAAGAGGGGCGCGGTTCGGTCGCCCAGGTGTTGAGGCGGCTGGCGTATGCAGGACTATGGCTGCCCGTGGTCGCCACATCGTCGGACCCGCGGCCCGGCCGGGTGGTGGCAGCGATCAAGGCTGGCGCGCTCGATTACCTTCGCCTCCCGCTGCAGGTCGAACGCCTCGCCGAAACGGTGGTGCGCATTGCAGAGGAAGCGGAAGCCTATGGCATTGCGCGCCGCAAGATGATCGACGCCCGCAATCGCCTGGCCACACTGTCACCACGCGAGCGGGAAGTGCTCGACTGGCTGGCGGAAGGGCGGAGCAACAAGATGATCGCGCGCGAGCTCGCAATCAGTCCGCGCACGGTCGAAATCCACCGCGCCAACATGATGAGCAAGCTGGGCGCACATCACGCCGCTGAGGCTGTCAGGTTGCGTATCGAAGCGCATCTGGATGGCGTGCAGGCGAGTTTCGCCTAGCTATTGCAAAAGAGCCCACGGGTCGCACCAAGGGCCGCTTATCGGCAGAAACTCCCGCTACCGAATTCCAGGTGCAGGTGATCGCGGTGCGCCGCGTTGTAATCCGGACCAAGCACGGTCCCGAAGCGCTTGCAGGCGCTGGCATGGACGGTGCGCAGGAATTCGCGTTCCTCGCGCGATGCGCTCCACCCTTCCTTTACCGTGATCCGCCGCCCGTCGGCCAGGACGAAGCCGGACACGTCGACGGCGTGCGCGCGCGAATGGGCGGACAGGCGGTTCGTTCCCGCAACATTGCGGCAGGCGTAGCTGCCGAAAGTCTCGATCCGGGCAAGCCCGCTGCCGAGGATCTGCCGCGCTGCGCGGTCGACGCCGAAACGCGCCCATGCGGCAAAATCGTTCGCAACCGGACAGGCGACGGAGGGGAGATTGGTGACACCGAAGCTCGAGCCGTCGCCCGCCAGCTGGTCGAGGCTTACAGTGTTCGAAGTGGAACAGCCGCCCGCCTGCAATTTGTCGGGCAGGGGCGAAAAACGCGCACCCGACTTGCCCAAGTCGGCCAGGCATTGCCGCCCTTCGGCGGACTGCAGGATCGGGGCAGTCGAAACGGGGCCGGCCTTGATCGGCGCCTCGCTGCGGCGATCGGGCACCATGCCGCACGACGCGGCAAGCAGCGATACGGCGATTGCGGCAAGAGACCCGATCCTCATCGCACCAGAGGATACATCGTGCCCGAATCGCGGGCAAGCGACTGATTATTCGGGTGCGGCGAGCTGTTGCCAGAGTTCGATCTTCACCCCGTTAGGGTCGAGCAGCCAGGCGAACTTGCCGTAGCCTTCGTCCACCTCGTCGAGCACGTCGACACCCTTGGCGCGAAGCTGGGCCACGAAGCCGTCGAGATCGTCCACGCGAAGGTTGATCATGAAGCTGGCCGAACCCGGCTTAAGGTAACTGTCGTCCTTGAAGTGGCTGATGAGCGAATAGGGCTGCTCACAGGTTTCCTCGCTCCAGCGGAGCATGGGGCCATAGTCGCCGTCGATACCCAGCGTGTCGCGATACCAGGCGCGTGTCGCCTCGGGGTCGTCGACCACGTAGAATACGCCGCCAAGGCCGGTGATCTTCGCCATATCCGCCTCCTTCGTCAGGCGACCGCCTGCTTGCCGTCCGGCGCCGTCGCCTTGCTGACCAGCCAGATGGCGAGCCATGCCGCAATGAAGCCCGGCACGATCTCATACAGGCCGCCATCGAATCCGGGAAGCTGCGCATTCCAGCCCAGTGCAATCCACGCCGCGACCACCGCCGCACCGGTGACGAGACCCGCCACGGCACCTGCGCCCGTCATGCGGTCCCAGGTCAGCGACAGGATAATGAGCGGACCGAAGGCCGCGCCGAAGCCTGCCCAGGCATTCGACACGAGGCCGAGCACCTGGCTTTCGGGATCGCGCGCGATCCAGATTGCCGCCAGTGCCACTAGCGCGACGCAGATGCGGCCCACGTTGACGCTCTCGCGCTCGCCCGCTTCCTTGCGGAAGAACAGCTTGTAGAAATCCTCCGTCAGCGACGAGGATGCGACCAGCAATTGCGAGCTGATCGTCGACATGATCGCGGCCAGCAGCGCTGCGAGCAGGAAGCCGGTGACCAGCGGGTGGAACAGCAGGTTCGCAAGGACGATGAAGATCGTCTCCGGATCGTCGATCACCAGCCCGTTGCGCTCGACATAGGCGCGGCCCGCAATGCCGATGCCGATCGCCCCGATCAGGGCAACACCCATCCAGGTCATGCCGATATTGCGCGCGGTCCTGACCTCTTCCACCGAGCGAACGGCCATGAAGCGCACGATGATGTGCGGCTGGCCGAAATAGCCCAGGCCCCAGGTCACCGCGCTGATGAAGCCAAGTGCGGTCAGGCCCTGCGTCAGGCTGAGGAAGCCGTCGACCGGCACCTGCGTCAGCGATCCGCCCGCACTGCCCCCGGGGCCGAACATGATGACAAGCGGCATGATGACGAGCGCGGTCACCATGATGAGACCCTGCACGAAGTCGGTCAGGCTGACGGCGAGGAAACCGCCGACCATGGTATAGGCCAGCACGACGAGGCAGGTGATCCAGATGCCGAGCATGTAATCGCTCATCCCCACATCGGGCAGCAGGCCGGCAAAGCTCGTCTCGAACAGCTTGCCCCCGCCGACGAGGCCGGCGGCCGTGTAGACGGAGAAAAAGACCACCACGATCAGCGCGGAAATGACGCGCAGCGCGACTGCCTTGTCGGGGAAGCGGTTGGCGAGGAATTCGGGGATGGTCAGGGCATTGCCGAGGTCCTGCGTCTGCTTGCGCAGGCGCGGGGCCACGATCAGCCAGTTGAAATAGGCGCCCACGAACAGACCGATCCCGATCCACGCCTCGACCAGGCCTGCAGCGTAAAGCGCGCCGGGCAGGCCGAGCAGCAGCCAGCCGCTCATGTCGGATGCGCCTGCGGACAGCGCTGCCACCGACGGGGGCAGGTTGCGTCCGGCGAGGAGGTATCCCTCGCTCGTGTCGGTCGAGCGCCGCCAGGCCCACAGGCCGATGGCAAGCATGAGGATGAAATAAAGGGCGAGAGAAATCAGTGTTCCGGTCTGCATGGCGAGGCAGGTAACAAATGCAACCGGCTTTGGCCAATCTTCTGTCTGCCGCTGCGCATCTGTGCGGCCGTCCTCGCTGTTCCGTGCAAATGCAGAGATGAAAAGATATATTTTATGGGAACATAATCTCCACAAGCAGGTTCGGACTCTTGAATTTATTAAGGGTCGTATCGATGAAAAAAATTATTAGTATTATTTCCGCATCCGTCGGTTTTATTTCAGCTCCCGCAGTAGCGCAGGAGGTGCCGACCGACACCTACGATGGATTCTACATCGGGGCAGCGCTCGGCGGCGACTTCGTCGACGATGCCAGGGATGATCGCTTGGTTTTCGATACCGACGGGAATGGGGCTTTCAACGATAACGTGCGCACCGCGACAGGCGCGAATGCGTTCTCGCCCGGATTTTGTGCCGGTGATGCAAACGGCGCGCGCTTCACGGATGGTTGCGGTGATGACGAGGCCGGTCTCGGTTATTCGGTACGCCTCGGCTATGACCAGCGCATCGGGAACTCCCCGCTCGTCGCGGGTTTTCTCGTCGAAGGGGAAATGAGCAACGCAACCGATTATACGACCGGTTTCAGCACGACACCCGCGAGCTACACCTTCGCTAGGGAACTGGACAAATCCATCGCCTTGCGTGGACGGATCGGAGCATCGCCGGGCGATGGACGCGGTCTGATCTACGCCACGGGCGGGTTCGCTTACGGCCAGATCGACCACGAGTTTTTTACGACCAACGGGGTCAACACCTTCGAGGTAGTGGACGGCGACAAGTGGCAATTTGGTGCGCAGTTCGGCGGCGGTGCCGAAGTGATGGTCACTAGCGGTGTCACCTTCGGCATTGAATATCTGTATTCCAGCTACGACGATGATGACGCCTATGTCGCAGTCGGCCAGGGTAGCGCGCCGGCTACCAACCCCTTCGTTCTCCGGAATGGTGGCACAGACTTGAAAACGAACGCGGGCGATTTCGACAAGCACAGCGTCAGGGCCACGATCGGCTACCGTTTCTGAGGCTCATACCCTCCAACTGAAAAAGGGCCGCTTCGATGGAAGCGGCCCTTTCTTATTGTGGCTGACTATGACTGCGCGGCGCGCTTGGCGCGCTTGCGCTCGTGCGGATCGAGGATGGCCTTGCGCAGGCGGATGCTTTCCGGCGTCACTTCGACCATTTCGTCATCGTCGATATAGGCGATCGCCTGTTCGAGCGTCATGACGCGCGGCGGGGTGAGGCGGATGGCGTCGTCCTTGCCGGTCGAACGGAAGTTCGTCAGCTGCTTCGACTTCATCGGGTTCACTTCGAGATCGTCCGGCTTGGCGTTTTCGCCGATGATCATGCCTTCATAGATCTTCGCGCCGCCACGGATGAACAGCTCGCCGCGTTCTTCCAGCGCATTGAGTGCGTAAGGTACGGCTTCACCCGGGACCATCGAGATGAGGACGCCGTTCTGGCGGCCTTCGATCGGCCCGCGATAGGTGTCGTACTTCTCGAACAGGCGGTTCATGATGCCCGTGCCGCGCGTGTCGGACAGGAATTCGCCGTGATAGCCGATCAGGCCGCGCGAGGGGGCCGAGAAGGTGATGCGGGTCTTGCCCGAACCCGAGGGACGCATCTCGGTAAGTTCGGCCTTACGGCGCTGCATCTTCTCCACGACCGTGCCGGAGTGTTCGTCGTCGACGTCGATGACGACCGTCTCGAACGGCTCCATGCGCTGGCCGTTTTCTTCACGGAACAGCACGCGCGGGCGGCTGATGCCGAGTTCGAAGCCTTCGCGGCGCATCGTTTCGATGAGCACGCCCAGCTGCAGTTCGCCGCGACCGGCGACTTCGAAGCTGTCCTTATCCGCGCTCTCGGTGATGCGGATGGCGACGTTGGTTTCCGCCTCGCGGTAGAGACGGTCGCGGATCATGCGGCTCGTCACCTTGCTGCCTTCGCGGCCCGCGAGCGGGCTGTCGTTGACGGCAAAGCGCATGGCCAGCGTCGGCGGATCGATCGGCTGCGCTTCGATCGGCGTCTTCACGCTGGGATCGGCGATGGTGTTGGCAACGGTCGCCTTTTCGAGGCCCGCGAGGGCGATGATGTCGCCCGCCTGCGCGCTGTCGACCGGCACGCGGTCGAGGCCGTCGAACGACAGCAGCTTGGTCGCGCGACCGACTTCGAGGACGTTGCCCTGCGCATCAAGCGCGTGGATCGGGTCGTTGAGCTTGATCGTGCCCGACTGGACGCGGCCCGTGAGCACGCGGCCCATAAAGTTGTCGCGGTCGAGCAGGGTGGCGAGGAAGCTGAACGGCGCATCGACATCGAGGCCGGGGGCCGGCACGTGGTCGACGATCAGCTTGAACAGCGGCTCGAGATCGCCCGAACGCGCGGTTTCGTCGTCGCTGGCATACCCGTCGCGGCCCGAAGCCCACAGGCTCGGGAAGTCGAGCTGCTCGTCATTTGCATCGAGCGAGGCAAACAGGTCGAACACTTCGTCCAGCACTTCCTGCGGGCGCGCGTCGCCGCGGTCGATCTTGTTCACGACCACGATCGGGCGCAGGCCGAGGCCCAGCGCCTTGCCGGTGACGAACTTGGTCTGCGGCATCGGGCCTTCGGCGCTGTCGACCAACAGGATGACGCCGTCGACCATGCTGAGGATACGTTCCACCTCGGCGCCGAAGTCGGCGTGGCCGGGCGTGTCGACGATGTTGATGCGCGTGCCGTTCCATTCGACGCTGGTGCACTTGGCGAGAATTGTGATCCCGCGTTCCTTTTCCAGGTCGTTCGAGTCCATCGCACGCTCTTCGATCCGCTGGTTTTCGCGGAAAGTGCCGGATTGGCGGAAGAGCTGGTCGACGAGCGTGGTCTTGCCGTGGTCGACGTGGGCGATGATCGCCACGTTGCGGAGGTCGCGGGACATTGATGTGCTTTCTTATGGGTGTCGTAGCGGCGGCACGGATTCGGCCTGCGCCAATTCGTGCGCGCCCCTAGCCGAGATGGTGCATTGCGGCAAGCATCGCGAACTGTTGCGTGAATGGCACACAGCGCATCGCGCTGCGAATAGACCTGCCTAAATGCTTGTCGCAAAACGGGCTGGACAATAATTCGGCGCCAGCCTGCGTGATTTTGGGGACTGCGCGGCAGACCAGAACACGTTCTTGAGAGAGGATTTACTCGATGAATTTCATTCGTACCGGCCACAAGACGGCCGTTCGTACCGCCCTGCTGGCAGGTGCCGCAGCGCTCGCGCTGCCCGGCGCCGCCATCGCGCAGGACGCCGATGCTGACGAGGACGTGGCGGCCGAAGAAGAAGCCGACAGCAACGTCATCATCGTTACCGCCACCAAGCGCGAACAGACGCTGCAGGAAATCCCTGTCGCCGTCAGCGTCACCACCGCCGAAACGATCGAGCGCGCGCAGATCCGCGACCTCGGCGACCTGCAGACCCAGGTTCCCTCGCTCCGCGTGAACCAGCTGCAGAGCTCGGCCAACACCAACTTCCTCATCCGCGGCTTCGGCAACGGCGCGAACAATGCCGGTATCGAACCGTCGGTCGGCGTGTTCGTGGACGGCGTCTATCGCAGCCGTACCGCCTCGCAGATCACCGACCTGCCCGACGTGCAGCGCATCGAAGTCCTGCGCGGTCCCCAGTCGACCCTGTTCGGCAAGAACGCCAGCGCGGGCGTCATCTCGATCGTCACCAGGGAACCGCAGTTCGACTTCGGCGGCGCGGTCGAGCTGAGCTACGGCAATTACAACGCGATCGTTGGCAAGGGCTATGTCACCGGCCCGCTCTCCGACAACTTCGCCTTCAGCCTCGCCGGCGGCATCAACAAGCGCGACGGTTACCTCACCGACATCGGCACCGGCAACGACGTCAACAACCGTGACCGCTGGTTCGGCCGCGGTCAGCTGCTGTTCGATAACGCCGATGCCCTCAAGGTCCGCATCATCGCCGATTACGACAAGATCGATGAAAACTGCTGCGGCGTCATCAACCTCCAGCAGAGCGCCGCAACGCAGGCGATCTTCGCGCTGGGCGGCCAGCTGAGCGATGCGAACGATCCCTTCGCCGACATCGTTTCGGTGAACTTCGATTCCAGCAACGACATCGAGAACAAGGGTATTTCGGGCCAGATCGATTACGATCTCGGTGCCTTCACCCTGACCTCGATCACCGCCTATCGTGAAAGCGACCTCGCCACGGACCAGGATTCGGACTTCACCACCACCGACCTGATCGGCCGCAACTTCGCCGACACCGGCCTCGAAACCTTCACGCAGGAACTGCGCGTTTCGGGCGAAATCGGCGACCGTCTCGGTGTCCTGCTCGGCGCGTTCTACTTCAACGAGAGCATCGAGCAGACCAACCAGCTGTTCTACGGCCAGGACTTCCGTGAATACGCGAACCTCCTGATCGCCCCGCAGCTGGCCGCGCTTGGCCCGAACGACCTCGCGATCCTCGACCTCGAAGCGACCATCGGCGCGCTGACCGGCCGCAACCTCATCGGCCAGTTCTTCGCTCCGGGTACCGGCCTGACCGAAGCCTACACGCTCGACAACGAAGCGCTGTCGCTGTTCGGGCAGTTCGACTTCGAAATCACCGACGGCCTGACCCTGACGCTGGGTGCCAACTGGACGAAGGACGACAAGGAAATCACCACCAATGTGATCTCCAACGACGTCTTCTCGGGTCTCGACCTCGTCGGCGTGGGCAACACCGCCATCTTCGCACAGGGCCTCGCCACGCAGGTCGGCTCGCTGCTGATGCTTGGCCGCCCCGCAACGCAGGCGGAAATCGGTGCCTTCGCCGCCGGCAACCCCGCTGCCTTCGCGCAGGTTTCGGCAGGCGTGCAGGCTTTTGCCGATGCGAACGACACCAACCCGGCCGTGAACCCGCTGCTGGCCCTCCAGCCGCTGCAGTTCCTGCCGCCCTTCCTCAATGTTCCGAACGCGGTGGAAGACGGCACGACCGGCGACGACGACTGGAGCTGGACCGCACGCCTGGCCTACGACGTCTCGCCCTCGCTCAACATGTATGTGAGTTATGCGACCGGCTTCAAGGCAAGCTCGTTCAACCTGTCGCGTGACAGCCGTCCGCTGCAGAGCGACCTGCCTGCCATCATCGCGGCCGGTATCAACCCGGTGAACCTGTCGACCGGTTCGCGTTTCGCGGGTCCGGAAGAAACCGAGGTCATCGAGCTCGGCTTCAAGGGTAACTGGGACTACGCCTCGGCCAACCTCACGTTCTTCAACCAGAAGATCGACGGCTTCCAGTCGAACATCTTCACCGGCACGGGCTTCGCGCTGGCGAACGCCGGTCTGCAGGAAACCTTCGGTGTGGAATTCGACGGTAACGTCCGTCCGACCGACGACCTGACCTTCACCGTCGCCTTCACCTACCTCGACCCGGAATACGTGAGCTTCACCAACAGCTCGATCGGCGATCTTTCGGGCCGCACGGTTGCAGGCATCTCGCAGCTCTCCGCGAGCTTCGGCATGCTCTACGACAAGGAAGTGAACGATGCGGGCGATCGCATCATCTTCGCGACCAACTACTACTACGAAGCGCCGGTCCAGGTCGCTGACGGCCTGCCGGGCTTCGTCAGCGGCGGCCAGGAAGCGGCCTTCGCTGCTGCCCGTCCGTTCCGTCGTGAAGTGGACGAGCTGTCGGCCAGCCTGACCTATGCCTTCGACATGGGTCTCGAACTCAGCATCTGGGGCCGCAACCTGCTCGACGACCGTTACATCACGACGATCTTCGACTCGGTCGCCCAGTCGCGGTCGATCTCGGGCTATCCGAACCAGCCGCGCACCTACGGCGCTGCGGTGAAGTACAAGTTCTAAATACAATCCATTCGGATATATAATTGGAAAGGGGGCTTTATCGCCCCCTTTCTTTTTGCCTGAAAGAAGAACGAATTATTTACTTGTGAATTTGTATTTCCTGCGAATTCTGGAGGGGAATACAATGGAATACATGCTTCTTCCTTATGCCCGGTTCTTCGAATTCGGTGGCAGGTCGACCCGGATGGAATACTGGATGTTCACGCTGTTCTTCTGCGTGGTCATGCTGGTCATCCTGATCGCGGGCGGCGCTTTCGATTCCTTCCTGTTCGGACAGGCCTATGTCGAACCGGACCTCGAATCTGCCGGGCTTGGCCTGCTGGTCTTCGGCCTGTTCCTGCTGGTTTCGCTGATCCCCATGCTCGCATTGACGATCCGGCGGTTCCACGATGTCGGACTGTCCGGCTGGCTGTATCTCGGCCTCGCACTGCTCTCGCTCGTCCCGTTCGTTGGCTGGCTGGCGTCGATAGGGATCTTCGTAATCACCGTGCTGCCGAGCGATCGCAGCGACAACCAGTGGGGCGACAATCCCCACGGGCTGGGCCTCGACCATCGTTATGGCCTGCGCGAGGAGTATCGCGCTGGGAAGGGCGTGCGGTACCGCTAGAGCGCGCGCAGCGCCTGCGCCGGCCTGGCGCGGAGCAGCGGCAGCGAGGCACCGACCGCAAAGGCGAGCACGACCGCCAGGCCGAGGCCAAGGACGGCAAGGATCTCGCCCCAGTCGGGCAGCCAGTCGAATTCGAACAGCTGGGTGATGACCAGCCAAGCGGTCAGGCTGCCGAGGCCGAGTGCGACCAGCGCCAGCGCTCCTGCCAGCAAGCCGTATTCGATCAGCTGCATGGTCAGTACCTGCCGCCGGTCGGCGCCAAGGACACGCAGCACGACCGTATCGTAGGTGCGCGATGCCCGTGCCGCAGCGATGGCGCCAAGCAGAACAGCAAGCCCGGCAAGGACCGCGACGCTCGCCGCTGCCAGGGTGGCCAGGCCGACCTGTTCGAGGATCGTGCGCGCCTGCTGCAACACGCCGCCCACTTCGATGACCGAGCTCGACGGAAATTCGCTTACCAGTGTCTGCAGCAGCGGACCGGTCGGCGTGCCTTCGCGGAGCTCGACAGTTGCGGCGAGGTTGTGGGGCGTGTCGCGCAGGGCATTGGGGCTGAGCACGAAGACGTAGTTGAAGCCCATGCTTTCCCAGTCGATCCGGCGGGTATTCGCGATCCGCGCATTCACTTCGACGCCGAGCACGCCGAAGGTCAGATAGTCGCCGATTTCGAGGCCGGCCGCCCGGGCAAATTCCTCGTCGATGGATACCAGCGGCTCGCCGTCGTACATCTGGCCCCACCATTCGCCGTCCGTCACCGAATTGCCGTCCGGCACCGTGTCCGAATAGGTCAGGCCGCGTTCTCCGCGCAGCGCCCAGGCACCGTCGGGAATTTCCTCCAGCGTGGCCGTGCGGGTCATGTTGTCCTTGGCCCCGAAGGCGAGAACGGCTCCGCGCAGGGCAGGAACGGTGCGGATCTTAGCTTCCGGGTCCGTCTCGTGGACGAGAGCGTGGAACTGCGCCTCGCTCTCGCGCGGGATGTCGAGCACGAAATAGTCGGGCGCCTGCGCCGGAACGCGCTTCTCGATATTGCCGTCGATGGCGCTCTGTACCGCCGCCAGCAGGACAAAGGCTGCCAGCCCGAAGCCGAGGGCGGTGACCAGCGCGCCGGTGCTGGAGCCCGGGCGATGGATATTGGCAAGCGCCGCGCGGGCGACCGGACTCGCCGGGCGGGGCAGGGCGGCGGCGACAGCGCGGATCGTCCAGCCGAGCGCTGCAAGCAGGCCGAGAACCACCGCAGCACCGGCTAGGAAGCCGCCCGACAACAAAGGCTGCTGCGCGGTGACAAGCGCCAGGCCTACGATCGCCGCGAGTCCCGCGAGCACGACCAGCAGTGCGGACTTGTCTCGGGCCAAGGGAGCCACGCGGGCCCGCATGAGCGCCATCGCAGGGAAATGCCGCGCCCGCATCAGCGGCGGCGCTGCAAACACCAGCGCCACCAGCAGGCCGTAACTGGCTGCGAGCATCAGCGCGCCGGCATCGAATACGAAGCCGGTGTCGACCGGCAGCAGGCCTTCGAGCGCGGTCGCCAGGAGCGGCACAGCAGCAACGCCGACCGCGAGGCCCGCAAGGCTTCCCACCGCGGCGGCGGCCAGTATTTGCAAGGCATAGATGCGCGCGATGTCGCTGCTGGTCGCGCCGAGGATCTTGAGCGTGGCGACCGACTGGCGGCGCGCGTCGAGATAAGAGGAAACGCCCCCGCCGATGCCGATCCCGGCGATAACCAGCGCGGCCAGACCGACGAGAGTGAGGAATTCGCTCATGCGGCTGACGAACCGGTCGGTTCCGGGCGCTGCGCGATCGGCCGTGTCGATGTCGAAACCGGCTTCGGGGAAACGCGCCTTCAGCGCCTCCTCGGTGGCCTCGAGGTCGCGCTGGGCATCGAAGGCGACGCGCGTCTTGCTCTGGTACATGGAGCCGGGCGCAAGCAGGCCTGCGCGCTCCGGCAGGTCTTCCGCAACGATGATCGTCGGGCCGAGCTGGAAGCCTTCGCCCAGACGGTCGGGCTCGTCCTCGATGATGCCTGCGACCTGCAGCGTCTCGGTGCCGATCAGGATGGTATCGCCTGCCGCGACGCCGAGCCGGTCGGCGGCGCCGGGGGCCAGATAGGCCTCGTTCCCCTCGGGCGCGCCGGCAGTCCTGCCTCCGTCCAGCACAAGCGATCCGTAGAGCGGATAGCGCGCGTCGACTGCCTTCAGCTCGATAGGGGCGGCGATGTCGTCCTTGCGGGCCATGGCCTGCAGGCGGGTGCCGGCGGATACCGTGCCCAGTTCCTCCAACGCGGCGCGTTCCTCGTCATTGAGCGAGCGCTGCCACAACTCGATCTGCAGGTCGCCGCCGAGGAATTGCTGGCCGTTCGCTGCCAGTTCGCGCTCGATCGCCGCGGTCAGCGTGCCGATCGCGGCCAGCGCTGCCGTACCCAAGAAAATGCACACCAGCAGCAGACGCAAGCCCTTGAAGCGCGCGTTGAGGTCGCGCCGGGCAATCCGCCATGCCGTGCTCCAGCTCATGCGCGCGCGGTCTTCCCGGCGGTATCGCTGGCGATGCGCCCGTCACCGAGCGTGAGGACGCGGTCGCAGTGGTCGGCCAGTTCCGGATCGTGGGTGATCACGAGCAGGGTCGCACCCGTTTCGGCGCGCCGAGCGAAGAGTAGTTCGACGATCTCGTGGCCGGTCGCCGCATCGAGGTTGCCGGTCGGTTCGTCGGCGAAAATCAGGTCGGGACGCGGCGCGATAGCGCGGGCGATGGCCACGCGCTGCTGTTCGCCGCCCGAAAGCTGCTGCGGATAATGGTCGAGCCGGTGTCCGAGCCCCACAGCCTCCAATTCCGCGCGGGCGCGGGCCTGTGCGTCGGTGTCGCCTGCCAGTTCCATCGGCGTCGCCACGTTTTCGAGAGCGGTCATGGTGGGCAGCAGGTGGAAGGCCTGGAGGACGATGCCGATGCGGCCACGCCGTGCGCGGGCCAGCGCGTCCTCGTCCAGGGCAGCGAAATCCTGTCCCGCAACGCTCAGCGTGCCGCTGGTCGCGCGTTCCAGGCCGGAGAGTACCGCCATGAGCGAACTCTTGCCCGAACCGGACGGGCCGAGCAGGGCCACCGTCTCGCCGCGTGCGATGGTGAGGTCGAGCCCCTTGAGGATTTCCACCGGCGCTTCGGCAGAGCCGAGAGTGAGCCGCAGGTCACGGGCGCAAATCGCGTCTTGAGAAGTCGTCACGCGGCTGCGATGGCAGAAGGCACAACAACTCTCAAGGAAGTCCGCCGATGGTCCTGCGTAGTTCGTCGATGCTCGCCGCCGCTCTTGCCCTCGCTGCCTGCGGGAGCGATGCCGATACGGCCGAGCGCGCGCCCGAAGCCGCAGCGAGCGCGGAAGCTGCCGCCCCTATCGAGGTCGCGGGGCCCGAACGGCACATCTTCGCGTTCGGCGACAGTCTTTTTGCAGGCTACGGGATCGGCCTTGAAAACAGCTATCCGGCCGATCTCGAGAGGGCCTTGCGCGAACGGGGCATCAATGCCCGGGTGACCAATGCAGCCGTATCGGGAGAGACCAGCGCTGCGGGTGCCAAACGTCTCGCATTTGCGCTCGACAACCAGCCGGTGAAACCCGACCTCGTGCTGCTGGAACTGGGCGGCAACGACATGCTGCGCGGCCTTTCGCCCGCCGAAACCCGCGCCAATTTCGAAAGCATGCTGGCCGAACTGAAGCAGCGGAACATCCCGGTCGTGCTGATGGGCATGCGTTCGCCGCCGAACTACGGCCCCGAATACCAGCAGGCCTTCGATGCGCTCTATCCCGAACTCGCCAAGCAGTATGGCGCGACGCTGATCCCCTTCTGGCTGGAGATGATCTACCAGGATCCCTCGCTGTTCCAGGACGACCGGATTCACCCGACCAACGAGGGTATCGACAAGCTGGTTGCGGCGACCGTCGAAGAAGTCGAGGCGGCGATCCCGCCTGCCGACTAGGCGCGCCGGATTTCGCCTGCGACGACGCGCCAGATTGCGGCTTCACCCGCGATGGCGTCGAAGGGGGCAAGCTCGGTCCCCGTCATCCACACCTGCGCGCCGCTGGCCGACAATTGGTCGAACAGCGCGGCACGGCGCACGGGGTCGAGGTGCGCGGCAACCTCGTCCAGCAGCAGCACGCCTGCGCGCCCTTGGGCGGCAATGGCGGCATGGGCGAGGGTGATGGCGACAAGCATAGCCTTCTGTTCGCCGGTCGAGCTTTGCGCCGCGGGCACGCGCTTGGCCGCATGGACAACTTCCAGCTCGTCCCGGTGCGGGCCCGACAGGGTGCGTTGGGCTGCGCGATCGCGGCTGCGGTTCTCGAACAGAACCTGCGACAGGCTTTCGCTGCTGTCGGCACCGCCCGGCGCATAGGTCAGGGCAGGGCGCGCAAAGGGTTCGGCAGGCATATGCGCGATGCGGGCCATGAGGGTATCGACGAGCAGGCGGCGGCCTTGGATAAGCCGCCCGCCGTGCTCGACCATCTGCGCCTCGATCGCATCGAGCCATGCGCCATCGGGCGTGCGGTCGTCCGACAGCAGCCGGTTCCGCTCGCGCAAGGCCGCCTCGTAGCGTGCCGCGTGGCTTGCATGGGCGGGATCGAGCGCGAGGGCCATGCGGTCCATGAAGCGCCGACGATCCGCAGCAGGGCCGGTAAACAGGCCGTCCATCGCCGGTGTCAGCCAGGTAAGCGCCAGCCATTCGCCGAGCGCTGTCGCCGTGCTTTCGGAACCGTTGATACGAACCCTACGCCTGCCGGGCGCATCGCTTTCGGTATAGGTGCCGAGCCGGACAGCCTCGCCGTCCTGCATCAAATCTGCCCCGACGCCGAACCCGGTCACACCTCCATGCTCCACCATCTCCGCCAGCGCGGCGCGGCGCAGGCCGCGGCCCGGGGCGAAGAGGGACAGGGCTTCGAGCACATTCGTCTTGCCCGCGCCGTTCTCCCCCACGAGCAAGTTGAAGCGCGCAGTATCGCGCAGCTCCGAGGCCGTGTGATTGCGGAAATGGGTGAGGGAAATGCGCTCGAGCATGGGCTGCGCGAGGGTTAGCGTGCGCGCCCCTTCACCGCCAGAAAAATGCCAAGTCCAACAGTTGGTGAAATTTCCCAACCTTTCGGATTGATGAACGGTCAGTCAGCTTGCTGTTAAGTCGAGAATGGCGGATTTCTGCCGTTTTTCGATTTTGGCACGCCCGTTGCAATGCTTGTCATGTCCCCCGGATGGTCCGGGAAACGACAGGAATAAAAGGGAATTACACAATGTCCGTCTTCGATTTCGACAGCAGCAAGGCCTTCGCAGCAGTCTTCGCCCTCGGCCTTTCGGCTCTGAGCATGGCCTTCGCCATCATCCCCGCAACGCCCGCTGGCCTCGTCGCCTGATCAACCTACTTCCAATGCAAGGATCGATAGAAATGTTCGACAGTGAAAACTTCGGTGGCCGCCTTTTCGCCGCTGCCGCATCGCTGATGATCTCGGCGGCATTCTTCGCCACCGCCATCGTCAACGCAACGCCGACCGGAGCCTTGGCATGAACGACCTCAAGTTCCGCGAAGACCAGCCCATCCGCGAAAGCCGCAGCTTTCGCCTGGATCGCCAGAACGGCAAGCTGATGGGTGTGTGCGCCGGCATCGGCCGCTACTTCGGGATCGACACCACGCTGGTTCGCGTCGGCTTCGTCCTGGGTACGCTGCTCGGCTTCGGCAGCTTCATCCTCGTCTACCTCGGCATCGCGCTGATTGCAGACTGACAGAGGACGCGGGGGCAATTCCGCGTCCTCAACCACCCGCCCGCCGTGCGGGTCACATGGCCGAAATGCCGCCGTCCAGCTTGAGTTCGGCCCCGGTCATGAAACGGCTCTCGTCACTGGCGAGGTAAACGACCGCGTTGGCGATATCGTTCGGCTCGCCAACGAATTTGAGCGGAATCTGCCGGGCGAGTTTTTCCAGCAGCACATCCTTGTCCAGCCCTGAATGCCGCGCCGTCCCGTCGAGGATCGGCGTGTCGACGAATGTGGGGTGGACCGAATTGCAGCGGATTTGCATCTGCTTCTTGGCGCAGTGGAGCGCGATTGATTTCGACAGCATCCACACCGCAGCCTTGGATGCATTGTAGGCCGGCATGGTGTCGCTGGCGATCAGGCCCGCGATCGAAGAAATATTGATGATCGACCCCGGCGCGTGCTCGCGCATCAGGGGCAGGGCTTTCTGGCAGCCGTGGAAGATCGAATCCACATTGACCGAGAAGCAGCGCTTCCAGTCCTCGAAATCGCAGGTCTCGATATTGCCCGCTACGCCGATCCCGGCATTGTTGACGAGCACGTTGAGCCCGCCGAGCTCCGCATCGGCCGTTTCGACCGCGCGCTCCCAATCCTCGGGATTGGTCACGTCATGCTGGATGCCATAGGCATGGCCGGCACCCATCTCCTCGACGATCTCGGCAGCGGTGGCTTGTGCCCCGTCTCCATTGATATCGGTGCACAGGACCCGCGCGCCTTCTTCCGCCAGCCGCTTGGCATGGGCCCGTCCAAGACCCTGCGCCGCCCCCGTCACCAGGGCCAGCTTGCCCGCACACCGTCCTGCCATTTTCCTATTCTCCCGTGAGTAATCCGGCGGATGCCATCAGCATGGCGATCCTTACGTCGACACCGTGACCCATCGCGCGCCAGCGGGCAACGAATTCCGCAAGCCCCGAGCGCGGAACACGATGCACGACGATATCCTCGCTATCGGTCCCGCCGCCATCGCCGACTTTCTCGAGGCCGTGCGCGCGCAGCAGGGTGAAGCTTTCGCTGACCATGCCGGGCGAGGAATAGAATTCGCCCAAATTCTCCATCCGCGCGGCGCGGTAGCCGGTTTCCTCTTCCAGTTCGCGCCCAGCGGCAGCTTCGGCACTTTCGCCGCTCTTGCCTTCGTCGTCACCGATAAGACCGGCGGGAATTTCCAGGCAGATACGCCCGAGCGGTACCCGGTATTGCGATACGAGGATGACGTGATCCTCGTCGTCGATGGCGATGATCGCGGCAGCACGGATGCCGCGGGACCGGCTGGCGTATTCCCAGCGTCCGCGGCGCTTCGTGGTTACGAACCGCCCCTGCCACATGATTTCTTCAGGCTTGTCGGCGTCCGCGTCGCGGCCCGGCACTTCGATGTTTTCGGCCATGGGCCGTCCCTATACCTCGATGAGGCGGTCGGGCAATTCGTTCAGGTCTTCATCGCCGCGCGGGAAGTGTTCGGCCAGCACGACGCCGACATCGCGCACGCCTGCCGCAAGGCCTTCGGCAATGCGGCCTTGCTTAATCTCGGCGAGCATGTCCGCCATGGCTTCGCCCCAAACCTCGGCGGGGACGATCGCGGCGATCGCTTCGTCTGCGACGATTTCGGCACGGTGTTCGCTCATCGAGAGGTAGAGGAGGACGCCGGTGCGGCCATGCGTCCGCCGTTCAGCACCGACCTTGAAATGCCTGATCGCGGCGTCGCGCACGCGCTGGCGCTTAACGGGCGGGGGAATCAGCCTGAACTTGACCGGCTGGATCAAATGCACGGCGATGACCGCGAGGAATACTACCAGGCCGAAACCGGTGAGGAGGGCAAAGGATTCGCCGAGTGTCGGTTCCGCAGCCCAGGCGCCCGCGAAGGCGATACGCAGATCGAGGAAGACGTCGGGAAAGATTGCGAAGGCGCTCATGGCGGTAAATGCCAAGGTGGCGGCCCACCATAGCGCCACGTCGGTATAGCCGTCCGACCTGTCCGCAAGGACCGGCACGATTTCCCCGGAAGTCGAGAGTTCGGCGGTTCGAACCGCCTCGGTCACGATCCGGTGCTGAGCTTCGTCGAGATATCGCATCACCAGCCCCCCGAGGCGCCGCCGCCATTGAAACCGCCGCCTCCGCCGCCGAAACCACCGAAGCCGCCACCGCCGCCTCCGCCGAAGCCGCCTCCGCCGCCCCAGCCACCGCCGCGCCCGCCGTCTTCAAGCCCGCGCACGACGGCCTTGCCGACTTCCCACAGGATGATGTCGCGGGCGGCGTCGCCCCACGGACCCCGGCTATACCGGCGCGCCTTGCGTCCGCCGCGCAGCATGGGAAGGATGAAGAAGAAGAATATGAAGGCCAGCCAGATGAACCCGCCCAGCGGGAAGCTCCCTTCGGTTTCGCGCTGGGCTTCGGATGCGGCTTCCGCTTCCGCGATCGCGGCTGCGTCGACCGGGTCCATGGCCAGGCGCTCGATGATCTGGTCTACCGCACCGTTGATCCCGCCGGGAAAATCGCCTTGCCGGAAGGCCGGGCGCATGGTGTCGCGGATGATCCGGCCTGCCGAAATGTCGGTCAACACGCCCTGAACGCCGCGCGCTGTCTTGATCGCCATCTGGCGGTCGTCACGCGCGATGTAGACGAGAACGCCTTTTTCCGACTCCGCACCGCCGATGTCCCAGTATTCGGCGAGATCGCGCGAATAGAGGTCGATATCGCGCCCGCCGGTCGTCGGTTCCGTCGCGACGACCACGGCATTGCCCGTGGCGAGATTGTATTCGGTCAGCCGTGCCGCCAGCGTCTCTTCCTCGGCTGCAGGCAGGAGGTCGGCGGCATCGTAGACGGGACCGTCGGGCCTAGCCGGGAAATCCTGCGCCAGTGCCGGCGACGCGAACGCCGCCAGCACCAGAGCAAGCAAGAGGATCAGGCGTTGCATGACGCTTGGTTCCGCAGCGATCAGTTTTCGCTGTTCGCCGGGTCCATGTCGCCGAAGTCGACCGTGGGAGCGCTCTGCGCCGCAGCATCGGCCTGGAAGGTTTCCATCGGCTCAGCGCCGTGGATGATCTTCGCGCCGATGATGTCGGGGAAGGTGCGGATCGTCGTGTTATAGCCCTGCACCGCTTCGTTGTAGCGGGTGCGGGCGTTGTCGATCCGGTTTTCCGTGCCTTCCAGCGCGACCATCAGGTCGGCAAAACGCTGCTGGCTCTGCAGTTCGGGATAGCGTTCGACGACGACCATCAAACGCGAAAGCGCGCTGCCGAGATTGCCCTGCGCCTGCTCGAAGGCGCGGAACTTCTCCGCATCGCCAAGCTCGTTGGCGTTGATCGTGGTCGAGGTGGCCTGCGCGCGCGCCTCGATCACCTGGGTGAGGATTTCCTCTTCCGAATTGGCCGCCGCACGGACGGTCGATACCAGGTTCGGGACGAGGTCGGCGCGGCGCTGGTAGGCACTCTGCACGTCGGCCCAGCGTGCCTTGGCGTTTTCTTCCGCCGTGGGGACCGAATTGATCCCGCACGCGGACACGGCCATCGCGAAGGCCGCCACCAGGGCGACACGGAAAGCGGCAAGACGTTTCATCGAAGAATCCCCTTCTGAAGACTGTTTTACATAGATAGCACGCCGTGCTGTGCATTCAAGGATTGCAGGGGCTTGAGATATGGCCGCCCAACTGGCAGAAAACTGCGGTTTTCAGCGGTTAAGCGTGGGAGGGACTGTAAATCATGCTCAAGGACTTCAAGGACTTCATTGCCAAGGGCAATGTGATCGACCTGGCCGTCGCGGTCATTATCGCAGGGGCCTTCGGCACGATCGTCGCATCGCTGACCGACGATATCATCATGCCGTTCGTGGGCGCTCTTTTCGGCGGAGCCGACTTCTCGAATTACTTCATCCTGCTGAGCACGCCGGAAGGCTACGAAGGCTCGATGACCGACTATGCCGCCCTCAAGGAAGCGGGTGCCGCCATGATCGGTTACGGCAGCTTCATCACCGCGATCATCAACTTCCTGATCCTGTCCTTCATCATCTTCCTGCTGGTGCGCTACGCCAAGAAGGTGATGGCCGAATTCGAGGAGAAGCAGGAAGAAGCGCCTGCCGGTCCGACCGAGATCGACCTACTCAAGGAAATTCGCGACGAACTGCGCGCTGCTCGACCGGATTATGCACCGGAGAAGGGCCCGATGGGCTGAACCCGAGGATGGCGGGGGTGCAGGCGCGCTCCCGCCGGTCCCGTCAGGCGGTCACTTCACATTAAGCCTCGCGTCGCTATATAGGGCCTGCCGGTTTCGGCCGGCTATGGCGATAAACTGCGCCGTGCAATAGGTACAACGGACCCGGGGGCAGTACCCGGCGGCTCCACCACAACCCGCGGAAAACACGCGGTTTCTGACGGGGCCGAACCAGGATCGACGTGTGCTGAAAGACGGTGTTTTTGCCCGGGCTGAGTAACCCGTAAAACTGTTCACAACACATAAGTGCCAACGACAACGAAGCACTCGCTCTCGCAGCGTAATCTGACGGCCTAACGGCCTGATCTTACAAAGCTAAAGCGCGGTTGGACCCACCGGGCAACAGAAGCGGATTCCGGGGCTCCGGGGGTAGCTAGCAACAGAAACCCCCACCTTCGCTCAAATGTATCGGATTATTCGCTGTCTTCGGCAGCTTCCGCAGCCTCACGCGCTTCCGTTTCGTAGCGGATGGCGTCGAGGATCTTCGCCCCGCCAAGGAAGACGGCACCGGCGGTTGCTGCGAACAGGAGATAGCCGCCAACGCCGGGATATTCCTGCGTGTAATGGGCACCGCGCGTCATGGCGCCAAGCGCAAGGCCATAGATGATCAGATACGCTTCGAAGCGCGTCTTGATCACGAACAGCCGTTTGAACTTGGTCCACATGGGGCCGGTCTACTCCTCTTGCTTAACCATCCGATCAGCAAAACCCGTGCCAGCGACGCAGGCCTGCGGGATGCAATGGTTAATGCAGCGAGGAGTGTAAGCCCGCCCGACAAAGCGAGTCCAGCGCGTTAACCCTGAAGCTTCCGCTTATGCGAGAGTGTCCAAGGATAGGACAGTCAGCAATGCCTCGCGCGCCTCGATGACCGTCTTCGCCAGCGCGTCTGTGCCGATGTCGGCGGGATCGATCTGGTCGGGCCAGGTTTCGGCGATCACCGCCTCGATCCGGTCTGCCTTCATCTCGTCGAGCATGAAGCGTGGATCGACTGTGGCGGGATCAGCCACGACGCGCAGGCGCAGGCAGGCCGGGCCGCCGCCGTTTGCCATCGACTGTTTCACATCGACCGGAATGACCTGGCGGATCGGGCCATTGGAGGCGAGCATCTTCTCGCACCAGGCCCAGACGCTGGCGCTGTCGCGGCACTCGGTCGGAACGACGAGCGCCATCTCGCCAGTCGGCAGCGTGAGAAGCTGGGCGTTGAAAAGGTAACTGCGGATCGCTTCATCGAGGCTGACGGCGCTTTCGGGCACTTCAACCACCAGCAGCGCAGGGAAAGCGGCTGCGATGGCGTCATAGGCGCCCTGGCGGTCGGCAAAGGCGCGTTCATGCGTAAACAGCACGCGCTCGTTCGCGACCGAGACCACATCATTGTGGAACGCGCCGGCCTCGATCGCTTCGGGGTTCTGCTCGATAAAGACGCATTTTGCGGGATCGAGCCCGTGCAGGCGTGCGACCGCGCGGCTGGCCTGTTCGTGTTGGCGGGCCGGGAATTTGCCGCCTTGCCGGCCATAGACGAAGACTTCCACGCCCTCGCTGCCGTGCCCTTCGCAGAAGCGCATGTGGTTCGCGGCGCCCTCGTCGCCGAATGTCGGCAGCACCGCGTCGTGGATGGCGAAATGCTCGCGGTTACCGAATGCGATGTCGAGCTGGGCCTTAGTGTCGCGCCATTCCTGCGCGCGGTGCGCCATGGTCACGAGATTGGCAGGCGTCAGGTGGCAGCGCCCGTCGGCCGTGTCGGGTGCGGGGCTGACAGTCGCCGCATTGGCCGTCCACATGCTCGATGCCGACCATGCCGCAGCAAGCAACTGGCGCGGTGCCGATGCGTCGATCGCGAGATCGCGGATCAGGCCGAAGTTGGGGCGGGGCAGAGGCAGGAAAAAGCCCTGCGCAAGGCCGCGCTCCATGTTGCCGCGCATCTTGGCGACACCCTGCAGTGCCGCGGCGCGCGGATAGGAAATGTCTCCGCCGTGGCTGGCGCTGGCGATATTGCCGAGGCTGAGGCCCGCGTAATTGTGCGAGGGGCCGACGATGCCGTCGAAATTGATCTCGACCAGGCTCATCGTGCCACGCTCCATACTTCGTCGCCAATGCCGACGCCGAGTGTTTCGGCGGCATTTGCATCGATCGAGATGCTCCCGTCCTCGCCGAATTCGCGCAGGCCGTAGCAGCAGCGGAATGCGTCGAGACGGCCCGTTGCAATGAGCGCCTTCTCGCCCTTTTCGAGCGTGGTGGAAGTGATCGCAGCAGCCTTGGCCTCGCGGATGCTCTTCACCTGGTCGGTGCGGGCAGTCATGGTCGGGCCGCCGTCGAAAATGTCGACGTAGCCTTCGGCAGCGAAGCCTTCGTTCTCAAGCATGCGCATGGCCGCGCGGCCGGTAGGATGCGGCACGCCGATGACCTTGCGCGCCTCGCTGTTGAGCATGGCGACGTAGACCGGGTGCTTCGGCATCAGGTCCGCGATGAACTGGTTGCCGTTGATGGCGTTGAAATAGTCCGCTTCCTGGAAGTTCATCCCGAAGAACCGGCCCGCTACGCCGTCCCAGAAGGGCGAGCCACCGCGATCGTCGATCACGCCGCGCAGTTCGGCAAGGATCCGGTCGGCAAAGCGCTTGCGGTGCATGGCAACGAAGAGATAGCGGCTGCGGGCCAGCAGCAGGCCGAGGCCGCCCGCGCGCGCTGCCGGGTGGAGGAACAGGCCTCCCACTTCGGACGAACCCTCCAGATCGGTCACGAGGCTGAGGAGTTCGGCCCGCACCGTCCGGTCGAGTTCCTGGCTGTGCTGGGTTAGCGTGTTGAGCCGGTAGGAATAGAACGGCCATTGCTGGCCGACCATGGTCATCAGCTGGCAGGTGCCGCGCACCTCGCCCGTCTCGGTGTTTTCGAGGATCAGGACGAACTGGTCGTCGCCGATCGCGTCATCCTTGCGATCGAAGGCCTTTTGCGCCCGCTCCAGCTTGCGCGTCAGGGCCGCGCGGTCGGCGGGAAGGTTGGTAAACCCGCCACCGGTCAGCTTCGCCATCTCGTAGAGATGTTCCAGGTCGCCGGGTTTCGCGGCGCGCAGGCGATAGGTCACAAATGGTCTCCGGTGGAAAGCTTCGCCAGGACGAGGGCGGACAGTGCCGCGCGCTCCCTCAGCGAGGGGACGATCAAGTATTCGTCCGGTGAATGGATGGCGCCGCCGCGCACGCCCATGGTGTCGACCACGGGCACGCCGGTGGCGGCGATATTGTTTCCGTCGCACACGCCGCCGCTCGGCTGCCAGCCGATCTGCTGGCCGAGCTGTGCCCCGCACTCCTTGACGAGATCGAACAGGGCTTGCGCCTTCGCATCGACCGGCTTGGGAGGGCGGGTGACGCCACCGTGGCGATGCACGCCGACCTCGTGCTCGACCTCGATCATGCGCAGGATGGCGCCCAGTTCGCCGTCGAAACGGTTCATGGCATCGGTCGACTTGGGCCGGATATTGAAGCGCAGGACGGCAAGGTCGGGTACGACATTGTTCGCGCTGCCACCTTCGATCTTGGCCGGATTGACGGTGATGTCTTCGGCCTCGAGCGCCTTGATCCGCAGCACGAGATCCGACGCGGCGACGATGGCATTGCGTCCTTCGTGCGGGTTGCGCCCGGCGTGGGCGGAGCGGCCGGTGATGGTGATCGAGTAATTGCCCGTACCGCCGCGCGCATGGGCCAAAGTGCCGTCGGGCAGGGCGGAGGGTTCGTAGGTCAGTGCGGCATACTTGCCCCGCGCCAGTTCCTCGATCAGTCCGCGGCTGGCGAGGCTGCCGGTTTCTTCGTCCGAGTTGATCATGACGTCGTAGCCGACGCGCGCAGCCCCCTCGGTCGTCTCGAATAGCTTGAGTGCGTGGAGGATGACGTTGAGCCCGCCCTTCATGTCGGCGGTACCGGGGCCGTTGATCGTATCGTCGTCGAGCCAGCGGACTTCCTGGAACGAATGGTCGACCGGAAACACAGTGTCCATGTGGCCGGTCAGGACGAAACGGCGCTCCGCCTCGGGCCGGACGCGCAGCACCATGTGGCGGCCATGCGGTTTTTCGAATTCGCGCCCCTCGGCACTGATCGCCGTCACCGGGGCCGGATCGACCAACTCCACCTCTCCGGGCAGCACGCTGAAAGCGTCGGCGAGCACGCCTGCCATCCGGTCGAGACCTGCGATATTGGCAGTGCCGGTATTGATCGCAGCCCAGTCCTGCACCTCGCGCAGCATGGTGTCGCCATCGACGGCGTCCAGAAGGGATTGCGGGGCAAAATCCGGTTTCATCGGCAACGTCCTTAGTCGGGCTATTTCCAGTGTCCACCCCGCGGCTTGCATTCGTCAACCGCTGGCGGCATAGGTCACCTCGCTCCTCCCCGGGTCCACATTGCCGCTACGCATACCCAAGGGAGTTCCATGACAGAATACGTGACGCGCGCCGGTATCGAAATCGACCCGGCGCTGGCCACCTTCATCGAAACCGATGTCCTTGCCCCGCTCGGGCGGGATGCAGGCGCTTTCTGGCAGGGTTTTGCCGCGCTGCTCGGCGAATTCGCGCCCCGCAACCGCGCGCTGCTGGCAAAGCGCGACGATTTGCAGGCGAAGATCGATACGTGGCACGCGGACCGTGCCGGCCAGAAAGTCGACCAGGCCGAATACCAGGTCTTCCTGCGCGAGATCGGCTACCTCGTCCCCGAACCGGGCGAGTTCACCATCGGTACGCAGAACGTAGATCCCGAAATCGCCACCATGGCAGGGCCGCAGCTGGTCGTGCCGATCCTCAACGCGCGCTTCCTGCTCAATGCCGCGAATGCACGCTGGGGCAGCCTCTACGATGCCTTCTACGGCACCGATGTGCTCGACGCGCCGCCTGCCAAACCGGGCGGCTATGACGAGGAACGCGGCGCGGCGGTGATCGCTGCCGGACGCAGCTTCCTCGACGAAGCGCTGCCGCTGGTCGACCAGAGCTGGACCGACCTCGCCAACGAGCACGACGGCAAGCTCAGGGACGAAAGCCAATGGGTCGGGCACACCGATAAGGGCCTGCTGTTCCGCAGCAACGGTCTTCACATCGAGGTCCAGTTCGACCGTGACCACCCGGTCGGCAGGACCGACAAGGCAGGCATTTACGACATCGTCCTTGAAGCTGCGCTGACCACCATCGCGGACTGCGAGGATTCGGTCGCGGCGGTCGATGCCGAGGACAAGCTCGTCGCATATACCAACTGGCTCGGCATCATTCGCGGCGACCTGTCTGAAAGCTTCGAGAAGGGTGGCCGGACGCTCACGCGCATGCTGGCGGGCGACAAGACCTACACAGGGCCGGACGGCGAGGAGCGTAAGCTACCCGGTCGCAGCCTCATGTTCGTGCGCAACGTCGGCCATTTGATGACCAATCCGGCGATGCGCTGGGGCGGCATGGAAATTCCCGAGGGCATCATGGATGCTGTCGTCACCAGCGCCATCGGCGCGCACGATGTCGAAGGGCTGGGCAAGTATGGCAACAGCCGCTGCGGCTCGATCTACATCGTGAAGCCCAAGATGCACGGGCCGGAGGAATGCGGTTTTACCGACGACCTGTTCGACGCGGTCGAGGACCTGCTCGGCCTGCCGCGCCACACGATCAAGGTCGGGGTGATGGACGAGGAACGCCGCACTTCGGCCAACCTCGCCGCCTGCATCCATGCGGTGAAAGACCGCATCGTATTCATCAACACCGGCTTCCTCGACCGCACCGGCGACGAGATTCACACATCGATGCGTGCCGGACCTATGATGCGCAAGGGCGAGATGAAGTCCTCCGCCTGGCTCAAGGCATATGAAGCGCGCAATGTCGGTATCGGCCTGCGTCACGGCCTGTCGGGCCGCGCGCAGATCGGCAAGGGCATGTGGGCCGCGCCCGACCTCATGGGGCAGATGATGATCGAGAAGATCGGCCATCTGCGCGCCGGTGCCAACACCGCCTGGGTGCCGAGTCCAACTGCAGCGACGCTTCACGCGATCCATTACCACCGCGAGGACGTGTTCGCGATCCAGCAAGGGCTGGGCGATGTGCCGGGTCTCGACGATTTGCTCACCATTCCGCTGGCAGAGGGCACCAATTGGTCCGAGGCGGAAATCCGCGAGGAACTGGACAACAATTGCCAGGGCCTGCTCGGCTATGTCGTGCGCTGGATCGACCAGGGCGTGGGCTGTTCGAAGGTGCCCGACATCAACGACGTCGGCCTGATGGAAGACCGCGCGACGCTGCGCATTTCCAGCCAGCACATCGCCAACTGGCTGCTTCACGGAGTCATCTCGGAAGCGCAGGTGATGGACAGCCTGCGCCGCATGGCCGCCAAGGTTGACGAACAGAACGCAGGCGATCCGTTCTACGAGCCGCTGCTGCAGAACGAGGACGGTCCGGCCTTCAGTGCGGCGAGGGACCTTATCTTCAAGGGCGTCGAACAGCCGAGCGGCTATACCGAGCCGCTTCTCCACGCTTGGCGCAGGGAGAAAAAGGCGCGATAACAGGCGCCTGAGAGGAGGGGCGCCGTGGGGGACATGCTCGAAAGCATCTACATGACCGTGGTGAGCACGGTCAGCCTCGTCGGCATGTTCTTCCTCCTCTATCTCATCATGCGGGCGACCACCTCGCGCTGGCGGGAGTTCGAAGCGCTCTATCCTGCACGTGATGCCGCCAAGCCGGTCTTCACCGAAAAGGCGGGCGCCATCCGTATCGCGCAGCCGGGGTTCCGCTTCGGTCACCTGTCGGTCGATCTGAAGTCGCGCGTCTACCCGCCCGTGACCTTCGACCTCTATAGCGACGGCTTGGCGCTGTCGGTGATGCCGCCCTTCAAATACGGTTGCCGCGACCTGTTCCTGCCGCTTGCGAAGATGACGGTCGAACCCGCCCCGTGGACCATCGGCAAGGGCGACTACGGCCTGCGGATGGAAGGTGTCGAAGGCATCGAGATACAGGTCTACAGCACCACCATCGCCGCGCTGGCAGAGCATTCGAAAGTGCTCCGCCTGATGGTGAAAAGGGCGGACCTGCTGCGCGAGCAGCGCGATACTTGATGCCGGCGTGAAGCTGTAGCAGACTACCTGCATAACGGGGTTTGCGGGGAGACAGCTTCATGGAAGCGGCAACGGACGCGCCGATTGCACCGGTCAGGGTGGCCAGGAACCTGAGATTTTCGGATCTCGTTGCGGCCCTGAATGCCGGGTTCGCGGACTTCATCGCTTGCCCGCAATACGGGCTCTTTTTCGCCTCCATCTATGTAGGCGCGGGCCTGTTCCTCGCCGTGGCCCTGTTCCAGTGGGGCGAACCCCTGTGGCTCATTCCCGCCTTTGCCGGATTTCCGCTCGTGGCGCCTTTCACCGCAGTCGGCCTCTACGAGGTCAGCCGCAGGCGCGAGGCGGGCGAGCCGGTGAAATGGGGCGCCGTACTTGGCGCGATAAGGGGCAAGGGCGATGAACAGCTTATCATGATGGGCGGTATCGTCTTCGTGGCCTTCAGCTTCTGGATGATCATCGCCCACGGCATCTTCGCGATTTTCATGGCGGAATCGGGCGTCGGGGAATCGCTTGAGGCGTTCACGACGCCTGTCGGCATGGCGATGCTGGCGGTCGGCACGCTGGTCGGCGCGATACTGGCGCTGGCATTCTACGCGGTGACGGTGATGAGCCTGCCGATGCTGGTGGACCGGGAAGTCGATTTCCTGACGGCGATCATCACCAGCCTTGCCGCGTTCCGGTCGAACCGGCCGATGCTGGTTATCTGGGCGGCGATCATCGCCATTGCGCTGATGGCTGCGATGATCCCGGCATTCCTAGGCCTCTTGGTCCTGCTGCCCGTTTTCGGGCACGCGACCTGGCACCTCTACCGCCGCACCGTGCGCGACGCGGATTAGTTCGTCAGCGCGCGGGCCAGTTCGACGAATTCCGCGACCGACAGCGTTTCTGCCCGTCGCTGGGGATCGATGCCGATCGTCTCGAGCGCCTCGACCGCGCCCGACACGCCCTTGAGGCTCTGGCGCAGCATCTTGCGACGTTGGCCGAAGGCAGCTTCCGTCAGCCGTTCGAGCACGCGGGCGGAGACACCCTCGGGCATGGTGCCGGGCACCACATGGACGATCGCGCTCATCACCTTGGGCGGCGGGGTAAAGGCGCTGCGGTGCACTTTCATCGCCATCTTCGCCTCCGCGCGCCACTGCGCGAGCACGGCAAGGCGACCGTAAGCCGAACCGCCGGCCTGCGCGACGATACGCTGGGCCACTTCCTGCTGGAACATCAGCGTCAGGCTGGTCCAGAGCGGCGGCCATTCCTCGCCGCCGAGCCAGCGCACGAACAGCGCGGTGCCGACATTGTAGGGCAGGTTCGACAGGACCGCGAAGGGTTCGCCGCCCATCAGCGCCGCATGGTCGATTTTCAGCGCGTCGCCTTCGATGACGCGGAGCTGGCCGGGGAATGCCTCGCCCAGTTCGGCCAGTGCGGGGAGGCACCGGCGGTCCATCTCGATGGCAGTAACGCGCGCACCCGCTCTCAGCAGGGCGCGGGTCAGGCCTCCGGGGCCGGGACCGACTTCGAGGACCTGCTTGCCGGAGAGGTCGCCGGGGATGGCGGCAATCCGGTCGAGCAATTGCTCGTCGAACAGGAAGTTCTGGCCCAGCGCCTTCGACGCGGAAAGGCCGTGACGCGCGATGACTTCGCGCAAGGGGGGCAGGTCAGCCATGCGCTGCGCGCCTGCGTGCCATGTCGCCCGCCATGCGAAGCGCCGCGATCATCGCGCCCGGATCGGCCAGTCCCTTTCCCGCGATGTCGAAGGCGGTGCCATGGTCGGGGCTCGTGCGCACAATCGGCAGGCCGAGCGTCACATTGACGCCCTCGTCGAAATCGAGCGCCTTGAGCGGGATGAGCGCCTGGTCGTGATACATGGCAAGAGCTGCGTCATAGGACTTGCGCGCGCGGGGCGTGAACAGCGCGTCACCGGGGTGCGGCCCGGTCACTTCGAGCCCTTCGGCACGCAGGCGGGCGACGGCAGGCGCGATGATGCGCTGCTCCTCGTCGCCGAAGCGCCCGTCCTCTCCAGCATGAGGGTTGAGGCCGCAGACCGCCAGCCTCGGATTCTCGATGCCGAAATCGCGTTTGAGATCAGCGCGGACGATGCGGGCGCGGTGGCAGATGAGGTCCTCGCTCAGCCGATCCGGCACTTCGGACAGCGCGCAATGGACTGTCAGCGGCACGGCACGCAGGCTGGGGCCGGCCAGCATCATCACCGCATCACGCTGGTCGAGCCCGCAGGCGGCGGCAAGATATTCCGTCTGGCCCGGATGGTCGAAACCCACACGGGCCAGTTCGCTCTTGGCGATCGGTGCGGTGACGACTGCGCCTGCCTCGCCGCGCAGAGCCAGCCCGGTCGCCTGCTCCAGCGAATGCAGGGCAAGGCGCGCGCCGCCTTCGTCAGGCTGGCCTGCGCGAAAAGGCGCATCCTCCAGCCCGAGCACAGGCAGCGCGCGGTCGAATACCTGCGCCGCATATTCCGGCCTCGCGATCCGCTCTACCGGCACCGAAAGGCCGCGTGAATGCGCTGCGGCACCAAGAACGCCAGCGCCGCCTGTAACGAAGAAAGGCGCAAGTCCTTCTGCCCGGCGGTTAGACCAGGCTGCGGCGATGATTTCCGGCCCGATCCCCGCAGGGTCGCCCAAGGATACGGCGAGGGGGAGCGGGGCGGGCGTCAATTATATTCGATATAGGCGTCGTTGCGCAGGTCGCGCAGGTAACGCTGCGCGGCGCGGTTGATACGCTCGTCCTCGATCTGCTGCATCAGCGTGTCGAAGTCCGGACCTGCCTGCACTTCGGGATCGTCCCGGCCGCACAGCATAAGCACGCGCACGCCATCCTTCGCATCGCCGAAGGGCGGGGTCATTTCGCCGATGTTGAGGTTGAGGATCAGCTGCTGGAGCTGCTCGGGAAGCGCGCGGGCACGCAGCTGGTCGTTGTCGACCACGCTGGCACCGATTGAATCCGCGATCTCGTTCGCGCTGCCGCAACCGCGCATGGTTTCGAGGCCCTGCAGGAAGCCCTGCAGCTTGGCTTCGTTCTGCGCCTGGGTCGCGTTCGGGTCGAACTGGATCTGGATCTGCTTCAGGCTCAGCATCGCATCGCGCGGATCGGCGGTAAGCACCTGGCGCTTCTCGATCAGGTAGAGGATCGAATAGCCGCCCGGAATGGCGATCGGGCCGACCAGCTGGCCGGGCTGCATTTCCCGCGCGACGGCTTCGAGCTGTGCGTTCTTGAGCTGCGGCAGGCGGATCCAGCCAAGGTCGCCGCCAACGGCAGCGGTGGACGCTTCGGAGAACTGGCGCGCATAGGCGACGAAGCTGCCGCCCTGGCGCAGCTGTTCCACGATCTTCATCGCGTTGGCTTCGACTGCGGCCTGGTTCTCAGGCGTTGCCGAGAGGTAGATTTCGCCAAGGCGGTATTCCTCGGTGCCCTTCGAGGCTTCGAGGCGCTGCATCAGCTCGTTCACTTCTTCGGCCGACACGTTCACGAAGAAAGCGACCTTTTGTCGCAGCAGGCGCTGCCAGGCGAGTTCGCCGTGGATCTGGCGCTTGAGCGAGGCCGGTGCCGAGCCGATGGAGCGCAGGTAGCTGTCCATTTCCGCGAGCGGGCGTTCGTTCTGCGCGGCGAGACGGGCGTAGGTCTGGTCGATTTCCGCCTGCTCGATCTTGATGTCCTCGGCTTCGGCAGCCTGGATCTGCAGGGTTTCATCGATGAGGTTGCGCAGGACCTGTGCGCGCACGCGCTGCATTTCTTCGGGCGACATCTCGCCGCGGCTCGCATCGACGAGCAGCGCCACGCGCTGGTCGAGATCGGTGCCGGTGATGACGTGGCCGTTCACCACCGCGGTCGCCTTGCGGACGTTCGGGTCGGGATTGGTCAGCATGGTGACCTGCTGCGGCAGGTCGAGCGTGTTCGCGGTCACGCTGGCTTGCGCAAACAGTCCTGCCGGGCTGGCAGCGAAGGCAAGTGCGGCGGCGACCGGTGCGGCAGCGCCGCAATATTTGGCAAGCAGTTTTGCGTTCACGCGTCTCAAATCCAGTTGCGGCGCGGCCAGCGCGCCCGGGTAGTTCCGGCCTTTGCCGCACAGCGGCTTAACCGTAGCTGATTGGTGGGCGCGGATAGCGCGTTTGCTCCGCGCTGCCAACCACGCCCGGCCAAGCGATCACCGCCTATCTGAAGCCGAGGTTCTTGAGGCTGAAATAGAGCTGGAAGGTATCGCCGCGTTCTGCGTCGCCGGCTGACACGTAATCGCGCCGCCACGTCAGGCCCATTTCGAGGCAATCGTCCTGGTAGGCAACGCCCAGGCGCGTTCGGATCGGCTGGAATCCGTCGCTCGACAGTGTCGGGTCCTCGTCGCGATTGGTGAGGTTGAACACGCCCGATCCGAAGACGGACCAGTAATTGGCGATCGAAACGCGAGCAGCCGCGCGCAATTCCTCGCGGTCCTGGAGATCTTCCACCGTCGTGATGTCGCGGTTGAGGCGCAGATAGCCGACTTCCATGTAGGTCTTGCTCGACCCGACCGTGGCATCGAGTTCGTTGCGGCGCACAGCGAGGTTGTCCTTGTCGAGCCGGAACCGGTGGGTGAACTTCACGAAATCGCGGAAACGCAGTTCCGTGCGGCCCACGATGTCGCTGACACGTTCGGACAGGCCCGTGCCGTCGGGAAAAATCTCGCGGTCGGCGTCGAGGCGGTAGGACTGGCCGAGGGTCGTCTTGATCTCCCAGCCAGGGCGGCGCAGCTCCCAGTCGAAGCCATAGGTCACGCGCGCGCCGTCCTCGACCCGGTCGTATCCGGGGAAGCGGTTGAGCGCGAAGAGGTTCGAATCTTCGAGGTCGATCGCGCGCGCATCCTCGTTCGGGATGGCAAGGTTGCGGATCGGGGGCGTGGCGACCAACTGGACGCGGGGAGTGAAGACCTGCGTTCCGCCGAACAGTTCGCCGACGAACGGCCATTGCACGTCGATCGCGCCAAGTGCGACGCCGCGTGCCTGCCAGCCCGTATCCCCGCGATAGGAGACTGTCTGGGTCAGGTCGTTCTGGTCGGAATGGTAGACATCGCCGCGCAGCATGCCGGTGACCGTCACCACCTGACCCATGCCGGTGACTCGCCGCAGGTCCCATTGCGCCTTGGCAAAGGCGCGCTGCGTATCCTGTCCGATGTCGCGCGTGATGGCGAGCGTATTGGCCTGCAGCAGGACATTGCCGCCCAGCACCGGATCATCGAGCTTGAGCCGGTAATCGAGCACGGGAAGGGCGATGGGCACCTGCCCCTGGTCCTGGTTCAGCCGCAGCGTCTGCGTGGCCCAGCCGGCCAGCGAGAAATAGGAATTGCGGTCGATCCGCTCCAGTTCGACCATGGACCGCAAGCGGTCGTCGCGGCTGATGTCGTAGCGGCGCAGGAAGGTCCGGTCGCTGGCGAGCCGGATCGAACTCGTCAGGCTCCATTCCGGGGTGAACTGGAAAGTCCCGTTGGCAAAGACGTAGCCACGCGCTTCGCTGTCGAAGGATTCATTGCTTCCGGCAGCGGTCAGGCGGCGGCTGTGCGTGGCATAGCCGGTGATCTGGTAGGCACCCTTGTCGGTCAGGTGGCGCCATTGCGCGGAAACCATGGGCGGCGCTTCGGTGAAGACATAGCCCGAAACCGTCAGGTCCTTGTTGTCGTCGAAGCGGATGTAATAGCTGCCCGAAACCTCGACGCCGTTGCTTTCCGAAATCCGCAGGTCGGGCACCAGGAAACCGCTGACTGCTCCGCCATCGGTGCGGATGGCAAGGCCCGGAAGCGGCAGCAGCCGGGCACCGAACAGCTCGAGGTAGGCGCCCCTGAACCGGACTTGCGAATCGGCGGGGTCATAAATCACCCGCTCGGCAGTGATGCGCCAGCTGGGCTCTTTCGGGCAGCCGTCCGGCGATACCACTGCGCAGGCGCTATAGGCGGCCTGCTCGAGCGAGATGGTACCGTCGGTCTCGCCAATCCCGCGATTGGCGGCAAGCCGGCCGCCCTGGCGCAGGGCCAGGAGCAGGTTCTCCAGCGCGCCGGCTTCGAACTCGTCGGTCAACTCGACCTGGTCGGCGAAAAGCTGGTTGCCGTTGTCGTCGACGAAGCGGACGTTGCCGGACGCGACGATGACGCCGGTGCGCCTGCTCCAGCTGACGCTGTCCGCGCGCACCGATCGCTCGCCCGAACGAAGCACCACATTGCCTTCGGCCGTGACGATTTCCGCGTCGGCATCATAGCTGAGGATATCGGACGCAAAGGCGATCTGCCGTTCGCCCGCCTCGTTGAATTCGGGGCCGGGAGGCGGATCGAGCTCGCTGGCCGGATCGAGCAGATCTACCTCGCGGCCGAGCGGCGGCGGCAGGTCGCTCGGCGCTTCGCCCTGCGGCTCCTCGATGGTGCCGGTTCCGGTCGCTGCTCCGTCCTGCGCAGCCAGCGGCGCTGCTGCCATGAGCGCAAGAAGGCCCGCACCTGTCCCCAGGGCGTGCAAAAGGGCAGGGCGCGAAGTCCGGGGGTGCTGGCGCATGGCTTGCCTATCGCACCGCCCACGCCTAATCGCAATCGCCATCCTTGGCGGCCCGGCAGCGAGCGAAAGGGCCGCTTCAGACAGAATTCCGGGAGTTTCCATGCACATCCAGTTCAGCCAGACCCTACCGCAAGCGGCGCGCCTCATTGCGCATGTCGTCGACAAGGGCAAGCTTCCCTCGTCGCTGCCTGCCGCAATGCGTGCCGGCGCGGACGCCGCGCGGTTCAAGGGCAATACCGGCCAGACCTTCGATGGTTTCATCGAAACCGCAGACGGCGCTGCACGGCTGGCGCTGGCCGGTTCGGGCGAGGCATCGGACGATGCACGTCTCGCCAACCTCGAAAAAGCGGGTGCTGCTCTTGCGGCGAAATACCAGTGCAGCGGCGACGAGGAACTGGTGCTCGACGTGACCGAGAACCGCCTCTCGGCCGAAGAAGTCGGCCATGTCCTGCTGGGCCTGCGCCTGCGCAACTGGCGCTACGACATCTACCGCACGAAAATGAAGGACGACCAGAAGGTCACTCTGAAGAAGGTGACCGTCGTCGGCGCACCCGACGATGCCGACACAGCGTGGAACGAGCTGACGGCGCTTGCCGAAGGCGTCGAGTTCACGCGCGAGTTGGTGACCGAACCGGCCAACATCATCTACCCAGAAACCTTCGTCGAACGTTGCAAGCAGCGCTTCGCGGGCACCGGCGCGGAACTGATCGTGCTCGACGAAAAGCAGATGGAAGAGCTCGGCATGGGTTCGCTGCTCGGCGTCGGCCAGGGCTCGGTACGCGAATCGCGCATCCTCGCCATCCGCTGGAACGGCGGCGAGCCGGGCGAGCGCCCGGTGGCTTTTGTCGGCAAGGGCGTGACCTTCGACACCGGCGGTATCTCGATCAAGCCGGGGCCGGGCATGGAAGACATGAAGTGGGACATGGGCGGTGCCGGCGCGGTTGCGGGCGGCATGCTCGCCCTCGTCAAACGCAAGGCCAAGGCCAATGTCGTAGGCGTCATGGGTCTCGTCGAGAACATGCCCGACGGCAATGCGCAGCGCCCGGGCGACGTCGTCACCTCGATGAGCGGACAGACCATCGAAGTGCTCAACACCGATGCCGAAGGCCGCCTGGTGCTAGCCGACGCGCTGCACTGGACGCAGCAGGAATTCGAGCCGAGCCGCATCGTCGATTTCGCCACGCTGACTGGCGCAATCATCATCTCGCTCGGCAATGAATATGCCGGCCTCTTCTCGAATGACGACAGCCTTGCCAAGGACCTCATCGAGGCGGGCGAGGCGACCGGCGACACCATGTGGCGGATGCCGCTGGGCAAGGCCTATGACAAGCTGATCGACAGCCCGATCGCCGACATGAAGAACATCGGCGGCAAGGGTGCAGGCTCGATCACCGCGGCGCAGTTCCTGCAGCGCTTCATCGCCGACGACACGCCCTGGGCGCACATCGACATCGCCGGCAAGGCATGGTCGGACAAGCCGGGCCGGACCTGGGGCAAGGGCGCAACGGGTTACGGCGTGCGCCTGATCGACCGGCTGGTTTCGGAAACCGTCGAAGGCTGATCGAAAGGGCGATCCCATTCCCAAGATGCGCCGAAAGGGAGACCTGCCGACCAAGGTCTGCGAGGCCTGCGGGCTCCTTTTCGCCTGGCGCAAGAAATGGGAACGGGACTGGGACAATGTCCGGTACTGTTCGGAACGGTGCCGACGCAGCAAGGGCAAGGCCAGCGCATGACCCGGGTGGATTTCTACCAGCTCAGCCGTGATCCCGTCGACGTGACGGTGGTCAAATTGGCGGGCAAGGTCATGCAGGCCGGTGAACGGCTGCTGGTAGTCGCCGCGGATCCCGCGCTGCGCGAAAGGCTGGGTAACGCCTTGTGGGCGAAGGGCGGCGGCACTTTCTTCGCCAATGGCCCGGCCGATGCGCCCCATGCCGCGCGCCAGCCGATCCTCGTGTCCGACGGCTGTGCGGCGCCGAACGAAGCCTCCATCGCGATCCTCGCCGACGGTGTCTGGCGGGAAGAGGCGAGTGCTTTTTCGCGCGTCATGCTGCTGTTCGACGAGGCCGCGACAGAAGCGGCGCGCAATCTCTGGCGCGACCTTGCCCCGCGCGAGGATATCGACAACCGGATCTTCAAGCAGACCCCCGAAGGCGGCTGGCGCGAGGGGCGCTGAGGCGCGCAGGAACACAAGCGCCTCCCGCCCGTCATCAGGTGTATGGGGCGTTTCCTGATACCTGCGACAATCGTTGCCATGCTGATCTCCGCTTGTGAGAGCAGGGATAGTGCTCCGCGCGCAGAGGAAGACCCTTCCGCTGTGGCGGATGCCAGCGGAAGCTACACGGTCGACCGCAAGACGGGCGAGGTCCGCGCCACGCACACCGATGCCGAGGGAGTGACCACGACCCTTGCTTCAGGCGAAAGGGTCGATCCGGGACTTCCTGCACCCTTCACACTACCGCGCGGTGCGACGGTCATTCGCGCAACCCGCGTCGAGCAGGGCAAGGGCAGGCTGGTCACGGTCGAATTCACCAGCGACATGGGAGTGGCGGAACTGGCGGACTTCTACCGTAAACTCGCGAAGTCGAGTGGTTTCGATCTCACGTCCGACTTTCCCGGAGAGTCAGGCGCAATCCTCGCCGGACGCAAAACGGCAGGCGCAATGACGTTTACGCTCCAGGCCAAGCCGCAGGATTCGGGGACCGATGCGCAGATCACCGTCGGGCAGGGCATCGGCTAACAAGCTTGCCCGCGCGCCCTCCCGGCGCTAGGGGCGCGCGCGAGAACTCTCTCCCCCATAAAAGACACTTCGCAAGGAACACACATCATGGCGGTTACCCGCACCTTTTCGATCATCAAGCCCGATGCCACCCGCCGCAACCTGACCGGCGCGGTCACCAAGATGCTGGAAGACGCCGGCCTGCGCGTCGTTGCTTCCAAGCGCATCCACATGACCCGCGAACAGGCCGAAGGCTTCTACGCGGTCCACAAGGAACGCCCCTTCTTCGGTGAACTGGTCGACTTCATGATTTCGGGTCCGGTCGTCGTGCAGGTCCTCGAAGGCGAAGACGCCGTGAAGCGCAACCGCGACGTGATGGGCGCCACCAACCCGGCCGATGCCGACGAAGGTACCATCCGCAAAACCTATGCCGAATCGATCGAAGCGAACTCGGTCCACGGTTCGGACAGCGACGAAAACGCCAAGATCGAAATCGACTTCTTCTTCAATGAAGACGAAATCGTCGGCTAACATTTGTTGGCTTTCGGGGAGATCATCCTCGGGGACTCTGACGAGTTAGGTAACGGGCGCATCCTCTGGTAGGATTGCGCCCGTTATGGTTCCCGCGATTCTCCCCTCTACCCGGGAGCGCAGGCGTCACGTGCGCGCTGTGCAAAGCTTTCGGGATGCCCTCAACCGGCGAGACATGGATGCCGTGCGCAACCATGTGGCGCCGGATATCGTGGTGTGCGACCAGTCAGGACACCGGATCGAGGGGCGGGAGCGGTACCTCGCCATGCAGGATTCATTTCTGAAAGCGGCGGGGTATCCGACCATCATTCTGGACTCGGTCGAACCCAATCGGGACGAGGTCCTTGTACGGGGTCATGTCGAGGGCGGGGATCAGCGCGTGAACGGCACCATCATGTGGCGCGTCAGCTTCGAAGGGCAGTCCATTTCTCAGATCGAGATCACGCGGAATGCCGACGGTATCAGCCTGCCGCGTTTCGCATCGGTATTCCGGAAGAGGGAAGAGCGGGTGACCAGCTTCGCCTGACGGCTGATAGTGACCCTATCGGGCGTCGTCGCCATCCCGAGCTGCCATCCACCGCTTTACGAGAAAACGCAGCGCGTGCGCGCCGGCGAACGCACCCGCGACGACTAGCACGGCCTGCAGCGGGTTCACTTCTTCCTCGAAACCGGCATCGCCCTTGACCGCGATCATCACCAGCGCAGCTGCGGCGAGAATGAAGAAGAGGTAGGGGGTAATACGCTGCATCAGAAATCCTCTGCCGCGTTGATCAGCTTCGCCAGCCGCGCAGGGGCTACGCTGCGCCAGCTGCGTTCGAGCCATTCGGCAACGTGGTCCCAGTCGATACCCGGCCGGTTGAGGATCACCCCTATCCAGCCGCTCGCACCGTAATAGGCCGGTTTGAAATAGGCATGGGGCTGGGCTTCGACGAGATCGAGCAGTTCATCCATGCTGCCCGTTTTCACCAGCAGCGCGATGTGTTCGGAGCCGTGGTGCTGGTCGTTGAAATAGGCGAAATACTTGCCCGACTTCTCGCTGCCCGCACGCCAGCCGGGCGAACCATGGCTTTCGCGCTCGTGTGCCTCGGGCAAGGAGAGTGCGAGGGCGCGGACCTTTTCCAGAAGATAACCAGGATCGCTTCCGCGCGAGACGTAATCGGACAGGACGCGCGGGTAGAGCTGGTGCTCGGCGAAGCGGACCCGTTCCGCGAGGCTGTCCGCCGTCTCGCCAGCACGTATCGCGACGGGCAGGCTGCCCAGCACTTCGCCTGCGTCGAGTTCCTCGGTCACCAGATGGACCGACACGCCGCCATGGCTGTCACCGGCCTCGATCGCGCGCGCATGGGTGTCGAGACCGGGATATTTCGGGAGCAGCGAAGGGTGGATGTTCAGCATCCGTCCTTGCCAGCGGGACACGAATTCGGGGCTGAGTATCCGCATGTATCCGGCGAGAACGATATATTGCGCCCCGGCTTCCTTGGCAGCCGCTTCCATCGCGGCATCATGGTCTGCACGGGTCCTGCCCTTGTGCGAAAGGGCAAAAGTCGGCACGCCCTCGGCCGAGGCAAGCGTAAGCCCTTCCGCATCGGGATCATTGGCCGCGACGAGGCAGACCTCGTAGGTACTGTCCGGCAGCAGGCTAGCATAGAGCAACGCGGCCATGTTGCTGCCGCGCCCTGAGATGAAAATCGCGACCTTCGCCTTGTCAGCCAAGGTGCAGGGCCTCCCAGTCGGACTTGCCGGACCAGGTGCCCTGCGACCCGCGCACGGTGCAGCCCTTCTGGCCTTCGACGATGCGGCCAACCGCGAACACAGTCTCGCCGGCCTCTTCGAGGCGCGAGCGGACGATTTCGACATTGGCCGGATCAACCGCCAGCACCATTCCGACGCCGCAGTTGAAAGTGCGCGCCATTTCGGCCGGCTCTATATTCCCCTGTGCTTGCAGGAAAGCCATCAGCCCGGGCTGTTTCCAGCCGTCGGCATCGACTTCGGCGTGGGCACCTGCGGGCAGGACGCGCGGGATATTTTCCAGCAGGCCGCCACCGGTGATGTGCGCCATCGCGTCGACTAGCCCGTCGCGCACGATCGGAAGCAGTGTCTTCACGTAGATTCGGGTCGGCTCGAGCAGTGTCTCGGCCAGCAAGCGGTCCTGGTCGAACAGGGCAGGGCGGTCGAGCTTCCAGCCTTTGTCGGCCGCAAGGCGGCGAACCAGCGAGAAGCCGTTCGAATGGACACCCGAACTGGCGAGCCCGAGCAAGATGTGGCCGGGTGCCACGCGCTCGCCCGTCAGCTGTTCGCCGCGTTCCACCGCGCCGACGCAAAAACCGGCAAGGTCGTAGTCACCTGCCGCGTACATCCCCGGCATTTCGGCGGTCTCGCCGCCGATCAGCGCGCAGCCGGCCTGTTTGCAGCCTTCGGCGATGCCCGCGATGACGCGTTCGGCAATGCCGTTCTCCAGCTTGCCGGTGGCGAAATAGTCGAGGAAGAACAGCGGCTCTGCACCCTGCACGATCAAATCGTTCACGCACATTGCGACGAGATCGATGCCGACCGTGTCATGCCCGTTCGTATCGATCGCCAGCTTCAGCTTGGTGCCCACACCGTCATTGCCGGCAACCAGCAAGGGATCCTTGTACCCGGCCGCCTTGGGGTCGAAAAAACCCCCGAACCCGCCGATTTCGCCGTCTGCGCCGGGGCGCATTGTCGACTTCACCAAGGGGCCGATCGCCTTGACGAGCGCATTGCCCGCATCGATCGAAACGCCGGCTTGTTCGTAGGTATAGGACTGGTTGTCGCTGCTCATGTTTGCCCCCTTGCGCATTCGCGCTTGGATTTCCAGAAGCGATTGGGCAAAAGGCGCGCTGTTTTCCCCATGCGGCACCTTTTTTCCCTTTCCCGACCCAAGCGCCTCGCGCTCGTTGCATCCGGCCTGGCCATGGCTGGCGGTGCCGGCTGGCTTGCGCTCGCCCAAGTGGGCGGCGAGCGCGGTATCGCGCCGATCGCTGCTTCCAGCGACATAGAGGTTCTTGGCATCGAGGTCGATGTGAAGGCCGATACGGGCCTCGAAGCGCGCGACAAGGCATGGGTGGAGGCGCAGGTGAAGGCCTGGGAAAAGATCGACGGGCCCAAGCTACCGGATTCGGAAATCGCCAGCCTCGTCTCCGCCATCGTGGTTCAGCGTGAACGCCTTGGCCCCAAGCGCTACATTGCGACGCTGGGCGTGGTCTTCGACCGAGCTCGGGCTTCGCGTTACCTCGGTACGGAGGGGCAGGCCCAGCGCAGTGCGCCGATGCTGCTGCTGCCGGTCACCATGTCCGGCGGCACGGCCATGGTCTACGAGCAGCGCAATCCTTGGCAGCGCGCCTGGGCCGAGTACCAGGCCGGGGCGAGCCGTATAAACTACGTCCGTCCCGCCGGTGCAGGCGGCGATTCGCTGCTGCTGACCTATGGCCAGACCGGCCGCCGCAGCCGCGTGTGGTGGCGTGATATCCTCGACGATTTCGGGGCGGCCGACGTGCTGATCCCGATCGCGGACCTTCATTACACCTTCCCCGGCGGGCCGGTGGAAGGGCGCTTCACGGCGCGGCACGGCCCGGACAGCGAATTCCTCGCTTCGTTCGAACTGCGCGCGGACAGTCCCGAACAGCTACCCCAGATGCTTGCGCAGGCGGTTACGCGCTTCGATGCAATCTTTGCCCGCGCGCTGGCCGACGGCACGCTGAAGCCCGACCCGACGCTCAATATCGGCATGGGCGACCTCGATCCGCGCATCGCGCGTCTCGTCGAACTCGGCCGCCGCCTGAAGGCGCAGGATGCCGTAGCCGAGCAGCGAAGCGAGGTTCCGACTGAAGAAAGCGATGGCACCATCACCGCCGCGCCGATCAACACGCCCCCGCCGGAAGGGTCCGTTGCACTCTACACCGTGCAGGTGGTCACACCCGACGCGCCTTCGTTCGACGATGCCATGGCGGGTATCCGCGGAGGCAACGGGGTTCGCGCCATCGGCGTGCGCAGCACCGCTATCGGCGGCACCACCGTCCTCACTGTCAGCTACGCCGGATCGATCGGCCAGCTGGCGCAGGCCCTTCGCGACCGCGGTTTCACGGTCCGACAGGGGAGCAACGCGCTGCTAATCAGCCGTTGATGGACCGGGTTTTCGCATGGCCCAGTCGCAAATCGCCCTTCCGCTCCTGCACCCCCGTTCCGGTGAGCCCGAACGCATAGTGATCGGTGCCGGCAATCGTTCGGTTGCCGAGGCACTTGCTAGGGCGGAGGACTGGCCCTTCCGCACTGCCGTGCTTGCCGGGCCGCCACGGTCGGGCAAGTCGCTCTTCGCCCGCTGGTTCGCCTCGCACACCGGCGGCGGGGCAATCGACGATGCGCAGGGCCGCGACGAGACCGAGATATTCCACGCCTGGAACCGCGCACAGGAGGACGGTTACCCCCTGCTGCTGACGGTGGGAGAGGGCGGTTGGGACATTGCCCTGCCGGACCTGCGCAGCCGCATGGGCGCTGCCCTGCAGCTCGAGATCGGTCCGCCCGACGATGAAATGGCCGCCGAACTCATCCTCAGCCAGGCTGCCCAGCGCGGCCTCTCGCTGGGCGAGGGTGCACCTGCCTATCTCGTCCCGCGCATGGAGCGGTCTTACGCGGCAATCGAGCGGATCGTGGCCGAGATCGATCGTCTGAGCCTTGAACGGATGGCGCCCGCCACCATGTCGATATGGCGCGATGCGCTGGAAGCCGTGCAAGGCCCCGAGCAGGGCCGCTTGCTTTAAACCGCCCTTGGTGGGAGAATTACCCCGATGCTGGAACGGCTGATTGCCTATCTCGATAGCGTGAAAGCGCGCGATCCCGCACCGCGGAGCCGGTGGGAAGTCCTGCTGTATCCCGGCGTCTGGGCGCTGGCCTATCACCGCGTCGCGCATTGGCTGTTCGAGGCGGAGCTATTCTTCCTGGCGCGACTGGTGAACCATTTCAGCCGGATGGTGACGGGGATCGATATCCATCCCGGCGCCAAGATCGGCCGCAATTTCTTCATCGATCACGGTTTCTCCGTTATCGGCGAGACGGCCCATATCGGGGACGATGTGACGATCTATCAGTGCGTCACGCTGGGCGGCACCAACCCGGCCAACGGCAAGGGCGGCAAGCGCCACCCGACCATTTCCGATGGCGTCATCATCGGCTCTGGCGCGCAGGTCATCGGCCCGATTACCGTAGGCCGGCGTGCCCGCATCGGCGCGAATGCCGTGGTGACGGATGATGTGCCCGAAGGCGCCACGATGATCGGCCTCAAGGCCCGCAGTACGCTGGTCCCGGCAGAGGACTGGCTGAAGGAATTCATCCCCTACGGCACGCCCTGCGACGATCCATGCGCCGAAACCAGCGGTCCGGCGCGCGATTGCCTCGAGAAGCTGGAAGCCGAACTCAAGACCCTGCGCGAGGAAGTCGCAGCCCTGCGCGCCGAGCGTGAACCTGCACAGCGGAGCGGGACGGACGATTGATGAATTTCCTCGGTGACAAGGTCGTCGCCTTTCCCGGTCGCAAGCCGCTGCAAGTGGGGTTCACCCGCGAGGAACTGACCCGCATCCTCGACCTCTATGGCCGCATGGTCGCAGCCGGCCAGTGGCGCGATTATGCGATGGATTTCAATCGCGACATGGCGAGTTTCGCAGCCTTTCGCAGGACCGCCGAACGCCCGCAGGCGCGCATCGAGAAACGGCCTGCCCTGCGCGCCAAGCAGGGCATGTGGACGCTCTATGGCGAGCACGGACAGATCCTGAAGCGCGGCCACGAGTTGGCAGGCGTCATGGCCCCGGTCGAACGGCGGCTCATGAAAGCGGTCGACGACTAGGGACGCCCAGCCGCTTCCATCACCTGCGATAGAGAAACGCCGTTGTGATGATCGAAGGGAAGATCAGGCCCTTGAGATAGGAAAGCGGATGACGCCCGACGGTGAAATCGGCGGTGATCGGTCCGAAATGGGCCCAGTAATGCGTTGCGATCAGGCATCCAATGCTCAGCCACATCATCCAGAGAGCGAAGCGCTTCCCGAGCAAGACGATGGACAGGCTGACGATGATCGCTGCCCGCAACACGCCTTGTATGCCATTGTAGAACGGGCCGCTGGCCGGATCGTGCGAGTTGCTGAAATCGGCCAGCATCGTGGTGTGATAGAAAATCAGCAGGCCGGCGAGCACGAGTATCACGAGACTCTGGAAGAGGCGAAGTGGGCCTTCCCTTGCGGCCGACAGGATGTGCATTCGCTTTCCCTCCACTCTTGAAAAAAGGCCCGCGTCGAAACGCGGGCCTTCTCTTGTCCAGTACCGGGCCGGTCAGGCCGTGGCAGGCAGCCTTGTCTTGAGGTCGGCCGGCAGGCCTTTCACCACGGCGCGGCGGATCGGGGTCCACAGTGCCGAGAGAGTAAGCAGCGCCGAACCGATGACAAGGGCCGTAAGCGCGAAGTTCAGCTCCACCGCGCCGAACTCCCTGAACAGGAAGGTCAGGGCGATCAGCACGTAGGCGAGAGCCGAGACGAGCAGCGCACGGCGGTCGACGGCAAGGGCGACGAGGCCGAAGCCGATATAGACCATCAGCACCAGCACGGCGGCAAGGGCGCCGATATTCTCGCCCTCGGTGACGCCGATCAGGGCGAAGATCGGGTGGGCGATCATCGGTGCGGCAAGCAGGTGAAGCCAGAAGGCTACATCACTGCGGCGCGTCTCGCGGGTGGGATCGCTCATGTCCCAGCGCATGGCGAAGCCGAAGATGACGAGGCCGACCGCAAACACGAGGCCGAGGATGATGTTTTCGATATTCGCCGTGTCCGGACCGATCGCCGCGACGATCAGCGCGATGGCTGTACCGGCCAGTGCGGCGGTACCTGCAGCAATGGTGATCGGCACCATGAACCGTTTCCAGTGCAGCCAGGCCGCACCGGCGGTGAGCAGGCCGGAACCGGCGAGCAGCAGCATGCCGAGCGTATCGTTGGGCGCCACATCGTTCAGCGTAGCGATGATCAGGCCGACGAAGGTGAGGAATGTACCCATCACGAAGGCGAGCAGCAGGATGATGCTGGGCAGCGCCATCCGGCGCTTGGCGGTGAAGAATTCGGCCAGCATCCAGGCCGTGCCGGCAACCAGCGCCGCCGAAACGGGTGAAGGGCCGTCATTGCTCGACCAGATGGCGTCGCCGATGGCCGCCATGGCAACCAGCATGATTACGACGCCGATGCTGACGAAGATGTCGTTGAAGCCGGTGATGAGGCGGAAATGTTCCGCATCTGCCGGCACTGCGTCGCGGCTGGATGCGACATGGGCGCGCAGGGCATCTGCCGCGTCCTTGCTGATGGCACCCGCAGCGACGGCGGAGTTCAAGTCTTCCTGGCTATACATAAGCCGTTCTCCCCGTTGAGAATGGCAGAGGTATAGCTATGGTGTATTAATACGTCAATACGCCTCGATTTTCAGGTTCCGATAATGGTGACCGTGGGCCGCGCCGGCGCGGCATCCGCGAGGGCGCTTGTATCGACCTGCGGCAGGTATTCGGCCTGCGCAGCGGTGATGGAGCGGGTCAACCTGCCGAAAAGCCACGCCGATCCCAGCAACAGGACCAGAGCGAATGCGATGATCGTGAACTCCATCCATATCGGCGTCATGATGACGAGATTGGTCCCCACGTCGAGCGCGAATTTCACGATCATGGCGCTGAAGATGAGCATGCCGACCATCATCGCGGTCCACCATGCAGTGACGTCCTCGACCGGGCTGTGGGCGAAGTCTTCCTCTTCCCCGTGACTGCGGTTGTGCAGTTCGCGCATCGATTCAAACGGCAGGGACAGGTTGGCGACCGGGATGAGATAGGCCGCAGTGGCAAGCGCAGGACTGTATTTGCTCTTGATTCCGACCTGCGCCAGATTGCTGTTGGCGCGAAACACCCAGAACAGCGCTGCGCCGACGAATACCAGTCCTGACAGGAGCAATACGATAAGGCTGATCAACCCGGGCGCGTCGGGCTTCATCGAATCCTCGGACGGCATGAAACGCCCCTGGATGAAAAAGGCACTGCTCGAGCGGTTGTATTGCTGATCGATCGCGCGTTGCTGAAGCTGGTAGCCGTAATAGGTGTTCTGCCGGCTCAGCTCCTCGATTTCGGCGATCCGCTCGTATTCCTGCTTCACCGCGATCCCACCCAGGACGAGCTGTGCGACGCCTGCCAGCAGGACGACGATGGCGCTGATGCGCACCACCAGCGACGAGGTGCGCAGCGCGCGCAGTCCGTTCTCGAGATTCATGCGACCCCCCAAAGAAAAACCCCGCGCCGTTCTGCAACGGCGCGGGGTTTCCCGCAATATAGGACTTCGCGATTATCCGCGGGCCGAGGACGGTCCCGTTCCGGTGACCTTCTGCATGGCGGTCAGGATTGCACCCGACTGCTCGCTGCCCGACTGGGGTGCCTTGAGGTTCGAGAACTCGCTGATCTTGTCCCAGTTGGCGGCAAAACCTTCAACCGTACGCTCGCCTTCGGGCAGCCAGACGGCGTCGTTCATGACGGTCCAGGCCGAGTGATAGCCGCCGGCACCTGCGCCGACGATGGCATTGGTCGGCGCGTCCTCGCTGACGAGGAAGAGCGCGGCCGGAACGACGTTCACCGGGTCGAAGAGCTTGAAGGCTTCTTCGGGGAAGAGGTCTTCGGTCATGCGCGTGCCGGCGACCGGCGACAGCGTGTTGACGCGGACATTGTACTTCGCGCCTTCGAGAGCCAGCGTCTTGGTCAGGCCGGCAAGGCCGAGCTTCGCCGCGCCGTAGTTGGCCTGGCCGAAGTTACCGAACAGGCCGGTCGACGATGCGGTCATCATGATGCGGCCATAGGCCTGCTCGCGCATGGTTTCCCAGCATGCCTTGGTGACGAAGGCCGAACCGGTCAGGTGGACCTTGAGGACGAACTCGAAATCTTCCGGGCTCATCTTGGCGAAAGTCTTGTCGCGCAAGACGCCGGCATTGTTGATGAGGACGTGCACGCCGCCCCACTTCTGCTTGGCATCGGCGACCATCTTTTCCATCTGGTCGTATTCGGTGACCGAGCCACCGTTCGACATGGCTTCGCCGCCCATCTTCTCGATTTCCTCGACGACCTGGAGGGCCATGTCGGAGTGGCCGGTGCCGTCACGCGAGCCGCCGAGGTCGTTGACGACGACCTTCGCGCCGCGGCGCGCCAGTTCGAGAGCGTATTCGCGGCCGAGCCCGCCGCCCGCACCGGTGACGATGGCTACCTTGTCCTTGAAGTCGATGGTCATGGGGCTGCTCCTGCTTTGTCGTTTACGTAAAGGTCAATTGCCGCGCGGATTGGCACTTTTGCACCCGTGTTGCAACCGTATGCGCGGTGATCCGCCATGCCGTAAGGGCAGGGCGAAGGCCGGGCGGTGCCCTACAGCGTTTCGAGGGCGGAAATGAGGCCCGCCAGCGATTCGATGACCGCGTCTGCTCCCAGTTCGTGGGGAGGCTTGTCGCAATAGCCATAGGCGGCGGCGACCACCGGAACCTGCGCTGCGCGGGCCGCCCTCACATCGTAGGAACTGTCGCCAATGAAGGCGAGGCGACCGCCGCCGCAGCGCGCGCGGGCCTCGATCACGGAATCCGGCTCGGGCTTTGCACGGCCCTTGCCCATGGTGTCCCCGCCGATGATCGTTTCGAATCGATGGGCCAGGTCGAGAGTCGTCAGGATCTGGCGAGCGAAGCTTTCGAACTTGTTCGTCACCACAGCCATCTTCACTCCGCGCTCGGCCAGCGCATCGAGCGTTTCCACCGCGTGCGGATAGGGTCGGGTGTGGACTGCATTGTTCTCAGAATAGTAGCCGAGCATTTCCTTGTAGAGCCGGCGGAACTCGTCTTCCGGCAGCCCGCCCTGCTGGTCCACGGCGCGGGCCAGCATGATCTTCGCGCCGCCACCGATGAGGTCGCTCGCATGGTCGGCAGGGACCGGATCGAAACCGCCCAGCGCCAGCGCGTGATTGACCGCCGCGCCCAGGTCGCGGTGCGTTTCGAGGAGAGTTCCGTCGAGGTCGAAGCCGACGGCGGCAAAGGGGAAGTCGCTCATGCGGGGGAGGGGTGGCGGATGGTTCTTCAATCCGCAAGCATTTGGTGGCATTGCCGGTGACATGAGCCAGACCAGACAATTCGCCGCCGTCATTCTCGCCGCGGGCAAGGGTACCCGCATGAAGAGCGCGCTGCACAAGGTGCTGCACCCGATCGCGGGCCGCCCGATGCTGCATCACCTGATGGCGAGCGTCGACAGCCTCTCGCCCGCGCACAAGGTCGTGGTCGTCGGCGCAGGGCGCGAACAGCTGGAAGAAGCGCTGGCGGGCAGCGCGCGCACGTGCCTGCAGGAACCCCAGCTGGGTACCGGCCATGCGGTCCAGCAGGCGCAAGGCGAACTGGACGGGTTCGATGGCGACGTCTTGGTCATGTACGGCGACGTGCCTTTCGTGCGCCCCGCCACGATGGAGCGGATGCTCGGCCGGCTCCATGCTGCGGACACACCTGCAGCAGTGGTGCTGGCGTTCGAGCCGGAAGACCCGCTCGCCTATGGCCGCGTCATCGCCGACGACGAAGGCCGCATCGCCAAGATGGTCGAATTCAAGGATGCCGACGAAGGCGAGAGGGCATGCCATTTGTGCAATTCCGGCCTCCTCGCCGCGCGGGCAGCGGATTTGTGGGATTTGCTGGGCCGGGTGGGCAACGACAATGCGCAGGGCGAATACTACCTCCCAGATATCGTCAATATCGCCATCCATGACGGCCGCATCTGTGCCGCTGTCACCACGGACGATCCGAACGAAGTCGCGGGCATCAACTCGCGCGGCGAACTCGCGGCGGCAGAGGCCCTATGGCAGCAGGAGCAGCGCAACTACTGGATGGCCGAAGGCGTGACCCTGCGCGCGCCCGAAACCGTGTTCTTCAGCTACGATACCGAGCTTTCCAGCGACGTCACGGTCGAACCCAATGTCGTTTTCGGCCCCGGCGTGAAGGTCGCCACCGGTGCCACCATCCGCGCATTCAGCCACTTGGAAGGGGCCAGTGTGGGCGAGGGCTGCGAAGTCGGCCCCTATGCACGCCTGCGCCCCGGCGCAGTGATGGAAAAGGGCAGCAAGGTCGGCAACTTCGTGGAGATGAAGAAGGCGGTCCTCGGTGAAGGGGCGAAGGCCAACCACCTCACCTATCTTGGCGATGCGGAAGTGGGCGCGGGCGCGAATATCGGTGCCGGCACCATCACCTGCAATTACGACGGCTATTTCAAATACCGCACCAAGATCGGCGAGCGTGCCTTCATCGGCTCGAACAGTGCGCTGATCGCCCCGGTCGAGATCGGGGCGGACGCCATCGTTGCTGCCGGTAGCGCGGTCAGCCGCGACGTGGCAGCAGGCGACCTGCGAATGGTGCGCGGCGAACAGATCGTAAAGCCCGGTTGGGCCGACCGCTTCCACGACGCGATGAAGAAGAAAAAGGCGTCGGAGAAAAAGGGCTGACCGCAGGGCGCACCACCTGCTGGCTGTGCGGGCGCGATATCGGCACGCGCGTCCAGCTCCACCATCCGGTGCCCAAGGCGAAGAAGGGGCGGTTCACCGTCCCCGTCCACCCGATCTGCCACAAGGCAATCCATGCCAATTTCACCAATGCCGAACTCGCCCGCATCGGCGAGGATCGCGAAGCCTTGTTGCAAAACGAGGCGCTGGCGAAATTTGTCCGCTGGGTTTCGGACAAGCCGCCCGACTTCCATGCGCCCACCCGGACCGCGCGATAGCAGGAAACGACGGGGTGACACGGGCGTTGTGGGTCAAAGACCAAGGAGCCCGAATTCATGAAACTCTGGAAAGCCGCAGCCATCGGCCTCGGCGTTCTCGCTGCTGGCGCAACTGCCACCTACGCCTATTACCGCCAGGCGGTGGATGAGCCGGACTACACGCTCGTCAGGGAAGATGGCGATTTCCAGCTGCGCGAATATGCCCCGATGATCGTTGCGGAAGTCATTCACACCGGCGACCGCAGGCCCGCATTGAACGCGGGCTTCCGGCGTCTTGCTGCCTATATCTTTGCCGAGGACCGGCCGGACCAGGAAATCGCGATGACCAGCCCGGTGATGCAGGACCAGGGTGCAAAGATCGCGATGACGGCACCGGTCATCCAGGACCAGGGCGCGGAAATCGCCATGACTGCGCCCGTCATGCAGGACGGCAATGACGAAAGCGGCACGTGGCGCACGCGTTTCGTGATGCCGCCGCAGTACACGAGGGATACGCTGCCCACGCCGCCGCAGGACATTACCCTGACCGAAGTGCCATCCCGCCGAGTGGTGGCCGTGCGTTTCTCCGGCCGCGGCAGCGATGCCGATCTGGCAGAGAAGGAAAAGGCGCTCCGCGACTGGATCGCCAAGGAAGGGCTGGTGGCCTCGGGCCCGGCCGAATTCGCGTTCTACGATGCACCGATGGTGCCGCCACCGCTCCGGCGCAACGAGGTGATTATTCCGGTTGAGTAACCGCAAACGAGAAGGGGCGACCGCGAGGCCGCCCCTTTCCATTTCAGTGCAGCGACAGCCGGATCAGCCGCCGTTGTTGTCGTCCATGAGGCGCTGCATCAGGTAGACCATCTGCAGGGCTTGAAGCTTGGCGCGCTGTTCGTTGTCCACGCCGCCCGAATGGCCGCCGGTCATGTCCTCGAAATACCAGTAATCCTGGCCGAGTTCCTTGAGCTTGGCGGCACCCTTGCGGGCGTGGGCGGGGTGGGTGCGGTCATCTGCGGTCGAAGCCCAGAGGAAGGGCGAGGGGTAATCCACGCCTTCGACGATCTTCTGGTAGGGCGAATAGCCTTCGATCCATGCGCGCTGTTCGGGGATGCGCGGATCGCCGTATTCACCGATCCACGAGGCGCCGCGGCCGATTAGGTGATAACGCAGCATGTCGAACAGCGGGATCTGGACGATCGCCGCGTCGAACAGGTCGGGCCGCTGTGTGAAGGCCGTGCCCACCAGCAGGCCGCCCTGCGAGCCGCCCTGGATACCGAGGTGGTCGGGCGTGGTGAAGCCGCGCTTCACCAGGTCTTCGGCCACGGCGATGAAGTCGTCCCACGTGCGCTGCTTGTTCTCGCGAATGGCGCTCTGGTGCCACATCGGCCCGAATTCGCCGCCGCCACGCATGTTGGCAAGGACATAGGCGCCGCCCTTTTCAACCCACAGTTTGCCCGTGGTCCCGAGATAGGAGGGCAGGCGCGGCACCTGGAAGCCGCCGTAACCGGTCAGCAGGGTTGCGGTGGAACCGTCCAGCGTCATGCCCTTGGGTTTCACGATGAAGTAGGGGATTTTCGTCCCGTCCTTGCTCGTCGCCTCGTGCTGCTCGACTTCCATGCCCATGGCGTCAAAATAGGCCGGCGAGGTCTTGAGCACTGCCGGATCGCCCGATCCATCGGTGTAGTAGAGCGTGGTCGGCGAGAGGAAATCGGTGACCGAGAACATGATCTGGTCGCTCTCGTCAGAGGCCGCCGCCACACCGACCGTGGCATTGTCGGGCAAGGCGACTTCGGTCGAAACCCACTTGCCGCCTTCGAAATCGAATTTCAGCACCTTGCCCACGACATTGTCGAGAATGGTGATGAAGGCGCTGTTAGCGGTCGAGCTGATGCCCTGCTTGGTCTGGCGTTCGGCAGGGGCCCAGACGAGGGTCTTCTTCGCCCCGTTCGGGTCGCGCTTCCACTCTTCAAGGTCCACCGAGACGAGCGCGTCGGCGGGGAAGGTCTGGCCGCCGACTTCCCAGTCCACATCGGTGGAATAGAGCAGCTGCCCGTCGATGATGCCGGCCAGGTTCGCCTTTTTCGGCATGTCGAGTTCGAGCCACTCGCCTTCATGCCAGACGTAGTTGATGCTTTCGTGGAAGCTCACGCCGCGGAAGGCGGTGCGGGCATGGACCACGCCCTTGTTGTCGCGGAGCAGACCGGCACCCGACCACACGTCGCTCGATTCACCCCGGAAGATTTCGGGGGCATCGGTGACGTCGGTGCCGCGTTTCCAAATGCGGGTGGTGAACGGATATTCGCTATCGGTCAGCGTACCTTCACCGAAATCGCGGCTGACGAGCAGGGTGTCCTTGTCGAGCCACTGGACGCTGCCCTGGCTTTCGCTGTCGAGCACGAAGCCCCCGTCGATGAACTGCTTCGTCGCGGTGTCGAATTCGCGCATGATGGTGGCATCCTTGCCGCCGTCGCTCAGCGCGATCATGCACATGCGCTGTTCGGGCGGCAGGCAGGTGCTGCCCTTGTAGACCCATTCCTTGCCTTCTGCTGCGGCGAGCGCGTCGACATCGAGGACGGTTTCCCAGGCGATATCGTTGCTCTGGTAGCTTTCCAGCGTGGTGCGGCGGAGCAGGCCCTTGGGATTGGCCTTGTCCTGCCAGAAATTGTAGAGGCCGTCGGGACGGATCGACACGAAGGGAATACGATCCTCGCTGTCGTAGATCGCCAGCGCCTCGTTCTTGAGCTGCTCGAAGCGTGGGTCGGCTTCCATATGGGCAAGCGTGCGGTCGTTTTCGCTGCGGACCCAGTCGAGCGCGCGGTCACTACGGGCTTCTTCCAGCCAGATGTAGGGATCTTCGTCCGGGCCGGGAACGCCGTCCTGTGCGGCGAGCGAATTGGGGGCGGCGATGGTCATGACAGCAGCCATTGCCAGCGTGGAAACACGTTTCACAGTCCTCTCCTGCAGATAATGCGGGTTGCTTGTACCCTGCCGCACGCAGGTGGAAAGGACAGACTTGCTCGACGAGGGACAAACCACGACGGACAAACGAAAAAGGGCGACCCGAGGGCCGCCCTTTTCCTGTTTGCGATGATCCCGAAAGGCTCAGCCTTCGACGTGTTCCGCAAGGACCGTAAGGCCGTTCTCGCCGACTTCGGCAAAGCCGCCGCGAACCTCGATGGTTTCCGGAGCTGCGCCTTCGGTCTTGTAGACCTGCACAGCACCGTCGCGGATGGTCGACATGAAGGGCGCGTGGCCCTCGAGCACGCCGAATTCGCCTTCCGTGCCGGGAACGACGACCATGTGGACGTCTTCCGAACGGACCAGCTTCGCCGGCGTGACGAGTTCGAAGTGGAGGGCCATGTCCTTACGCGTCCTCGGCCAGCTTCTTGGCCTTTTCGACCGCCTGGTCGATGCCGCCGACCATGTAGAAAGCGGCTTCCGGCAGGTGGTCGTATTCGCCGTCCACGACTGCCTTGAACGACTTCACCGTGTCTTCCAGCTGGACGAACACGCCCGGGATGTTGGTGAAGACTTCGGCGACGTGGAACGGCTGCGAGAGGAAGCGCTGGATCTTGCGGGCACGAGCCACGGTCAGCTTATCTTCTTCCGACAGTTCGTCCATGCCGAGAATGGCGATGATGTCCTGCAGGCTCTTGTACTTCTGCAGGGTTTCCTGGACGCGGCGGGCGGTCTCGTAGTGCTCCTGGCCGACGACGCGCGGTTCGAGAACGCGCGAGGTCGAGTCGAGCGGGTCGACTGCCGGGTAGATGCCGAGCTCCGAGATGGCGCGCGACAGGGTGGTCGTTGCGTCCAAGTGGGCGAACGAGGTTGCCGGTGCCGGGTCGGTAAGGTCGTCGGCGGGAACGTAGATGGCCTGGACCGAGGTGATCGAACCCTTGGTGGTCGAGGTGATACGTTCCTGCAGGTTACCCATGTCGGTGGCGAGCGTCGGCTGGTAGCCCACTGCCGAAGGAATACGGCCGAGCAGTGCCGACACTTCCGAACCCGCCTGGGTGAAGCGGAAGATGTTGTCGACGAAGAACAGCACATCCTGGCCTTCGACGTCGCGGAAGTATTCCGCCATGGTCAGGCCCGACAGGGCGACGCGTGCGCGGGCGCCCGGGGGTTCGTTCATCTGGCCGAAGACGAGTGCCACCTTCGAACCTTCCGAGGTTGCGTTGCCGTCGGCGTCCTTGGCGATAACGCCGGCGTCGAGGAATTCGTGGTAGAGGTCGTTACCTTCACGGGTACGTTCACCGACGCCCGCGAAGACCGACACGCCGCCGTGACCCTTGGCGATGTTGTTGATCAGTTCCTGGATCAGAACGGTCTTGCCGACGCCGGCGCCGCCAAACAGGCCGATCTTGCCGCCCTTTGCGTAGGGAGCGAGAAGGTCGATGACCTTGATGCCGGTGACGAGGATGCTGGCTTCGGTCGACTGGTCGATGAACAGCGGGGCTTCGGCGTGGATCGGGCTGGTGCTTTCGGCGCCGATCGGGCCGCGCTCGTCGATCGGCTCGCCGACGACGTTCATGATGCGCCCGAGCGTCTTCGGACCGACGGGGACCGAGATCTGCGCGCCGGTGTTCACGACTTCCTGACCACGGGTCAGGCCGTCGGTGCCGTCCATCGCGATGGTGCGGACGGTGTTCTCACCGAGGTGCTGCGCAACTTCGAGGACCAGCGTGTTTTCGCCGTTCTTCGTTTCGAGCGCGGTCAGGATCGGCGGCAGTTCACCTTCGAAGGCGACGTCGACGACGGCGCCAATGACCTGGCTGATGACGCCGTTGGGGCTCTGGTTAAGCTTGGGTGCGGTGGCCATGATATTGGTATCCTACTGGCTCAGGAGGCTTTGTGGTGTGCGCCGTGTTCGGCACAGAGGGCTTCTGCGTTGTCGATCATCCAGTCCGAACCGTCTTCGTTCGCAACCAGAGTGGCTTCGTGACGCATGTATTCGTCTTCGCCGAGACCGTATTCGCACAGGGCCTGTTCGGCACCCATTGCGCGGCGGCAGACGGCGTTCTTGACCGGTTCGGCACCTTCGCAGGTTTCTGCGAACTTGGCGCTGAAATAGGCCTGGTCGGTCGCGGGCAGGCTGGCAACCGGTTCCGGCGTCGCGGTTTCGGTCGGGGTCGGCTCGGGAGCCGGCTCTTCGCCGCAGGCTGCGAGCAGCGCGAGGGGGAGGATAAGGGCGAGTTTCTTCACTTTTCCGGTCCTTGTCAGAGCGCTTCCGCGCCCGCGATGATTTCGACGAGTTCGGTGGTGATCGCGGCCTGGCGGCTGCGGTTGTACTGGATCGTCAGCTTGTTGATCAGGTCGCCGGCATTGCGCGTGGCGTTGTCCATGGCGGTCATGGAGGCACCCTGTTCGGAAGCCTCGCGTTCCAGCAGGGCACCGAAAAGCTGCGTCTTCACGTAGCGCGGGAGCAGGTCTTCGAGGATTTCCTCTTCGCCCGGCTCGTATTCGACCACGGCATCGCCCCC